>NZ_JBEOPV010000025.1:0-85288 GCF_040310425.1 Pseudomonas sp. 65/3-MNA-CIBAN-0223
ACCTCCAAGTCACCAGCGAGGCCACCACAGCCAAGCTGGTTGCGCTTGCGCGCAACGCGCCATGCCTGGCGCACGTGTAAAAAAGCCTCGATACCTTGCAGTACCGAGGCCACACGCGTGCGTACGAATGATCTATTTCTTCAGCGAGTCATACGCCTCCAGCGTACGCAACGAATAGATGTAAGCAGCGCCGGCGTTGAGCGAGATTGCGGTCGCTAATGCCGCCGCCACTTCTTCACGACGTGCTCCTGCTTTGATCGCCGCGTCCGCGTGGGCAGCGATGCAACCATCACAGCGGGTGGTGACAGCTACCGCGATCGAAATCAACTCCCGGGTTTTGGCATCCAGCACATCGTTCTCCGCGCAGGCCTCTCCAAGAGCGAGGTAAGCCTTCACCATTTTAGGGTTGCTCTTTCCAAGCCCGCCGAAGGCCTTCTGGATGGTAGGTAGCATTTCGGACCAGTTGTTGAACATCGCATGACTCCTGAGGAAGTTGGTGTAGTGTTTCGACAGGCTTAGTTTTCCCTCCCTGAGAGATGTCAGTTTGTCCGATCCGCTCAATTTTTTATGCGAAGCGCTCAAATGAATTCTATCGATAAGCTCATCAGCCTGGCTAACGTCCGAGGCAGCCTGGATTTGCGGTGTCAGTTTCAGGGCGATTGGGCACGGGATCACGAGCAAGAAATATTAGGCAAAGCGCCCTATCACATTGTGTTGGAGGGAGAGTGTCGGGTTGAGTTTCCGGACGGGCAACGCCTGCCCATGCGAGCAGGGGATATTTTGCTTCTGCCTCGTGGTGCACCGCACGTCATGCGTAGCATTGGAAAAACGGCTGAGTCCAGCACACCAAGGCTGATTTCCAATGCGCCCCTGCCGCTCTATCGGATTGGAGATGTTAGTGCTGATCTAGACATGCTTTGCGGAGGCTTTCACTACAATCGAACGTCGATGTTATTCGCGGCGCTCCCCGAACACCTTGTGATTCCAAGTGCTGCCCTCCCTAAAAGTGCCCCCCTGCCGGCGCTTGTCGAAATGTTGCGAGGTGAAGCAGATAGCGATCAGGTGGGCGCACATTACTTGCTCGATGCTTTGTCCCAAGCGCTGTTCACATTGATCCTGCGTGCACACATTGCGAGCCACGGTCAGCACACCGGCACCTTGGCATTGCTGTCTGATAAACGGCTGGGCCGCGCTTGGCAGTCCATGCTGGCTGATCCTGCGCACGAGTGGACCGTTGACGGTCTCGCTGAAACCGCCAGCATGTCTCGCGCAACGTTTATGCGAGCCTTCGTACGGGTGGCTGGAGTTTCGCCTTGGGTATTATTGACCCAAGTCCGCATGGAGTTAGCGTTCAACCTGCTAAGCCATTCCCATTTGGGGCTGAGCGACATTGCCGCCCAAGTCGGGTATCAATCCCAAGCGGCTTTCAGCAAAAAATTCAAGGAAATATACGGTGAAGCACCTGGGAGAGTGAGGCGCGGAATGACTACCGCGTAGCCGGATGTTCTTTTCCTGCTCTCTCACAAGCGACCCGGTCCGCCTCGGCGTTAGCGCCAAAATCCATAGCTAATTTATCAATCAGACCGCGGACTGAAGGTAGCAGCCCTCTTCGGGACGGGAAGACCGCATGGATGAGCCCGCTACGCAGCACAAACTCAGGTAGTACCTCCACCAATAGCCCATCATGTATGGCGTGCCGCACCATGATTTCGGGTAGTTGTACGACCCCTACCCCTTGTATTGCAGCGCGGTGTAACGCATCAAGATCCGAGGTGACAAATCTGGGCGCGTGAACCACCTCGATTCGATATTCTTTCGTGCCTAAAAAGGTCCACCTGTGCTCACGGTTTGGTGGACCTAGATCCATGCTAGGCAAGCTCGCCAAGTCATTTGGGGTTTCGAGCTTCAACCCTTCTATCAAGGAAGGCCGCGCAACCAGCTTTTGGTGGCTATCGCCTAGTACTCGCATCACAAGGTTGTCGTCTTCCAATGGCGGGAAACGCACTCTCAGCGCGATGTCATACCCCTCACCCAGCACATCAACCCTGCGATTTGTGCTGTCTATGTGCACCTGGACTTTGGGGTGCAGCACCATGAATTCCGCAATAATGTCGCTCACACCCATGGCGCCTAACGCAGGTGGACAACTGATACGCACGATTCCTTGAGGTTCGGAGCGTGAATGCTCGACCACTTGCTCCGCCGCGTCAGCCTCTACGAGCATCGCTACACAATGACGGTAGTAGTCTTGGCCGATCTCTGTGACCGTAAACTTTCTGGTTGACCGCTGGATCAGGCGTACACCAAGCCGCTCCTCCAGAGATGCGATACGCCGGCTTAGCTTCGATTTGGGGATGTCGAGTTTTTTACTCGCGCTGGTGAATCCGTTGTGGTCGACAACCTGGACGAAGAAATACAAATCATTGAAGTCGTACACGGAGTCATTCGCCCGGTGGCTGGGTTCAGAACGCATTATCGCAGGTGATGGTGGGAGTTCCCATTGCTGAGTACCTTGCGGCTTTCCAGCCCTGACCTCTTGCCCTTCTTAGCGTGATAGCCGCTTTGTCAAAAGGAGCGTACGCTTTTGACGATTGCCAGCATGAAAATCGAAATTTCTAATTTGGATCAATCAGTTACGGCATTTATAGTTTTGCCGCTGGTGCAGTTGTTGCCTGACTGGTCATTACTTGGGGGCTGGCTGCAGGCGGTACGCACCTGGATCGATCATCTGGTTGAGTCATTCACCGCCCGCGGGGAGCGCCTGTTATGAGCACTGCACGAATGAGCGAAGCCGCTGTGGCGCAGTTTTGCCTGGCATTGCCGGGTGCCAGGGAAGACTACAAATGGGGTGGCGTGCGGGTTTTTTCGATCGCGGGAAACAAGATGTTTGCGCTGCAGGGACTTCGCGGTAACTCCCTGGCGTTCAAGGTCGACAAAGACCTGTTCCTGGGGCACTGCGACCGCCCTGGCATCCATCCGGCGCCTTATCTGGCTCGGGCCCAATGGATCATCCTGGAGGTGCCTTACCCTCTGGGCGCTGAAGAGCTGCAGGGTTTATTGCAGCGTTCCCACCAGTTGGTGGCGAGCAAGCTGCCCAAACGGACCCAGGTGGGACTGCTGCTCTAGAACAGGGCGAATAGATGGGCGCCGAGGAACAGTTGGTCGATCCAGAACACCTGGTGCAACAGCACGATGGCCCAAAACAGGACCTGATAGGAAACCTTGCGGGTCTTGTGCCGGAACACTTGCTGCGCCACCAAAGCGCCAGGCCAGCCACCGGCCAGTTCCACGGCGTGCAGGACATTCTCCGGGGTACGCCAGCGCTCGGTACGGGCCTTGCGCTTGTCGCTCCAATAAAGGAAGAACGCCAGCACGCTGACGATGCCGTAGGCCGACAGGGGAATCAACGATATCCCCTGCAACCACATCAACATCGAGCCGGCCAACGGCAGCGCACACACCAAGGCGAACACCAGCGACTTGAGTCGTGGATTCTGAATCCTTGCGGGGCGCGCGCTGCGGTCGATCATGGCTTGGCCGCGGTCCAGTCGACCCAGCCGAACTGCCAGGTCGCCAGGATCAGCAGGCCGAAGGCGATGCGGTACCAGGCAAACACGGCATAGCTGTGGTTGGCGATGAACTTGAGCAACCCGCGTACCGCAATCATCGCGAAGATAAACGCCGTGACGAAGCCGACGGCAAATACCGGGAAATCCGCCGGGACGAACAGATCACGGTATTTATAGCCCGAATACACTGCGGCACCGACCATGGTCGGCATGGCCAGGAAGAACGAAAATTCGGTAGCCGTCTTGCGTGACAGGCCGAACAGCAGGCCACCGATGATGGTCGAGCCCGAGCGCGAAGTGCCAGGAATCATCGCCAGGCACTGGGCAAAGCCGACTTTCAAGGCATCTTTCCAGGTGATTTCGTCCACGGTCTCGGCATGCACTTCATGCTCGCGGCGCTCGGCCCACAACATGATGATGCCGCCGATGACCAAGGCGGACGCCACGGTGACTGCGTTGAACAGGTAATGATGGATCAGGTCGGCGAAAATCACCCCCAATACCACCGCCGGCATGAACGCGATCAACAGGTTGACGGTAAAGCGTCGAGCGCTGGGCTGGGTCGGCAAGCCGATGACCACGTCGAGAATCTTGCGGCGAAATTCCCACACCACCGCCAGGATCGCTCCGAGCTGGATGATGATATTGAACGCCATGGCCCGCTCACCACCGAAGTGGAGCAGGTCCGCGACGATAATCTGGTGTCCGGTACTGGAAATGGGCAGAAACTCCGTCAGCCCTTCTACAACGCCTAGTATCAATGCCTGAAAGGCGGTCCAAAGATCCATCAATCCCCCAAGAAGCGATGCGCGCCGGCATGCCCCGTTAATATTTTCAATGCATTTACTGCGGTCAGTCTGGCTGTAGCGCCGCGTGCTGGAACCTCTGGTTAAACCACGACTTGGCGTGGAAAGCTCATGCCGGATTCAGGTTTTCGCGCGCGGGGCCGAAATCCTATCAGACAAGTCCGTTTTACGCTGCCGAGTATTGGGCTTGACTGCAAACCCGTGCCTGCCCTCCGGGGTGAAAATGCTGGCGATCCTATATGACAAGAACAAGAAACCGGAGTAACCGCCTTATGAACAGCTTGCGCACCATGTCGATCAGTCGCCGCCTGTGGCTCATCCTGATTGTGGCCGTCATGATGCTGATGACGCTGGGCGGATTGATGCTCAAGCAGATCCACACAGACCTGTATCAGGCCAAGGCGCAGAAGACCCGGCACGTGGTGCAGACCGCCAGCGGTGTCCTCAACTATTACCATGGCCTGGAGACTACCGGCGTGCTGACCCGCGAAGCGGCGCAGAAGCAGGCGCTGACCGCGGTTCGTGGCCTGCGGTACGACCAGGACGATTACTTCTGGATCAACGACCTGGTACCGGTCATGGTCATGCACCCGGCCAATCCGAAACTCGATGGCCAGAACCTGTCGGCGATCCGCGATCCGGACGGCTTTGCCCTGTTCAACGAGATGGTCGCGGTGGCCAAGAGCAAGGGCGCCGGCATGGTCAACTATCGCTGGCCAAAGCCTGGTGCCAGCGCGCCGGTCGAGAAAACCTCCTACGTCAAGCTGTTCGAGCCGTGGGGCTGGGTAATCGGCTCGGGCGTCTACATAGATGACATGCAAGACGAGTTCTACGCCCAGGTGTGGAAAGCCTCATTGGTGGGCCTGGTGATTGCAGCGATCATGGCCTTGCTCGTGATCCTCATTGCCCGCAGCATTGTGCGTCCCCTGCAGGAAACAGTGAACGCCATGGCCAATATCGCCAGCGGCGAGAGCGACCTGACACGCAGCCTCGATACCCATGGCCGCGATGAAGTGACGCAACTGGCCCAACATTTCAACGCGTTCACAGCCAAATTGCGCATGGTGATCGGCCAATTGCAGGTCTCGGCCAGCGACCTCGGTGAATCGTCCAGCGCCTTGGGCAATGACGCAGCCCAGGCTCAACAACGCAGCCAGCAGCAGTCCCAACAAATGGAACTGGTGGCGACAGCGATCAACGAGGTCACGTACGGGGTGCAGGACGTGGCCAGGAATGCCGAGCATGCCGCCAGTGAAATGCGCGATGCCGAGTCGCAGGCGCAGCAGGGCCAGGTCAACATCGATGGCAGTTTGCAGCAGATCGACAAATTGTCCGGCACCATCGAACAGGCGGTGCAAGTGATCCGCACACTGGCCGCCGAGAGTACGCAGATCGGCACGGTGCTCGAAGTGATCCGTTCGATTGCCGAGCAGACCAATCTGCTGGCCCTCAATGCCGCCATTGAAGCCGCCAGGGCCGGCGAACAGGGCCGCGGTTTTGCGGTAGTGGCCGATGAAGTCAGGCTGCTGGCTCAGCGCACGCAGAAATCCACGGCCGAGATCCAGTCGATGATCGAGCGCTTGCAGAATCATTCGGAAGCGGCGGTCAAGGTCATCGGCGACAGCAGCCGCGCTTCGCAACTGACCATCGAACAGGCAGGGCTGGCCGGCGCGAGCTTGAGTGCCATAGGCCAGGCTTTGCGCAACCTCAACGGCCTCAACGCCTCCATTGCCAGCGCCACCCTGCAGCAGGCGCATGTGGTGGAAGACATTAACCAGAACGTGACCCAGGCGGCAGGCCTGTCCCACAGTACGGCGTTGGCGGCCGAGCAATCGAGCGTAGCCAGTGTGCGGTTGAAGGGGCTGAGTGAGCAGTTGAACGGGTTGCTCAAGCAGTTTCGCGTTTAGCGATTGTAGGAGCGAGCTTGCTCGCGATGGGCGTTAACGTTAACGCGTGCTTGCTGATTAAACGCGGCGCTCTCAGGTCCATCGCGAGCAAGCTCGCTCCTACAGGAGTCTTGCTGGCTCGACAATCTTCTACGTCAGTGTCGAGCCGAAGTTTTTACATCCGCACCCATCCGGTACAATCCGCTCCCCTCCCCACTCTCAAGGAACCTCCATGTCCGGGTTAGAACTGTTTGCCGCCGCCCTCGGTGTGATCGCCGTCTGGTTGACGGTCAAACAGAATCCCTGGTGCTGGCCGATTGGCCTGGTCATGGTATTGCTTTATAGCTGGGTATTTTTCGAGGTGAAGCTCTACTCGGACATGCTGCTTCAGGTGATCTACGCGGCGTTGCAATTGTACGGCTGGTGGCAATGGACGCGTGGAGGTGATGAACGGCTGGGGCGGCAGGTCAGCCAGCTGGCGGTGGCGCCGATTACCTTGAGTCTGTCCCTGGGCGCCATTGGCAGCCTCGCTCTCGGCGCGGCCATGGCGCACTGGACCGACGCCGCGCAACCCTGGCTGGATGCCGCGCTCACCGGTTTCAGCCTGGTGGCCCAGGTGTGGATGGCACAGAAACGCGTGCAATGCTGGCCGCTGTGGATCTTTCTGGACGTGATTTTCGTCGGGCTGTTCGTCTATAAAGGCATGTACCTGACGGCCGGACTTTACGCGCTGTTTACCCTGATCGCGATCCAGGGCTGGCGTGAATGGCGCACAGACCTGGCCTTGCGAACATGAAGGTGCTGGTGCTCACAGGTCCGGAATCCAGCGGCAAAAGCTGGCTTTCCCACGAGATCCAGGCGCATTTTGGTGGGCTGCTGGTCGGCGAGTACGTTCGGCATTTTATCGACAGTGAAGCGCGCGACACCTGCTACCAAGACATCGAGACCATAGCCCACGGCCAACTGGCCTGGGAGGACGAGGCTCGAGCAAAGCAACCGTCACTGTTGATTCTCGACACCCACCTCTTGAGCAACATCCTGTGGAGCAACACATTGTTCGGCGCGTGTCCGGCCTGGATCGAGCAGGCCTTGCTGGCACGCCACTATGACCTGCATGTGCTGCTCAGCCCCGAAGTCGTGGCCTGGCACGATGACGGGCAGCGTTGCCAACCGCAACTGGCGCAACGCCAGGCATTCTTCCAGGCCACCCATCAGTGGCTGGAGCTGCACCACCAGCCTTTCCAGGTCCTGCAAGGAGACTGGCAGCAGCGCAGGGATGCAGCGTTCGAGGCCGTGGCCCGCTTGCTCTTCTCTGCTGAAAGTGTCCATTCCTGAAACACATTGTGCTGCGTAAACCCATGAGCTAAAGCGGCTCAGCGTTCTGCAGGCAAAACTGTTAAGTCACTGAAACAACCTGCCAATACCGCCGGTAGCGAGCACTGCTGCCTGAATGGCGGGGAATATCCCCCAACTTTGTCTCAGTGGCGTTACACCCTTCGACTATTCAGTTCTGAATTTTCATCCAACTAGCTGTTTTTTAAAGAAAATCTAAAAGCGGCACGCCTTCTGCTCTCTCCCTCGCAACGCTGATAAGGGCCAGCGTTCACTAACAGAAGGAATTGCCGCCGTGGGGAAATTTGATAAACGCATCTATGGCCTGTTGGTGATCGGATGCGCACTCGCAATCAGCGCCTCCCTGCCTGCACATGCCGACAATGGCATCATTACGATCAAACGTGATGTGCAAACACGCAACGCGGTCGTTCCTCCGCTGATCCCCGATCCGAATCCCACCACAGTCAACGCCAATCCCTCGCAACAAATTCTCAAACAGACGAATGAGTTGAGCGACGGCGATTTCGCCAACGTTGCCAGTGGTGCAAGCATCTCGCGCATGGTGACCCAGAACACCAACAACCTGGGTGCCAACACGTCCAACCAGACCCAACTGTCGAACCAGCCCGCCGGGCGTTCGGGCAACTCGGGCGGTGGCATTGCCAACATGGTCAATTCGAGTATGACCAAAGGCCTGGGCACTCTGAACATCATAACGGGAGGCCGTTAGGATGAATCGCACACTGCTGGTCATCGCCATGTTTTGCAGTGCATCGACCTTTGCCCAATCTCCAGTGACCAACAACGCTGAGATCGATAATTCGGGCATGCAGTACCAGGGCAACCTCACGGTCAACCAGGCGGCCGGTGATCAACAGCAACAGGTCAACGCCCGGGCCATCGCCATTGGCCATGGAGCCACTGCGACCACGCAAATTCGCCAACGGCTGGGTAGCAGTGGCGACCCGGCAATGGATGCCAGTTCCAGCATCCAGGGCAACTCTTTCAGTCGCGGCAACGGCGCAGTGGGTGTCAACCAGAGCTCCGGTGCCAGCAACCAACAGGCGAACGCACTGCGCATCAGCGTCAGTGACCAGCCGCAAAGTATCGACGACAGCGTCCTCATGCAACAGAACGTGGCGCTGCTCAACAACTCCGATCCAACTGACTCTGCACCAGGCTATCGCCAGGTCACTACCAGTGACCAGGCCTTCACCGGTAGCCGCGGGGTAATTCAGTTGAATCAGAGTGCCGGGGTGGGAAATCGAATGGGAAACACCCTGAGCATACGGGTCGCGGATTGACCCAAACAGGTAATAACAACACTTAACCTAAAATAAGTACGGAGAATCACCATGAAACCTTCGATGGCAATAAAGCCTCTGGTTTTCGCAATTGCTGCGGTCATGGCTGTTGCTGTACAAGCTGGGCAATACGATAACAACGGCCACGACAATGGCCATAACAATGGTCATAACAATGGCCATAATGGCAACAATGGTAACGGCAACGGAGGCCCAAGAACTCCTCCTCCAACCATGATCCCTGTCTTTGCTACTGCCAATGCCATCGACAACCAACGCAGCACCGGCAACAGCATCCGCAATGAAGGGACCGTGAACGAAGCTGAAATGACCAGCTCCGCTACCGGCACCAGCGGCAACGTCGGCGTCAACGTGGCTGCTGGTAACGGCAACCAGCAAGACAACGCGGCCGCAATCGCCAACGCTGCATCGGACTCCAGTCTGGATAACAGCTTCGTGTTCGGCACTGCTTCCGCGAGCTCCACCGTCAACCAGTTCAGCAACAACAACACGGTCAACAACTTCGGCAGCACCTCTTCGGCCGTGATGACCGGTTCGGGTAATGGCGGCAGCGGTAACATGGGTATCAACATTGCTGGTGGCGACCTTAACCAGCAGAAAAACACCATGGCCATTGCTAATGCAAACGCTCCACTGGGCAACGCTACCGCGACTGCTTCCGCCACTCAAAACGGTCCTGGCCTGACAGTGAACAACAACGCTGATCGGACTTATCGCCTGGATACCATCACCGTCACCAATTCGGCCAGCGGCAGTGCTTCTCAAGGCTATGCGTCCGTTGCCAGTGGCAGTCAGAGCGCTTCTTCGAGCTTTGAACTGGCCGGCGCCCAGGCTTCTGCAGCCAGCGGCTCAAGCAGCTGGAATGCCAGTGGCTCTCACAGCAGCGATTCGAGCGGTTCTTCGAATGCTTCTCTGACTGCCACACTAAGCGCCACTCTGGACGCCGCTGCTGAAACGGCCAGGGAATATACCCGTGACTATGGTCGTCATGAGCAAAGTGGCAGCGAGTCTAACAGTTCATCGCTTAACGCTTCGCTCGACGCATCGCTGGACGTCAGCGTAGACAAGTCGTACACCAAATCGCACGACTCTTCGTTCGAAAAATCGTATGACAAGGCCTACGAAAAAGCCCAGGCCTCTGCATACGAAAAATCGGGCAGCAAATCGTCCGAATCTGCGTATGACAAATCCAAAGGCTATGCTGAAAGCAGTGCATTTGACTTGAGTACTACCTACTCCTATCAAGTGCTGACTCCAACTGGCTGGGCCAACCCTGTAACCAACACCGCAACCCTCAGTGGTTCGGTCAACGGCGGCAGCGGCAACCTGGGCGTCAACGTGGCTGCGGGTGTGGGCAACCAACAAAGCAACTCGCTGGCGATTTCCAACCAGTCGTTCTAATCGTTGTCTGTGGAGGCCCCCTTACGGGGGCCTTTTTCAGCGCACCCAGAAGGCGTCCAACCATGCGCATCATCGCCTTGGCATTTTTGCTTGGCATGGCCGGTATGACCGAGGCGGCACAAATGCCGCTGTCCGTGATCCTGCCCGGCGGAGCGGTGGTGTACAAGCCGATCCAGAGCATTCGCGAGCGCAAGTTTGCCGACCTGGTACAACAGAAAACCGACTTCAGTTGCGGCGCAGCTGCGCTGGCGACCGTCTTGCGCCAGGCCTACTGGCTGGACGTGAACGAAGAACAGATCATCGAAGGCATGCTCGCCCAATCCGACCAGGATCTGGTCCGGGTCCAGGGCTTTTCCATGCTGGACATGAAGCGTTACGTAGAAAGTATCGGCATGCGCGCCCGTGGCTACCGTGTAGCACCGGAGACGTTAAGCGAAGTGAAAATCCCGGTAGTGGTTCTGCTGGACATTCGTGGCTACAAACACTTTGTAGTCATGCAAAGAGTTCACGACGGCTGGGTATACATCGGAGATCCGGTACTGGGTCATAAACGATTCAAGGTCGAAGACTTTGTCAAAGGCTGGAACGGCATCATCTTTGCCGTTATCGGTCAGGGCTACGACAAAAACAACGCCTTGCTCGACCCTCCCGTACCACTCACTGCCAAAAACCGTATCAATGCATTCAGCCCGGTGCGAGACGCAGACCTGATGGATTTCGGGTTCATAAAAAGCGACTTCTTCTAATAACAAGGGAGCATGAAGCTCCGGGAGCATCCAATGAACACTCCAACCTGGCTGGCCGTCGTTTGCCTGGCTGCCAGCCTGCCAACCCAGGCACAGACGTTCAAACCCATTGAACTGAAGGATCAGGAGCTGGCGAGCCTGCGAGGCCGCTATGTCATGCCCGGAAGGATCATCAGCTTCGGGGTTGCCATGACCAGCACCTGGGAAAATGCCAAAGGAGAATTGATCGGGGTCACCTCCTCGATGCAGATCCAGAAATCAACGATCAAGCCACAGTTCTATGTGTCGATGATCGATGAAAAAACCCCGGGTGCCAGCAATTCGCAAGGCACCACCAACTCTGCTGCGGGCACAGGCGAGCAAACCGTTGCGGCAACGGGTTCAGGCACCGGCACCGTAACCGGCGGCAGCGGCCTCAACACCACCGAAGGTGTCACTCAAGTCGTGCGTGCGGCCGGTGACAACAACACCGCCTACAACAATGTCGACATCAACGTTACCAAGGCGAACGAGGCGCCAGTCATGCAACCCCAGGGCCAGGCACTGGCCGCAGGCACCACGCTGGTGGGCAGTAATGGCGCGGGTTCCCTGAGCGTTTCCTCATCCGGCACAGGTGTGCAACTCAACATCGTGGCCAACAACAATCAAGGCAGTACGATCCAACGCCTGGCCCAGGGTGGGCTGACGCAGAACACGACTTTGCTGGGAAGTAGCAACCAGGTGCGCAACCTCACATCGTTCAATGTGGTGCTGCGTGACAGTGCGACTACAGGCGGGTCATTGACCGGTAATCTGGACCAGCTTAAAGGTCTTCGCACTGCCGGATTCTGATCTACGCTCAGTCTCATCAGAAGTAGTCAGAAGGGACGGCTAACCCATGCACCGATCGTTAACGCTCAGAGCAATCGTCTGTTTGAGTAGCCTGGCTCCGGTCACACTGCTGTATGCAGCGACAGACCCCCAGGTTGAAGCACTAAAACAAGAACTCATGGAGTTGAAGCAGCGTTACCAAGCTCAACAGAACGCGTTGATGGTACTCGAGCAACGGGTTCGCCAAGTCGAAGAAACCCCGACGGCGCCGCCGCCCAGACGCCTGACCAAATCCCCGGCCGACCCGACCAGGAATGGTCAGGCAGTGGCTGCAGGCGCTCCGGGAACCGCCGGCAGTTCCTATGGCCAGTCGCTCAAGGAAGACGCGGAACCAGCGCCCAGCGTTTCCAACCTGTATGACGAAGCCAGTGGCTTCTTCGGTGGCGGAAAGTTCAGCGTCGAAACCGGCCTGACCTACACCCACTACGACACTCGCGCATTGACGCTCAATGGCTTCCTGGCGCTGGACTCGATCTTTCTCGGCAACATCAACCTGGACCGTATCAAGGCGGATAACTGGACACTGGACTTGACGGCTCGCTACAACCTGGCGCAACGCTGGCAGTTCGATATTAACGTTCCCGTGGTTTATCGAGAGTCGACTTACTCCTCCGGCGGCGCTGGTGGTGCAGGCCCGGTGACGTCGGATGCAACCGTCACCCGCGACCCGACCATTGGCGATGTAAACGTTGGCGTGGCTTACAAATTCCTGGACGAGTCGGTCAACCTCCCCGACGCGGTTGTCACGCTGCGGGTCAAGGCACCCACCGGCAAGGACCCCTACGGCATCAAACTGGTCAGCGACCCCACCAACGATAACCTCTCGGTACCCGAGGACCTGCCAACCGGTAACGGTGTGTGGGCGATCACCCCGGGTATCTCGCTGGTCAAGACGTTTGACCCGGCCGTACTGTTCGGCAGCCTGGCGTACACCTACAACATGCAGGACTCTTTCAGCGACATCAGTCCTCAGGTTGGCTCCAAGGTCAGCGGCGATGTGAAGCTGGGGGACTCCTGGCAGGTGGGCGCGGGTATTGCGTTCGCCTTGAACGAGAAGATGAGTATGTCGTTCTCGTTCACCGACCAGTTCGCTCGCAAAAGCAAGATCAAGCCCGATGGCGGTGATTGGCAGTCCATTAGCAACAGTGATTACAACGCGGCCAACTTCAACATCGGCATGACCCTGGCGGCCACCGACAAGCTGACGATCGTGCCCAACCTGGCTATTGGCCTGACTGACGATTCGCCGGACTTTTCATTCAGCCTGAAATTCCCTTACTACTTCTGAGGTACATAAGACAAAAGATCGCAGTCTCGTTGCATTCGACAGTTCCTACAGAGATTTTCAATTCAATGTAGGAGCTGCCGAGTGCAACGAGGCTGCGATCTTTTGCATTCCTGGATCTAACGAATCTGATGCTTGTGCAACAACCGATAAAATGTCGGCCTCGAGATACCCAGCACCTTCGCTGCAATGCTCAGATTGTCACTGTGACGGTTGAGCACATCGCACAACGCCTGGCGCTCAGCCCGGGTTTTGTAATCCTCCAGCGTGCCCATTGGCGCAACCACGGTATGGTGGCTGATCAGCCCCAGGTCGCGGGCTTCGATCTGCCGACCTTCGGCCAGCACCAGGCCGCGACGAACCCGGTTGGCCAATTCGCGCACATTGCCCGGCCAATCATGCTTGCCCATCGCGATCAGCGCGTCATCGCTGAAGCTGCGTGGCCTGCGGCCGGTTTCATGGCTGTAGAAGTGGGAGAAATGATTGGCCAGCATGGACAAGTCGCCATGCCGTTCACGCAATGGCGCGGTGACGACTTGCAGCACGTTGAGGCGGTAGTACAAATCCTCACGGAAGCGTTTCTTCTCGATCGCCGCTTCCAGGTCGACGTGGGTCGCCGCCAGAACTCGCACATCTACCGGTATCGGCTGGCTGCCGCCAACATGTTCGATATGTTTTTCCTGCAGGAAGCGCAGCAGATTGGCTTGCAGCTCCAGCGGCAGGTCACCAATCTCATCGAGGAACAGTGTGCCGCCGTTCGCCGCTTCGATCCGGCCGACTTTGCGTTGGTGGGCGCCGGTGAAGGCACCCTTCTCGTGGCCAAACAGCTCGGACTGGATCAAGTGTTCGGGAATCGCGCCGCAGTTGATGGCCACGAAGGGTTTGTTGTGCCGCTGGGATTGCCGGTGCAGGGTGCGGGCCACCAGCTCTTTGCCCGTGCCGCTTTCACCGCGGATGAGTACCGGGGACTCGGTAGGTGCCAGCTTGCTCAACAGCCGGCGAAGCTCGCGGATCGGCTTGCTGTCGCCGAGCAGCTCATGTTCTGGCTGGTCAATGTGCACGGTGCCTTTACCGCGCAAACGCGCCATTCCGAACGCGCGCCCCAGGGTTACCTGAACTCTTGAAACATCAAACGGCAGGGTGTGGAAGTCGAAAAACCATTCGCAGACAAAGTCGCCGACATTCTGCAGCCGCAGGACTTCCTGGTTAAGCACGGCGATCCATTCGGTGCCACTGCGGCTAATCAGTTCCTTGACCGCCTCGGGGCGTTCCAGATGAAAGGGTTGTAATCGCAACAGGCCGACATCACAGGTCTTGTCGGCGGCATTTTCCAGTGTGCAGCTTTCGACATCCCAGCCCACAGCTCGCAATCCTGGCAGTAAACGATGGCAATCGTCGCAAGGATCAACCACTAATAGACGTCGTTGGGCAGGCGCTTCGTTCATGACTGTTCCTTGGCGCCAAATTCGATTAAATATTAGTAAAAACAGTCATTTGGCGGACCTGGCTGTAACATTAGCAAGAAATTGACAGTTGCTTGTACCGATTGACTATAAGGCGCTCGCCTAAACAGTTATAAGAGACTACTTGGTTAGTTACCTAATGAACTTCAACCTTTCATTCAGCTTTCAAAACAGCACCGAACAGCGAGTTCTTGCAAGAAAGGTGAAATTTCTTCGATTCCAGTGTGACCCGAGGCCGGGTTGAGGACATCAGTACAAGTACCAGCCGCACGGGAAGCCCGACCGTCGGCCGATCACTTGATTGGGCATATAGAGAGAGAACCCCAATGAACGCCCCGCTCCGTATCAACGAAGCTCTTTTGATTGCAGACCGCGCATTCCAGCCTTTCCAGTGTGTGGCCTGGTCTCTACAAGATGGCAACGGTGAACTCAGCCTGACAGTGATCGACCGCACCAAATGCAGCATTGGTCGCAAACAGATTCCAAGCAGTGCCTATACCGATCCGGCACAACTTGAGCGTGTGCTTAAACAGGCCCGCGAAGAACTCAGCCGTGACGGTTACAACCTTGAATCATGGTCGATGCCACACTGATAGCAGCGCGGATTACCTGGCAGTAATCCGCGCCCTTCCGAGTCTTTCAGTCCGCTGTTCAGTACTGCGAAGGTACTAATTACTTGGCAGGCTTGCCACTGGTTCAAAAAGACACTCTTCTGGCACACTGCGACCCTCCGCCTGTTATTTCTCCCAGTTGTACGGTTGGCCATTCAGGGTTTGAATATCTTCCTTATAGGTCGCCAGGCCAACTTCTGGACGACGACTCGCAAGGAGATGCGTGCATGTCAAGCCAGGTTGCCTTTGCCTCCCCCGCAACACTCAGCCAAGCCGGTCGCCTCGACCCCTCATTTGCCGCCCGCGGAACCACCCAGGTGTATTTCGCCGGCAGCCTCTGCAGCATGACCCATGACGTCGCCATTGATGCCTGCGGGCGCATCCTCGTCGCGGCCAAAGTCGGAATGGCCGAGGGCAGTCGCTTTGGCCTGGCACGCCTCCTGGCCGATGGGTCTGCGGACCTGTCTTTCGGTGATCAAGGCAGCGTCATCGGCCAGTTCGAGAATGGTTTCGAGGCCATGGCCGGCAAACTCGCGGTGCTGCCCAACGGCAACATCCTGCTGGCCGGGCTGCACTATCTCAACGGCCATCGCACGCTCCCGGCCCTGGCGTTGTTTGACCACTGTGGCCAACCGGTCCAGGGCTTCGGCGAGAATGGCCGCTGCGTGGTGCGCTTGCCCGGCAATCTTTCCGTGGGTGTGCGTGATGCCTGGCTTCCACCGGGCGTTCCGGGTGCCGAAGCCTGCGATCTACGGGTGCAGGAGGACGGCAGGATCCTGCTATTGGCCAATCATCATTTCGAACTGGCCGATCATGTCGGCCTGCTCATCTGCCTGAACCGTGACGGCTCACTGGACAGCTCGTTCAATGGCCGCGGATTTGTGATGGTCCGGCACTTGCTGATGAACACCTGGCTCAGCAGTCTCTTGCTGCAAGCAGATGGTCGAATCCTGGTGGGTGGGTCGATCAACTTTCCCGCCGAAGGATTGCTCGCCCGTTACCACGCCAACGGGCAACTGGACACCAGCTTCGCAGTCGACGGTTTCATGAGTTTCGATGGTGCCGGCCGCAGCACTCACGTCAGCCATATCGTCCAGCAGTACAACGAGGACCTGCTGTGCGTAGGCAGCAGCCGGGACCCCATGCATTGCCTGTCCCTGCGGTTGCACAACAACGGGCGTCCCGACAGTCATTGCCATGGCGGTCAGCCGCGACTGCTGGAGATCGGCCGCAGTGGCTGTCAATGGACAGCGGCCCTGGCCTTGCCCGACGGCTGCACCCTGGCCGCTGGTGCGACGCTTGGAGGCTGTGAGGCTGACTTCATACTGGCCCGGTATCTGCCGGATGGGCAACTGGATCACCAGTTCGGTGATGGCCTCGGCTGGGTCCGCACCCGGCTGAGTCGCAGCCTGGACACAGCGACTTCACTGACTGCACAAACAGATGGCGCGATTGTCGTTGGGGGTTATTCGCTCGACGGCAATTACCGGGCGATTGTGGCGCGCTACCTGGGGTGAATGGCGCGCGGAGACTTTTCCTGCACTTGATATTCCGCTGGTCTTACGGCAAGTTGCGCGCTTCTTAAAACAAGGAGCAGCCGATGTCCGGTTCAATGGCCCAGGCGTTCGCGCACAATTTTCTCGGGCACTCTCCCCGCTGGTACAAGGCGAGCATCGTCGGCTTTCTGATTCTCAACGCTGTGGTGTTGTGGACGGTCGGCCCTGTGGTGGCGGGCTGGTTGCTGGTCCTGGAGTTCATTTTTACCCTGGCCATGGCGCTTAAATGCTAT
This sequence comes from Pseudomonas sp. 65/3-MNA-CIBAN-0223, assembly GCF_040310425.1. NCBI lineage: Bacteria > Pseudomonadati > Pseudomonadota > Gammaproteobacteria > Pseudomonadales > Pseudomonadaceae > Pseudomonas > Pseudomonas sp. 65/3-MNA-CIBAN-0223. The sequence goes on from NZ_JBEOPV010000025.1 coordinate 17,087, forward strand.
CCGCTGATGCCGGGGGGGCTGCTGCTGATTGAAGCGCTGCTGCTGAAGATGACCACACCCCAGGCGTTGTATGACGAACTGGTGCACAACTTTCCGGTAATCCTGCTGCTGATGTTCATGGTGGCAGGTATCTACTTCATGAAAGACTTGCTGCTGTTCCTGTTCTCCCGGCTGCTGCTCGGCGTGCGGTCCAAGGCATTGCTGGCGCTGCTGTTCTGCTTTTTATCGGCGTTTCTGTCGGCCTTTCTAGACGCCCTGACCGTGACCGCCGTGATCATCAGCGCAGCGGTGGGCTTTTATTCGGTGTACCACCGCGTGGCCTCGGGCCATGACCCGCGCCTGGACAGCGCTTTCTCAGACGACCGTCATCTGCCGCAACTGCATCACGATGACCTCGAGCAATTTCGCGCCTTCTTGCGCAGCCTGTTGATGCACGGTGCCGTCGGTACAGCACTGGGCGGTGTTTGCACCTTGGTGGGCGAGCCGCAAAACTTGCTGATTGGCCACGAGATGGGTTGGCACTTCGCCGAGTTCTTCCTCAAAGTGGCCCCGGTTTCCTTGCCGGTGCTGGTCGCGGGCCTGGTGACCTGCGTGTTGCTGGAAAAGCTGCGCTGGTTCGGCTACGGCACGCTGTTGCCGGACAACGTGCGCGCCGTACTGGCCAACTATGCCGCAGAAGATAACGCCGAGCGCACTTCTCGCCAGCGTGCTGCACTGGTCGTCCAGGGCCTGGCGGCGCTGATCCTGATAGGCTGCCTGGCCTTCCATGTGGCCGAGGTGGGGTTGATCGGGTTGATGGTGATTGTGCTGATCACGGCATTCACCGGCATTACCGACGAACATCGCATTGGTAATGCCTTCAAGGACGCCATGCCCTTCACCGCGCTGCTGGTGGTGTTCTTTGCAGTGGTTGCGGTGATCCACGATCAGCAGTTGTTCACGCCGTTGATTCAGTGGGTGCTGGCCCTCCCCGCAGAGCAGCAACCGGGCATGTTGTTCATTGCCAACGGCCTGTTGTCGGCCATCAGCGACAACGTGTTTGTCGCAACCATTTACATCACCGAGGTCAAGCAGGCGTTTGTGTCCGGCCATATGAGCCGTGAGCACTTCGAGGCCCTGGCGATTGCGATCAACACCGGCACCAACCTGCCGAGCGTGGCGACGCCTAATGGCCAGGCGGCATTCCTGTTTCTGCTGACCTCGGCAATCGCGCCGCTGATTCGCCTGTCGTATGGGCGGATGGTGTGGATGGCATTGCCGTACACCGTTGTGATGGGCGTGCTCGGGTGGTATGCGGTCAGCTATTGGTTGTAACCACAGAAACCTGTGCGGCCACGCCACCCCTGCGAGAGTAAGGCTTACTCGAGATGAGGCCGTGAATCTGGCATCAATGGCGCCTGACAGGGCGTCATCGCGAGCAAGCTTTGCTCCTACAGTGCGGCGCGGTGTGGGTGGTTGAGGATGTACTGCTCAATCGCCTGCGCAGCGCCGTCTTCGGTGTTGGCACCAGTGACGACGTCCGCCTGGCGCTTCACCGCCTCTTCCGCCTGCCCCATCGCGATCGACAAACCGGCCTGGTGAAACATCGCCGGGTCGTTGCCGCCATCGCCCAGCGCCGCCGTGTGCTCCAGGGGCACGCCAAGAAACTCGGCCAGTGTCGCCAGTGCCGCGCCCTTGTTGGCCTGCATGGCCGTGACGTCCAGGTAAACCGGTTGCGAACGCGAGACCTGCGCCTGCTCTTGCACCTTGGGCAATAACAGCGCTTCGAGCTCAATCAACAGATCGGTGTTGTTGCTGGTCGCGACGATCTTGTCGATGCGTTCCAGATAGGGTTCGAAGCTGTCGACCACGACGGGCGGGTAACCCAGCCCATGCTGCTCCCTGGGCACCATCGGCCCGTCGGGATCCTTGAGCAGCCAGTCACCACCGCTGAACACCCAGACTTCAACGTCGCTGCGATCGGCAAACAACGCCAATGCCGTCAACGCTGCGGTAGCTGGCAAATAATGGGCAACCAGAATACTCCCGTCAGGATTAACCAGGGTGCCACCGTTGAATGCCGCCGTTGGCAGGTCAACGCCCAGGGCTTCGATCTGCTGCAACATGGCTTTGGGCGGACGCCCGGTGGCCAGGCTGAACAGCACCCCCGCCTCACGCAGTGAGCGAACGGCCTCGATGGTGCGCCGGCTGAGACTGTGGTCGGGCAGCAACAAGGTACCGTCCATGTCGCTGAGCAAAAAGCGGATCGGCGCTCGGGTCAATTCACTCATCCGAGGCTGTGCCAGACGCGACCGTCGCGAGTCAGCAGATCTGCGCCCGCCTGCGGGCCGTCTTCACCGGCGGCATAGCCCTCAACGCTGGCATCTTGCTGCCAGGCGTCGAGGAAGGGTTGCACGGCGCGCCAGCCGTTCTCGATGTTGTCCGCGCGCTGGAACAGCGTCTGGTCGCCGGTCAGGCAGTCGTAGATCAAGGTCTCATAGCCGGTGGACGGCTGCATTTCAAAGTAGTCCTTGTAGGCAAAACCCAGCTCGATATTGGCCATCTTCAGCGCCGGGCCAGGACGTTTGGCCAGCAAGTCAAACCACATGCCTTCGTTGGGCTGGATCTGGATGCGCAGATACGTTGGCTGCAGTTCATCCACTTCGGTATCGCGAAATTGCGCATAGGGGGCCGGCTTGAAGCAGATGACGATTTCCGTGTCGCGCACGCTCATGCGCTTGCCGGTGCGCAAATAGAACGGCACCCCGACCCAGCGCCAGTTGTCGATCATCACCTTGAGCGCGACGTAGGTTTCGGTGGTGCTGTCGGGCGCAACGTTGCCTTCCTGGCGATAACCAGGCAATGCCTTGCCGTCGACTTCGCCGCTGGTGTACTGGCCTCGCACCGAGTTGGCGCGGGCCTCTTCCACCGACCAGGGGCGGATCGCGCCGACGACCTTGGCCTTCTCGCCGCGTACCGCGTCGGCACCAAAAGCGGCCGGCGGCTCCATGGCGACCATCGCCAGTAACTGGAACAGGTGGTTGGGCACCATGTCGCGCAACGCGCCGGTGTGCTCGTAAAAGCTGCCCCGGGTTTCCACGCCGACGGTCTCGGCGGCAGTGATCTGCACATGGTCGATGTAGTGGTTGTTCCAGAACGCTTCGAACAGGCTGTTGGAAAACCGGCTGATCAGAATGTTCTGTACGGTTTCCTTGCCCAGGTAGTGATCGATCCGGTAGATCTGATTTTCCGACATCACCTTGAGCAGGCACGCGTTCAAGGCCTCTGCGGTTTGCAGGTCGGAGCCAAAAGGCTTTTCGATCACGACGCGGCGAAACGCTTCGGGGGTTTCTTCGAGCAGCTTCGCCGCGCCCAGTCGACGCACCACTTCGCTGAAGAAACGTGGCGCGGTGGCCAGGTAGAACACCGCATTGCCGGTGCCGCTGGCGGCGATTTTCGCCGCCAGGGCTGAATAGGTGCTGTCGTCCAGGAAGTCGCCCTGGACGTAGCTGATGCCTTTGGCGAGTGTGGCCCACAACGCCGGGTCAAGGGCGTCATCGCCCTTGCCGACTTTGCTCATCGCTTGCGCCCGAATGAAATCCTCGAGCTTCTGCGCAAAGGCTTCGTCACTGATGGCGTTGTGGTCAACGCCGATGATCCGCAATCCATCCCCCAGCAATCCATCGCGACTCAGGTTGTACAGCGCCGGCATCAGCAGCCGCTTGACCAGGTCACCATGTGCACCGAACAGGAACAGCGTGGTGGGTGGTGCTGGTTCAGCCTTGGATTTATTGCGGATCAGGCCAGTCATTTTTTCGAAGTCTCCACATGGCCGCCGAAGCCGAACCGCTGGGCCGAGAGAATCTTGTCGCCAAAGGTGCCCTGCCCGCGTGAACGGTAGCGAGAGAACAGCGAGTTCGACAGCACGGGAACCGGTACCGACTGTTCCATGGCCGCCTCGATGGTCCAGCGACCTTCACCGCTGTCAGCTACGGAACCCGAGTAACCGTCGAGTTTCGGATCGCTGGCCAAGGCGTCTGCGGTCAGGTCGAGCAACCAGGACGAGACCACGCTGCCACGACGCCAGACTTCGGCGATGTCGGCGACGTTGAGGTCAAAACGCTGGTCTTCAGGCAGGTTTTCGCTGGCCTTGGTCTTGAGAATATCGAAGCCTTCGGCGAAGGCCTGCATCATTCCGTACTCGATGCCGTTGTGGATCATTTTCACGAAATGACCCGAGCCTGCAGGGCCGGCGTGGATGTAACCGCGCTCGGCACGGTCGTCATCGGACTTGCGGTCCTTGGTGCGCGGGATGCCACCGATGCCAGGGGCCAGGCTTTCGAACAGCGGATCCAGGCGTTTGACCACCTCGGCTTCGCCGCCGATCATCATGCAATAACCCCGCTCAAGGCCCCAGACGCCACCGGAGGTGCCCACATCGATGTAGTGCAGACCTTTTTCCGACAAGCTCTTGGCCCGGCGAATGTCGTCCTTATAGAAGGTGTTGCCGCCGTCGATGATGGTGTCACCGGCTTCGAGCAAGGTGCTCAGGGTGTCGATGGTGTCTTCGGTCGGCGCGCCGGCCGGCAGCATGACCCAGACGGCACGTGGCTTGGCCAGGCCAGCCACTAGGGCCGGCAGGTCGATGACGCCCTTGGCGCCTTCTGCGGCCAGGGTGTCGACAAAAGCGGTATTGCGGTCGTAGACAACGGTGGAATGCCCGTTGAGCATCAGGCGCCGCGCAATATTACCGCCCATGCGGCCCAGTCCAATAATCCCGAGTTGCATGTGCTGATGCTCCTTACTGCAAATAATGTGTGTCAAAGGTTATAGCCCAACGCGACCTGTTCAGCTTAGTCAGACAGGTCGCCATGAAGTTTCCGTGCATTGTGCCCGATCCAGACTGATAACGTCGGGAATCGTCGCGAAGACACACCGACCACGAAAAATAAAAAAGTTCCCTTCGCAGGCAAAAGAAATCAAAATTGCAGCCGATAGTTAATCAGCGCCCGACGTCGGGGGCAGGTTCACAGTTGAAACACCATTTGCGAGGTGAGCAATGGGCACAGTACAAGCAGCACGACCAGCACAAACTCTCTACGTCACGATCCGTCGTGATGAACTGGGCCGGCTCAGAGAAGAGAACGACCTGCTGAAGCAGCAGCTTGCGCAATTGCGCCAGCTCAACCAAGGCCACCAGCCACAGGCCCTGCCAGTAACCCACCGCGCCTGACCGCCCTGCAGGAGCGAGCTCGCTCGCGAAAAACGAGAGGCCGCCGCGGGCCATCAGGCACCCAGCGTCATCGTTCACGCCCATGGCGAGCAAGCTCGCTCCTGCAACTCACAAACTTTTCACACCCGTTCATTGATACTCCTGCGCCATTGTGGCCGCTCGGTAGGCGTGCCGCGCCCGTTCGTCCACCAGTGTCCACTGGCGGCGGTCGACGATTATCTAGGCTGGAGCGCTGAATGGCTTTGTTCAAACGCAGCAACACGACTGCGAAAGGGTTCGACTGGGCCGGGCTTGCCTGGCTGTTTGTGTTCTTCTGGTACTTTTCCGGCATCACCCAACTGCTGATCCAGCTGACCGGCACCTCGGGTTTCACCGGCTTCCGCCAAGCCTTCATCATGAGTGCGATCTGGCTCGCGCCCATGCTGCTCTTTCCCCGACAGACCCGTGTGCTTGCCGCCTGTATCGGTGTGGTGCTGTGGGCCTGCTCGATGGCCAGCCTGGGCTACTTCTTCATCTATCAGCAGGAGTTTTCCCAGAGCGTCATCTTCATCATGTTCGAATCGAACATCTCTGAAGCTGGCGAGTACATGACCCAGTATTTCGCCTGGTGGATGGTCGCGGCCTTTCTTGCCCACACGCTGTTTGCCTACTTCCTCTGGACCCGCTTGCGTCCGGTGTACCTGCCTCGCGGGCGGGCCTTCCTGGCAGCAACGGCCATCCTGGTGGCAGTGATCGGTTATCCGCTGGTCAAGCAGACCCTGCGTACCGGCAGCCTGGCAGAAGGCTTCGAGAAATTCGAAACCCGCATCGAACCTGCCGTGCCATGGCAGATGGCCGTGGCTTACCACCGCTACCTCGACACCCTCGCCGGCATGCAGGACATGCTGCACAGCGCGAGCAAGATCGCTCCGCTGAAAAACCTTACCGACTCCGCAGCCAATCAGCCTGCGACCCTGGTACTGGTGATCGGCGAATCGACCAACCGCCAGCGCATGAGCCTGTATGGCTACCCGCGCAATACCACCCCTGAGCTGGACAAGCTCAAGGACCAGTTATCGGTCTTTGACAACGTCATCACCCCGCGCCCCTACACCATTGAAGCGCTGCAGCAGGTGCTGACATTCGCCGACGAAGATAACCCGGCGTTGTATCTGTCGACTCCGTCGCTGGTCAGCATGATGAAACAGGCCGGCTACAAGACCTTCTGGATCACCAACCAGCAGACCATGACCAAGCGCAACACCATGTTGACGACCTTCTCCGAGCAAGCCGACGAGCAGGTGTACCTCAACAACAACCGTAACCAGAACGCCGCCCAGTACGACGGCGATGTCATCGCGCCGTTCAACAAGGCCCTGGCCGACGCGGCACCGCGCAAGCTGATCGTGGTGCACCTGCTGGGCACGCACATGAGTTACCAGTACCGTTACCCCTCGACCTTCGACAAGTTCAAGGATCGCCAGGGTGTACCGGCTGGCGTACGTGACGATCAATTGCCGACCTACAACAGCTACGACAATGCGGTCCTGTATAACGACTTCGTGGTCTCGAGCCTGATCAAGGATTACGCGAAAACGGACCCCAATGGCTTCCTGATGTACCTGTCCGACCATGGAGAAGACGTCTTCGACTCGCCGGGCCATAGCACCTTGGGCCGCAACGAAAACAAGCCAACCGCGCCGATGTACACCATTCCTTTCATGGCCTGGGCCTCGCCGAAATGGCGTGAATCACATGACTGGAACTTCGCTGGCGATCTGAGCCGCCCCTACAGCAGCTCGCACCTGATCCACACCTGGGCGGACATGGCGGGGCTGAATTTCGATGAGCTCGATCGCAGCAAGAGCCTGGTCAGCGACAGCTTCAAGCCGCGCCCATTGCTGATCGGCAATCCCTACGAAAAACAGCAGCGGCCGTTGATCGACTTCAGCCTGATGAAACCCAAACCCGTGGAAGTCGTGCAGCATTAAGGCTGCCAGGCACCCCACAGCAAACACTATAATTATTGTTTACCACTAAATATTCGCCGCCCTCCTTCGTCTTTGAGCAAACGGAATTTTTCCCTCAACGACAAGGAGTCGGCTGCGATGTTCGCGCCTATTACCCGTTCCATGACTTTAACCCTGGGCCTGTGCAGCGTTGCACTGAGCCCGGACCTGCTCGCCGACAGCGAAATTGAAAAGGCTCCGGTCGCCGGCGCCCTCGAGCTGACCGCCACCAGTATCACCGCCCAGGGCTTGGGCAATAACACCGAAAACACCCAGTCCTACACCACCGGCGCCATGAGCAGCGCCACGCGCCTGAACCTGTCGATCAAGGAAACCCCACAGTCGGTTTCAGTGGTCACGCGCCAGCAAATGGACGACTTCAAACTCACTTCGCTGTCCGAAGCCATGCGCCAGACCACCGGCATTGTGGTGCAACACAACGACTCCGACAGGGTCAACTATTCCTCGCGCGGCTACTCGATCAACAACTTCCAGGTTGACGGGATGCTCAACACCTTCAGTTACATGAAGTCCGACTCCGACACCATCATCTACGACCGCATCGAAGTCGTGCGCGGCGCCACCGGCCTGACGACGGGCGCCGGGGATCCGTCCGCGACCATCAACATGGTGCGCAAACGCCCGACTGCGCAATGGGAGGCCAAGACCGGTGTCAGCGCCGGCAGCTACGACAATTACTACACCTACCTGGACGTTGGCGGGCCATTGGCCTTCGATGGGCGCCTGCGCGGCCGCAGCGTGCTGGCATACCGTGACAGCGACTCGTTCCGCGACAAATACCAGCAGCAACGGGAAGTCGGCTACGGCGTGCTCGAAGCCGATCTGACCGATGCCACCACCCTGGCGGTGGGTTACGACTACCAGAACAAACACGTACAGGGCACTTCGTGGGGCACCGTACCTTACTGGAATGCCGACGGCAGCAAGGCCAACCTTGGCCGTTCGACCAACATGGCCACGTCCTGGAGTTCCTGGCCGATCAAGGACCAGACCGCCTTCGCCAACCTGGACCATCAATTGGGTGCAGGCTGGCACCTCAAGGCCGCCTACACCCACCGCGAGAGTGACACCGACGGCAAGATCTACTACGCCGGAGGCGGCTTCCCCGAGCCCGATCGCAGCGGCATGGTGGCCAACGTCAGTCACATGATCGGCACCCAGAAGATGAAAGCCTACGACTTCAACGTGTCCGGTCCCTACTCGCTGCTGGGACGCGAACATGAACTGATGATTGGTTATGGCCAAGCGCAGCGCAGCGATAGAAACCCTTACACCGACGGTCCGATGGCTGATGACTACGCGATCGTGCCGGACTGGAAGTACATGGGCGATATCGGCAAATTCTCCGACACGGTGACCAGCCTCACCGGGTCCACCAGCAGCACCGAGCAGAAAGCCGGTTACCTGGCCACACGCCTGAGCCTGACCGATGAGTTACACGCCGTACTTGGCAGCCGCTATGGCAGCTGGAAATCGTCGAGCACCACCAATAGTTACGACGCCAATCAGGTGTTGAGCGCAGTGGACGATACCAGCCAGAAACACAACGACATGTGGACGCCTTACGCCGGGTTGCTCTACGACATCACACCCGAGTACACCGCCTACGTCAGCTACACCGACATCTTCAAGCCGCAAACCAATCGCGACGCCAACCGCAAGTACCTCGAACCGGTGGTGGGCAGCAACTATGAATTGGGACTCAAGGGCAGCCTGCTTCAGGAGCGCCTCAACCTGGCTACGGCGCTGTTCTGGAGTGATCAGGACAACGTCGCCGAGCTCGACGATTCGGTGCCACCGGATCCGGTCACCGGAGAGGAGTTCTACAAGGCCAATGGCAAGGGCACCAAGGTCCGGGGTTTCGAAGCCGAACTGTCCGGCGAGGTGATGGCCGACTGGAACATGACCGCCGGTTACACCTATACCCACTCGGTCAACGGCGAAAAGAACCGCACCAACACCACCGCGCCCCTGAACATGTTCCGCCTGTCCACGGCCTATCGGCTTCCAGGCAACTGGCATGCGCTGACGGTGGGCGGCGCGCTTAACTGGCAAAGCGAGATCTACCGCGCCGCGAGTCGCCCGGTGGGGCGCAACGCTGCAGGCAATATCATCACCCAGCGCACCAACATCAGCCAGGACGCCTACCGCCTGGTCAACCTGATGTCGCGCTACGAGTTCGACCAGCACCTGTCGGCGTCGCTCAACGTGAACAACCTGCTCGACAAGAAGTACTACGAGAATGTCGGCTTCTATAACGGCAACTACTGGGGCGACCCGCGTACCGTGACCCTGAGCCTCGATTGGAAGATTTAAAAGCTGTTAATTCTCAATTAACGGAATCGGCGGATAATGCCCTTTCAACATTGCTTCATGGAAGAAAGGGCACCCGAAACCTGTAGTGGGAGGCACACCATGAAATCTACAACCCTGATCCTCGCCAGTTTGATGATGCTGGGCACGACAGCCGCCTGGGCGGAAGGCGGCGCTGAACGCATGCGCTATTACTACGAGACCTTGCGATTGAGTCAGCAGGCGAATCAGCAACAGCCAGCGCCGCAAGTGCGGGTTCCGGACGATCAGACCGCACAAATGACGGAGCACTACAAACCATAACGAGCTCAAGGCTGTGGCGAGGGAGCCTGCTCCCCCGCCTCGCCTGGTTCAGGTCTTACAGCGCCTTGGTCCAGAACAGCATGCGACCGTGGGCCGGATCGAACATCCCGGCGGCAAATCCGAATTTTCCATAGGACGCCTGGGCAATGGCGTTACCCTCCAGAACCTCCAGGGTGATCTTGCAGCAGCCACGCTGGCGGGCGATGTCCTCAACCTTTTGCAGCATCTTCTGACTCAACCCCAAACCGCGAAATTTCTTCACGACGGCGACGTCGTGCACATTGACCAGCGGCTTGCAGGCAAACGTCGAAAAACCCTCAAAGCAATTGACCAGACCGGCCGGCTCGCCGTTGACGAAAGCCAGGACGCTGAAGGCGTGTGGCCGCTTCGCCAGTTCGCCCGCAAGGTTTTCCAATACATCGACCGGCAGCGAATGTCCGCCTCCCATCGGGTCTTCTGCATAGTGGTTCAATACCAGGCTGATGGCCTCGGCATGCAGGGCATTGGTGTAGCTGGCCTGAAGTACCAGAATTTCTGCGGATTCCATTTCCATCCTCGATCACACGTGAAGTAACTGCCGCTGAATCTATCAAGCGCGATCACAAATCAACAGCAATGCAGCCCATTTTGCGCCCAAAGCATTGAATACCAGCCTGCCGATCAATGCCCCCAGATCAATCCCTCGGTCCATCCCAGCTCGGCAAAATCCTCAGCCCGTAAGCCCGCCTCCCCCACGCAAAAAAACTCGTCCAGCTGCGGCGGCTGCACCGAGGTTGAGCTGAGCATTGCATGGACCTGCCCGCGATGGTGAATCTGATGTTCGAACAAGTGCGAGAGCATGCGCAATCGGCAGTCATGCTGCGGCGTGTCACGGGCAATGGTCACGATCTTGCCCAGATCGCTATCGCGCATCTGCTCGCAATAAGCGATCAGCCGCCGGTCCACCAGCGCCTGCTCGCGCTGCAGATCGGCAGCCGTGGTACAGGCCTCATCCAGGCTGAAGAACACCTGGCAATCGGGATGCGGATCGTCACCGCGCAACTCGCGCTCCAGCGCGTCCACGTAGAACCAGTCGCAGGTCAGGATGTGATTCAAGGTGGCTGTGAGACTGGGGAAGAAGCTGACCCGTGGTGCCGCCAATTCCACAGGGGCCAAACGCCCCCATGCTTTGGCGAGCCGATGATTGGCCCAGGCGTTCTGATAAGCCATGGTCAGCAGATGATGCGACAGCGTGTGAGACATGGGTTCGCCTCCCGGTTGTCAGACCTCGGCAAAACGTTGCAGCTGCATTTCCTGCAAGCGACTGAGGGTGCGGCGGAACGGAAATTCCAGATATCCCTCAGTGTAAAGCTCGGCCATGGATACCTGGGCCTCAAGGTAGAGCGGCACCTTGCGATCGTAACATTCGTCGACCAGCGCGATGAATCGACGCACGCCGTCATCATGCACCGACAACTGAGGTAACTCGCGATCACCAGCGGCCACTCGCTCGACCCCGTCTTCAGTGCCCCGGGCAATGCGTCCGGTACGCTTTTGCGCGCTGAGGTTCGGCACTTCACTCAACAGGATAGCCTTGAAAGTGTCGCACAGGACCATGAAGTCCATCGCGGCGAAGGGTTGCTCGCACAGGTCGGCGTAACGGCACCAGAGCACGCTTTTGCTGGCCTGTACCACCGGCAGCGAGCGGTGACCGACCGCGATCGGCTCGCTGGAGACCGACTGGCCGAGGGTCAATGTCCGGAACACCTCGTGCAAGGCACTGGGCTGCCCGGGCTCTGCAACCCAGTAGCGCTGCAACCCGGCGCCCGGATGCAGGCGATGGTCTTCAGCGCCGTCCACTGCAATGACCTGCATGTGCTGTTTGATCGCCTCGATGGCGGGCACGAACCGGTCGCGGTTGAAACCGTCGGCATACAGTTGGTCAGGGGGCAGATTGGAAGTGCACACCACAACCACGCCCTGCTCGAACATCACCTGGAACAACCGCCCGAGGATGATCGCATCGCCAATGTCATTGACGAACAGCTCATCGAAGCACAGCACCCGAACTTCTTCGGCGAGTTCCCGGGCCAGGCTTTTAAGCGGGTCTGCGGTACCGGTCAGCTGAAATGACCGCTGGTGCACCCAGCCCATGAAATGATGGAAATGCTGGCGCCGGGCAGGGACTCGCAGGCTTTGATAGAACTGATCCATCAGCCAGGTCTTGCCTCGCCCAACGGGGCCCCACAGATAGACACCGGTCACGCCCGGACGCCCCTCGTGCAGGGCCTCGTAGCATTTCTGCAGGGCCCACACGGCATGTTCCTGGGCTTCGTCCTGGACGAAACCTTTCTGTTCGATGGCCTGCTGCCAGGCGCTTAACGGCGAGTCGATGGTCATGCGCGGCAGTATGCCATGAGCGCTTGGGCGCTAGCCGTCAGCCAGTGGAAAAATACCTTGACGGTTAATATTACGTACGTAATATTAATCGAATATCGCACAACATTCATGTCTAGCCGCACTGCTCGCTCCAGGAGTCACCGCCATGCACTACAAAGTATTCGGCCGTAAAACCGGCTTGCGCGTTTCGGAGCTGGCCCTGGGGGCCGGCAATTTTGGCACGGGCTGGGGTCACGGCGCGGAGCGCGACGAGGCCCTGCGCATTTTCGACGGCTACCTGGAAGCCGGCGGCAACTTCATCGATACCGCCAATGGCTATCAGGCCGGGCAGTCTGAGAGCATGCTCAGCGAGTTCATCGCGCCGGAGCGGGATCGGCTTGTCATCGCCAGCAAATACACCTTGGGTACCACTCCGGCAGACGGCATTTCACACACGGGTAACAATCGCAAGAATATGGTCCGGGCTGTCGAGGAGAGCCTGACCCGCCTCAAAACCGATCGTCTTGACCTGTTCTGGGCGCACATGAGCGACGGCGTCACGCCAATGGAGGAGATTCTGCGAGGTTTTGACGACCTGGTGCGTGCCGGCAAGATTCACTACGCGGGGCTGTCGAATTTCCCGGCGTGGCGCATTGCCCGGGCCGATCTGCTGGCCGAGGTTCGCGGGTTTGCGACGATTGTCGCACTCCAGGTCGAATACAGCCTGGCCGAACGCAGCGCCGAACGTGAGCAGCTGCCAATGGCCGAGGCCCTGGGCCTCGCCGCGACCTTGTGGTCGCCCCTGGGTGGCGGGTTCCTGACGGGCAAGTACCGCAATAGCGACGGGGATAACCGCGCAGCCAAGTTGGGAATGCTGATCCACGCGGAAAAAGGCGCCCGCGAGACCGCCCTGCTCGATACGCTGCTCGCCGTAGCCGGGGAACTGGCTGCCAGCCCGACCCATGTGGCGATCGCATGGCTGCGGGAAAAAGCCCGGCAGTCGACGACCACGTTGATTCCGATCCTGGGTTCGCGTACCCGTGAACAGCTGGACTCGACCCTGGGGGCGCTGGCGGTGGAATTGGATGCCGGGCAAATGGCGCGGCTGGATGAAGTGAGCGACGTGCCCAAGGGCGTGCCGCATGAAACCCTGGCGGGCTCCTTTTCGCGCTTCAGCGGCGACCGGATCCTGGACCTGCCGAAGATTCCGGTCGCCTGACCGAACCACTGCTTGACCGGCTTGCTCGCGAAGCGCTGGTGAACGCACTATCGCCATCGCGGGCAAGCCTTGCTCCTGCAGGGTATTGCTTCAACGGTCGACCTTGTGTCTGGCCGCATACAGGCAAAGCATTTCCATCGCCAAAGTCGCTGCTGCCAGGGAAGTGATCTCGGCGCTGTCGTAGGCCGGAGCAACTTCCACCACGTCCATGCCCACCAGATTGATGCCGCGCAAACCACCCAGGATTTCCAGCGCCTGTACCGTGCTCAAGCCTCCACATACGGGGGTTCCGGTGCCGGGGGCGAATGCCGGATCCAGGCAGTCGATATCGAACGTCAGGTACACCGGATTATCCCCCACCCGGGCGCGGATGGCCTCGACGATCGACTCGCAGCCGCGTCGATGCACCTGGCGTGCATCGAGTATCGCAAAGCCCATGGCATCGTCATTGGTCGTGCGCAAGCCGATCTGCACCGAGCGCGACGGTTCCACCAGGCCCTCGCGTGCGGCGTGCCAGAACATCGTGCCATGGTCGACCCGCTTGCCCGCCTCGTCCGGCCAGGTATCGCTGTGGGCGTCGAAATGGATCAGCGACAGCGGGCCATGTTTACGCGCATGGGCCTTGAGCAGTGGATAGGTGACGAAATGATCGCCACCAAAGGTCAGCATCGCGCTGCCGGCCGCAAGGATATGTTCCGCGTGGGCCTCGATGCTGTGGGGTATCGAGTGCGGCGCGCCATAGTCGAATGTGCAATCACCGAAATCGACCACCGCCAGGTGGTCGAACGGATCGAACGTCCACGGCCAGTGGCGCTCCCAGGCGATCCCGGCCGACGCTGCACGAATGCCCCGTGGACCGAAACGCGCACCGGGACGGTTGCTGGTTGCGGTATCGAACGGCACGCCGCTGACTGCCACGTCGACTCCGCACAGGTCGCGGCTGTAGCGACGACGCATGAAACTGGTGATGCCGGCGTAGGTGCTTTCCGCAGCAGTACCGTAGAGGCTGTCGCGGGTCATGGCTTGATCGTTCAGCATTGGGGCGTCCATCGCATATTCCTTGGTTTGACATCTACGGAGTGACGCCACAATGCGCGGTCGGATACATTGGCAAAATACCAACTTTGTTATCCTGGCATTATCACGGAGTAATGTTTGATGCTTGGCCAACTTCACGACCTGGACCTGCAGCTTCTGCGTTTGTTTGTACGCGTGGTCGAGTGCGGTGGTTTCAGTGCCGCCCAAGGCGAACTTGGCTTGAGCCAGTCGAGCATCAGTCAGCAGATGGCCAAGCTTGAAACCCGGCTCGGCTACCGGTTATGCATTCGTGGCAAAGGCGGATTTAACGTCACGCCCAAGGGCGCGGAACTGCTCGGCGCAATCCGCACCCTGTTCGAGTCCATCGAAACCTTCCGCCATCAATCCAATGGCGTGGCCGGGCGCTTGATAGGTGAAGTGCGAGTCGGGTTGTCCGAAGCGCTCGATCAATCGGTGCTGCAACGGGTGGCCGAGGCGATACGGCGCTTTCGCCAGCGCGACGAGTCGGTGCGCATCGAACTGATCAGCGCGATGCCCGGCGAAATGGAAAGGCTGCTGTTGCAACAACGCCTGGATCTAGCCATCGGCTATTTCTCCCTGGCGCAGCACGCGTTTGACTACCGTGAACTGTTCAGGGAGAGCCAGCAGCTGTACTGCGCCCCGGGCCACCCACTCTTCAGCACCGACGCGCCGCTCGACCAAACGCTGCAGGCCAGTGATCGCGTAGACCACCCCTACCGCTTCCTGCGCCGCGATGACCCCTTTCAAGGGACCCCTTGTTCGGCGCGGTCGGAGCAAGTGGAAGGCACGCTCGCGTTCATTCTGTCGGGCCGGCATATCGGTTATCTACCCTGCCACTACGCCCGAAGCTGGGAGGAAAAAGGCTTGTTACGCGCGGTACAGCATGATGGAACCCGTTTCGAAGTGGCATTCCAGCTCGCCCGCCATCGCGCCCAGTCGCCAGGGGATGCGCAAAAGGCGTTCGAAGAGGATCTGCTGGCAGCTTTCAAGCCCGGCACTTGAGGTTCCTGGCAGCGCCGCAGCAGGATTTCTGTAACCCTTGATTACTGTTTTCCCAGCTTTCTGGCATCCTGCGCCTCCATTTTCTGACCCGGCCCGCCTTTTGGCACGCATATCACCATGACCGCCTCCGAAAAAGCCTCTGCTGCGTGCAACAACGATCTGATCTACGGCCTCAACGATCGCCCTCATCTCACCGCCACCGTCTTCGCCGCCTTGCAGCACGTTCTGGCGAGTTTTGTCGGCATCATCACCCCCACCCTGATCATGGGCAGCGCCTTGGGCCTGCAAAGCGAAGTGCCCTACCTGATCAGCATGGCGCTGTTCGTTTCCGGGCTCGGCACGTTCGTCCAGGCGCGACGCTTCGGGCCGATCGGTTCCGGGTTGTTGTGCCTGCAAGGCACCAGTTTCTCGTTCATCAGCGTGATTCTCAGCGCCGGTTTCATGGTCAAGGCCCGTGGCGGCGGCACCGATGAGATCCTTTCGACGATCTTCGGCGTGTGCTTTTTTGCCGCCTTCATCGAAGTGGTTTTGAGCCAGTTCATCGGCAAACTGCGGATGCTGATCACCCCGGTGGTCACCGGCACCATCATCACGCTCATGGGGCTGTCGCTGATCAAGGTGGCGATGACCGATATCGCTGGCGGCTTCGGCGCCACCGACCTGGGCGGTGCCCATCACCTGGCGCTCGCCGCTCTGGTGCTGGGCACCATCATCGTGCTGAACCGGGTCGACGTGCCATTCCTGCGTCTGGGGGCCATCGTCATCGGCCTGACCCTTGGCTATTTCGTGGCCTGGATGATGGGTGACGTCAGTTTCTCGAACATGCCCGACGTGCCCCTGATGAGCGTGCCGGTGCCGTTCAAATATGGTTTCAATTTCGATTGGGTCGCGTTCGTCCCAGTGGCGGTGATCTTCCTCGTGTCGCCGCTGGAAGCGGCCGGTGACCTCACGGCCAACTCGATGATTTCCCGGCAACCGGTCAAAGGCCCGGTGTACATCCGGCGAATCAAGTCCGGCCTGCTTGCCGATGGCCTCAACTCGGCCATGGCCGCGGTGTTCAACAGCATGCCCATGGTGACCTTCGCCCAGAACAACGGGGTGATTCAGCTCACTGGCGTGGCCAGCCGCTATGTCGCGTTTTTCATTGCCGGCCTCCTGGTAGTGCTCGGATTGTTCCCGATGATCGGCGCGGTGTTGCAGTTAATGCCCAAGCCAGTGCTCGGCGGCGCTGAGTTGGTGATGTTCGGAACCGTGGCGGTGGCCGGTATCAAGATCCTCGCCGAGGCTGGCCTGCACCGGCGCAATATGTTGATCGTGGCGATTTCCCTGGGCATGGGCCTGGGCGTCGCGGCCGTCCCCGAAGTGTTGCGCGAGCTGCCCATGGCGCTGCACAACATCTTCGAATCGCCGATCACTGTCGGCGCGTTGTGCGCTATCGTGCTGAACATCTTCCTGCCGGAAGAATTCATCGAGCTGGAAGAAGACGATTTCGACCCGGAAGCCTCGATCCTCCAGGTCATGGAAAACCCCGATGTTGCGGCCAAGGGTGAACCGGTAACCGTTGCGGCGGTCGCACAGTTGAACCGCTGACACGGCTTGAGGGCTGCGTCGGCAGCGGTTCAGCCCTTTACTTGAAGAGAGCCTGTCATGCGCAGTATCCACGCCGTTATCCTGTCCTTGCTGATGCTCTCCCTGAGCGCCTGCGCGCTCTTTCCCAATCGCGACCCGGTCAACATCAACGTGGTCGGCATCGAGCCCCTGCAGGGCCAGGACATGGAGGTACGGTTTGCGCTGAAGATCCGTGTGCAGAACCCCAATGAGACCCCCATTGATTACAACGGCGTGGCCCTGGACCTCGAGGTCAACGGCCAGCCGCTCGCCTCGGGAGTCAGCGATCAGTCGGGCTCGATCCCGCGCTTTTCGGAAACCGTGCTGACGGTTCCGGTCAGCGTTTCGGCGTTCTCGGTGTTGCGCCAGACCCTGGGACTGAGCCAGACGCAGACCCTCAACAACCTGCCGTACGTACTACGTGGAAAACTCGCCGCAGGCTTGTTCGGCACCATGCGGTTCGTCGATAGTGGCAAGCTCAGTTTGCCGGGGACGACATCCGGCACCTGGTAACGTTGACTCAGGAGCTCGATCAACATGGATGCCGCACCCACCTTCACCTGATCATCCACCGACAGCTCAAACACACCGTGGCGAAGATCGCGGTGTGGAGAAACATGATTCCAACGATCAGAAGTCATCAATATCGACTATACAGTTTCTACCCTTGGATTTTGCGTGGTAGAGCGCGGCATCTGCGCAGACCAGCAACTGCTTGAGAGTGGATCGCGATTCACTCATCGAGGCACAACCAATACTGACAGTGATTTTTATTTCCCCACCGGCGGAGCTTACACTGGATGCTTCAATGCTGCTCCTGAGTCGCTCCGCAACAACTGAAGCCTCGAGGCCATTGCTCTTAGGCAACATAACCGCAAATTCTTCGCCCCCAAACCTGGCGATAGTATCTCCGGGCCGAAGAACGCCCTCAGCAATTTTAACGATAGACTTGAGAACCTCGTCACCCATGGGATGCCCCCAACTATCATTCACTTGTTTGAAGTGATCGGCGTCCAGCATGATGATCGATATTGATTGGCCGTATCGATTTGCCCGAGCAAACTCTTTCTCTGCCAAATTGAAAAAATGAGCGCGATTAACTGCGCCCGTGAGATGGTCTTTGGTGAGTAAATTGGCCAGGTTATCACTCGACACCTTCCGCTCGGTGATATCTCGGCACACAACGGTATAGCCAGAAAACTCGTCATCCTCTTCGCGCAGAACGGCGATCATGGTTTGAGCAAAAAACGTGTGTCCTGATTTGTGTTGGCAAAGATAGTCTCGTGAATGCCAACCTTCTTCGCGCGCGAATGTGAGATGCTCATCAAAGACATCAACATCCACGTCTGGCAAGTTACAGAATCGGCGCAACGTCTCTCCGATAGCCTCGGATTCCGCGTAACCTGTTAAACGCTCTGCCGAAGGGCTCCAGCTATTAATGACTCCCTGTTTAGTCAAACCGAGCACTGCGAAATCATTTACTATGGTATAGATCGCATCCAGCCATGAGTCGGTCTGCCTTAGTCGCCTTTCAGTCGCCACCTGGCAAGAGATATCAGTCAAAACCGTTATCAGAACCTCGTTATTGATCTTCACAATTGTACACGTCAGAACAATACCCCCTTCCGATGCAGGCGACACGTGAATTCTGTGACCTACACATATTGACCCGCACGACTCTCGAAAACTTGTTACCAGGTTACGTAACTCCGGCGCCACGGAAGAAAGCGTTTCAAACAGATTTTCTAGTCCAGTGAGCTTGACCAATGGCATCAACAATTGTGTTGCCATGGGATTAAGCATATCAATGACACCACTGGGATTGGTCCTTACCAATCCGACAGGTGATAGATACATGAATGAGAGTAATGCTTCGTATTCTGACTCGATTGAGTCAGCCCCCGGCTCAATACTATTCATTTTTTTGCCCACTCAATCAGTAGGAAGCGGGTGCTGTTATCCATTTTTTTGAGTAGTCTCATTCGAACGGGGATTGGCCGCATTCTAAGTGCCAGAACGTAAGAAATGATCACGTCCAGTTCAGGTTCATTCTCAAATCTTTGAGCGACCATGGCGTTATTCAAGCATGGAGCAATTTCCAAGAATAAATTTTTACCTAAGACACGTTCCTGGCGCAGGGCCGCGCTTGACGCCTCAAAAGCATTGTAAATCACTACTTTTGCAGCGTCATCAAAGCCAATAATCCCGAAGTTCAGAGTATCCAGTTCATCAGGCGCGTCTAATAATGATCCAATTGAAGCCTCTTCAAACGTCAGATTCATTTCCTACTCACTCGCAAAATTAAATATTAATTTTAAAACGCCTCGGGCGTCCAGCACTTCCTACACAACTGCGTAGCAATAGCGCCCTCCCCTTTGGCATTTAATGAGAACATTTCTCTGACGGCAGATTATTCTTATAAAAAGTGAACACCTCATAAATCAATACTACCCGCCTCTACCACCGCTCAGCATCTAAAGCGCCCCCACCAACCCGCCCTCGCGCACCTCCACAATTGGCTGAAAAGCGAAAGAAAATTCCAGATCCAGTTCTCGAGTGTTTTTGCAACCTTGGCATCCATCTGACAAAGTTGATAAGCCAGGAAAAAATTTCACGTGGGGCTCCAAACATCAACTACCATTTTCATCACAGCTGATCTAACAAACTTTGAGCAGTTGAATAAATACGAGATTAACTTTCGAGAAGGCAAGGACTGCCCAGGAGATTTGATTGTAGCAGTTTATTTGCATAACGGCTCTCCCCTACTGATAACTACACGATTTTCACTCCTGAAAACAATATAACGAAATCAAAAACGTTTATAACTTAGACACTTACCCTTATTTCACGCCGATAAACCTATGTATTTATGGAAACGTCACGCGTGGAATCACGACGCTTCAGTCGTTTGTGGAGTGTCACTGAACGGCGCAGCACTGCGCAGGCGACAAGGCTGCGCCAGTCGCAAGGTATTGCGCCCCAACCCCTTAGCCTCATAAAGCGCCGCATCCGCCCAGGCAAGCAGGCTGGCGGTGGTATCACCGTCTTCTGGCATCACACAGCAAACACCGATACTGATGCGCACCGGAATGCTTGCGTCACCGAACTGCGCTGGTGTCTCGGCCAAAGAGGCACGCAGTTTATCAAGCACAGCAACGGCGCCTTCGGGGCTCGTACCAGGCAGCAGCACCAGGAATTCTTCGCCTCCATAACGACCAATACTGTCGGAATGACGAAGACGCTCGGTCAGATGGTTAACGCAGTGACAAATCACTTCATCACCCGCCAGATGACCATGGACGTCATTGATCTGTTTGAAGTGGTCTATATCGACCATGGCCACAGCAAGATAAGCATTCTCTCGGCGTGAACGTTCCAGGTCTTTGGAAAACTGCTCAAGGATAGCTCGACGATTGAGAATGCCTGTCAGAACGTCCCGCAGCGCCATCTGCTGGAGTAATGACTCACTGCGCTCCTTGGACAGCAGCACAAGCCCGAGAGAGATCATCATCGCGGTGAAAGTACCGATACTGACCGAGATAGTCTGCTTGAGGTTGCTGACATCGTAGCGCATCTCGGCAGCCCCCCCGCCGAGCACAGCCACCACCCGCATGCCCAGGCCAATCAGGCTGATACTCGCCCCAATGATCAACAGCATCCGTGCACGGCCCTGAGCGGGAATGTAGCGGCGAGTCCAGTAGATGATCAATGCGCACTGCACCATCAACACCCCAGTGGCAGCGAGCATTCTCGGCTCCAGGGTTTCGATCAGGCTTGCCATCAACGTCAGCATCAGTACAGCCGGCGCGAAAACCCGCCACCAAGCCACTGGCAACTCGATAATCCGGAACAAGCTGGCACCATAGAAGGCCAGCGCCACCGCGAGTAATGTATTGGCGGCACCATAGGTCAACCATAATGGAGCATGACCGTAGAAGGTGTAGCCAACGTAGGCCAAGGCATGGGCCAATAAACCAAAGCCAATGGTGAGCAGACCGTCACGCTGGTTGAACTGGCCGACCAGAATCAGACAAAACGCCATGATCGTCGCGACTAACGCGACACAGGCAAAAAGCGTGGGGGTATGGGCAATCATGGAGTCTCACAAGGCGCCGCTGGAAATAGCTCTGATCGTGAGTTTAGCTGAGATGGCCGACTGCCAGTATGTGTTTGTCGGACGACGGTGGTCAGCGAGGACGGGCCAGATGTCGCCGAGGGAGGCTCATCTGGCGAAAAGTCTTCGAGCACACATTTCCCAACCCCATCCATCAAGACAAGCTGCATGAAACATTCTTAATACACGAATGAGATTTATTACCATAGCCTTGGCCCTTGTTCGCAGTCCCCGGTTATTGCTACTGGACGAGCCGACTTCTGCGCTGGATCTGGCCAATCAGTTACAGATACTTGATGCTGTCAGCAGCTATACACGCAAACATAACATCGTCACGCTGGCGATTTTCCACGACATGAATTTGGCCAGTCGCTATGCCGACGACACAATGATGCTGCACCAGGGCCATGTGCATTGCAGCGGTTCGACAGGCGCCACGTTGACACCGGAAAACCTTGCGCACGTCTATGGCGTCGATTGCCGCGCATTGAGTGTCGACGCTGGGACATTCACCGCGGTCTATCCAGTATCTGTACTTACGCCTGAACAACGAGCAGCCCATTAAATATCAGATTACAGTTTGCTAGCCAAAGACCCCGCGCAGCATGGAGGGTGCGAGTGATGTCTTCAAACAACAATCACTCGGCCAGCCAAAACGCTAACGTTTCGACACCCAGCGAGCGCCCCTTTAGCGTGCGCGCAGCATGACGGCAGCCCGTACTCGGCGAGAGCCAAACGTGCTCATGCGCATAAACTCCTCGTGACTCACTGGCAGGTGCTGGCAATCGATGATCTGACGGTGGCGGCTGTGATCCACATCCGGATCGTGCAGATACACAAACTCGTCGTCGCAACCTGTTATCAGTACCCAATGAGGGGCCTTCAACCGGGTGAACCGGTAGTTACTGATCAGTACCACGGGTTTGAATCCAGCCACAATTGCTGCGCGGATATCAAAATTGGAAGCCTGCTCCTGTATGACACCCGCGTGCGCCAAATCCTCAGCGAAGCTGTCTTCTACCAGCTTCATGATGGCCTTTTTTTCCGGACTGCGTACGCCCTCCAGAAACAGCGAGCCAAGTTGGCTAACCACCAGACGCACCTCAAAACCGCGCCGACAGGCAGCTAAAGCCAAGCCCTGAGGACTGCAGCCACCGTGTCCTGCGGTCATGAAGATGGTAGTCGCCTCGCGCCAGAGCTGAATTTCCTCCTTGCGGCTCATTGGCCGGCTCGTCTCGATGGCAGCCATAGCCATCAGCAGACAGGCCGCGCCGCATGTGAATTCGGTGGTCTGTTGATAATAGGGTACTTGACGTGTCGGCGACGGAGCTTGATGGAGGATTCGCTTCTCGTAACGCAGCGCTTCGGCATGATCTTCGTAGTAGTCTTCGACGACTGCGAAGCGCTGGTATCCATTGGCCTCATACAGGCTGATGGCCGCGGGATTATCGGCTCTGACCTCCAAACGCAACCATGCGCAGTTCCGGGAAAGCGCACGCGTTTGTGCCTCTTCCAGCAGACTCTGGCCGAGGCCATGGCCTCGCCATGCCTGACTGACAGCGATTGAATAAAGGCGTGCGAGTGATGTGCCACGATGAAAGAGCAACAGGGCATATCCCGCCAGTTCTTCCTGGCATTCGGCGACAATCAAACAACTATTGGCACGGCTGACCATCCAATGAAAATTGCGCTGGCTCAACCGATCAAGCGTAAAACACTCCTGTTCCAACGCGACCAATTCGTCGATATCGTCCGTCGCTGCAACGCGAAAGTTAAAAAGCATGGTGGCACCGTAATGTTTGAGTAACGAACCGGGACAGACCCGGATGTCCGTGATTTATTGAAGCGGCGTGTTCTTCAATAGGGATCGATTACTCATGTCAGCGGTGCAAACCAACGTGAACGAAGTATTGGACAAATCGGAACGTTCCACAATATCTCTCGTCGAGGAGCCTCCCAGCACGGGGCGTTCAGGCAGCCAGTTGCTGATCCTCGTCGAACGCAAGGAAGACTGGGCCAGCTACCTCCCCAGTGAAAGCCTGATGCTTGCCCAGGATTACCTTGAGCACAGCGACGACCTCCCCGGTCGCACGCAGGTGATCAACCTCTGCCGCAACTACAAGTACCTGGGCCAAGGCTACTACTGCTCTTTGCTTGCCGAAGCGCGCGGGCACAAGGTGTTCCCATCGGTGCGCATCATCAGCGAGCTGTCGCGCAAGGCGCTGTACGGGGTGGGTCTGGATGATCTTGAGCGCACCCTGGAGCGGGCGCTGGCCAACCATCCTTATGGCAATACCGAAGCCTTTACCCTGTCATTGTATTTTGGCAAAGCCACCATTGAGTCACTGCAAGAGATCGGCCGTCAGCTCTTTGAGGCGTTCCCCTGCCCTATTTTGCTGGTGGAATTTCGCCGTGGTGAGACGTGGCAGATTGCCGGAATCAAACCCGGTGCATTGCACAAACTGCGTGATGAGCAACAGCATGCTTTTGCCAACGCGTTGGATGCCTTCAATCGGCGCACATGGCGACAACCGGCGTCCAAGCGTATGGCTCGATACGACCTGGCAATATTGCAAGATCCCGCAGAGGCGCTGCCACCTTCCAATTCATTGGCGCTGGAGCGATTTGTTGAAACCGGCAAACAGCTTGGTATCGATGTCGAACTTATCGAGAAAAAAGACTATGCGCGCCTGGCAGAATTCGACGCGTTGTTCATTCGCGAGACTACCCGCGTAGACGACCACACCTACCGTTTTGCCAAAAGAGCCGAGAGTGAAGGTCTGGTGGTCATCGATGATCCATCTTCCATCCTTCGTTGCACCAACAAGGTGTACCTGACTGACCTGCTCAAGCGACGCGGCCTGGGAATGCCAGCGACGGAAATCCTCTACAAGGATCGACCTCAGGAACTGGAGCAGGCAGGCCGTCGGTTGGGCTTTCCTCTTGTACTGAAAATTCCCGACGGCTGCTTCTCGCGGGGTGTCATCAAAGTCGCCGATGCGCAGGCGCTGTCGTCGGCAGCACAGGAATTGTTCGAGCATTCGGTGCTGCTGCTCGCTCAGGAATACTGCTACACGGAGTATGACTGGCGCGTAGGCGTGCTTAACGGCGAAGCCCTTTATGCCTGTCAATACTTCATGTCCAAGGGGCATTGACAAATCTACAACCACAAAGCCGTGCCTGGTGAAATAAACGGCATGTGCAAGGCCGTCCCGATCGAGCAAGCGCCGCCAGAGGTTGTGCAACTTGCAGTCGACACCGCACGGCTGATCGGCAATGGCCTTTACGGCGTCGACCTTAAACAAGCCGGTGACCGGGTGTTGGTGATTGAAGTCAACGACAACCCTAACCTGGATGCGGGAACCGAAGACGCCGTATTAGGCGATGAGCTGTATCGGCGGGTGCTTCAAGCATTTATCCAGAGGCTGGAACTCAAACATCGCGGCCAGGCGTGGTAAGCGATGATCGAAGCCTACAGCATTCAGGAAGGTAACCTGTGCCAGGCGCCCGACGATCAAGCCAGTGTCTGGCTGTGCGTCGCACCGGATGCCGGCGAGCAGTTGCTGCTCCGGGAACGATTGGGGATCGGCGCCCAGGCGCTGGAGTCATCCCTGGATCCGGACGAAGTAGCGCGCATCGAGATCAAGCCAGACCATCTGTTCCTGATCTGGAAGCGACCGGAGAGCTTCGATGGCCGAGCGTTCAATGTGTCGTCGTTCGGAGTGGTGTTGAGCGAGCAGAGGTTGGTGGTGATCTGCGCGAGCAACTCACTTCTAGCAGGTTTGGAGAGCGACTCAGCGCTGAGCGGCCCTCTGGATGTGCTGATGGCGCTGCTGGCTGAAAGCGTGCATCACTATTTGGGCCACTTGCGTGTTGTCAAGCAGATGGCCCGCGAGGTGCAGCAACAAGTCAGCCGCACAATGGATAACCAGCAACTGGTGCAGATGTACAACTTGAGCGAAAGCCTTGTGTACTACGTGAACGCCATTCAGAGCAATGGCGCAGTACTCGCCCTGCTTCGAAGCCATGGCCAGCGCCACGGGTTCGGCCCAAGTCAACTGGACTCGCTCAACGATCTGATTATCGAGAACGAGCAGAGCTACCAACAGGCAAAGATCCACGCCAAGGTGTTTGCGAATCTGATAGAGGCACGTGGCAATCTGGCGAACAATGGCATGAACCTGGCGCTGCGCAACCTGACCCTGATAAACGTGGTTTTCCTGCCACTCAACCTGATCGCAAGCATTGGCGGCATGTCGGAGTTCAGCATGATGACCGCCGCCATACCTTGGTGGGTGTCATTCCCCTGTTTGGTTGTTGGCATGGCTGCGATAGGCGGCGGCATGGCCGCGGCACTGCGGCGAGTGGCTTGATGATCCGCGCTTGAAGTTGGACCGAGCAGGACTGTGCAGCCCGCCGCGCGCAGCGCTACTGCTGCTCTTGTGATCTCTACTTTGAACGATGCCCGGCGGGCGGGCGGATCATTTTCACGGCAAACGAATGACCATGATTGTCAGTTGGTTTTTTTAGGCTTATCTTGTACAGAACCTATACAAGATAGACATCAATGTACAATAAGGAGCATTGGCCACTGACGCTGTACTTTGACGGTACATGCCCGCTGTGCGCGCGTGAAATCAAGATCCTGCGCCGACACGCCGCAGGGAGTCGACTGATGTTTGTAGACATCAGCAGTGATGCCTTCGACGCCAGGACACTCGGGTTTACGCTCGAGCAAATGCAGTCCTCGCTGCATGCCCGTTTTGCCGATGGCCGCTGGGTAACCGGACTGGATGCCACTCTATGGAGTTGGCGAGCCGCCGGCCTGGGGTTCTGGGCAACGCCACTGACATGGCGTGCAGTCCGGCCGCTGCTCGCCGCAGGCTATCGCCTCTTCTGCCGCTTACGCCCCCATTTGGCCTGGTTGCCTCATCCAGAGGGTCGCCGTCGATGTGTCGACAGCTCTTGCACAGTGCCGGAATCAAAACCCGTACCTGGCGAGCATCTCACCTGCAAAACTAAGCAGCCCTAGGATGCCTCGCTCAGGTACGGTCTGAGGAAGAACCTGAGCGACAGGTGACAGGGCGAAGCTCGTGTTCCTGAGTCAGATCTTACGCAGCCCAAACGCCCCTAAAGCCAAGGATGGCCGTCACATGAACCGCAGCATGGCTGCGAGGAATAGAAATGAACCCATCATTAGCCGACCACTACCGCGAAATTCTTGTCAGCGTAGGCGAGAACCCTGAGCGTGAAGGATTGCTGGACACGCCCAAACGCGCAGCCAAGGCGATGCAATACCTGTGCAACGGCTACACGATGAGCCTGGAAGAAGTGATCAACGGTGCACTGTTCGAATCGCTAAATGATGAAATGGTCATCGTGCGTGATATCGAACTGTATTCATTGTGTGAGCATCACATGCTGCCCTTCATCGGCAAGGCTCACGTCGCATACATCCCCACCGGAAGAGTACTGGGGCTGTCGAAGGTCGCACGGGTGGTTGATATGTTTGCCCGCCGCTTACAGATTCAGGAAAACCTCACAAAACAAATCGCCGACGCCATTCAGCACATCACCGATGCCGCCGGCGTGGCTGTGGTCATAGAGGCCAAGCACATGTGCATGATGATGCGAGGCGTGGAGAAGCAAAACTCGGTGATGACCTCATCAGTGATGCTGGGCGCCTTTCGCGAGTCGTCCGCTACGCGCCACGAGTTCCTGCAACTGATCGGGCGACCAGCTTGACACCAAAGGTCGCGCCTGTCCGCGCATACCTTTCTCGCTGGCGGCGCCTTGGTCAGTCATAGGAATGCTGTCGAATTGTGTCGAAAGCATTTTGAAACCCCAAGTTGTCCTAAAATGATGTGACATTCACTGGGGCTCAGAAAATGATCAATGCAGAACTGCTTCAACTGATGGTTGAAGCATCCAACGATGGCATCGTGGTAGCAGAGCAGGAAGGCGACGAGAACATACTGATCTACGCCAACCCCGCCTTCCAGCGCCTGACGGGCTACGGTGTTGACGACATCCTTTACCAGGACTGTCGCTTTCTGCAGGGTAATGACCGCGACCAAAGCGGCCTGGCAACAATCCGGGAGGCGATAAAGAACTTTCACCCCTGCCGGCAAATCATTCGCAACTATCGCAAGGATGGCAGCGCTTTCTGGAACGAACTGTCGATTACCCCTGTGTTTAACGACGCAGATCAACTGACGTACTTCATCGGTATCCAGAAGGACGTCAGCGTTGAGGTTGAGGCTCGCGAGCGAGTCCGTGAACTTGAAAGTGAAGTCGCACGATTAAAGGAACAATTGGCGCAATTGCGACGCTAAGCCTGACTGCGTCTACTGAGTTAATGCCCGCCGCTCCTTTCAAGACCAATGAGGTTTCAAGTCAATGAATTACCATTGGTGATGCACATGAGAGGCGATTTTCGATTCATACAGGTCACGAACCGCTTGCATCGACTCGTCAGAAATCGGCGATAAGTCACTCGAATCACTATTGGCTTTGGCTTGCTGTGGATTCTTGGCCCCCGGGATGACAGTCGTCACCCCGGACTCCATCAAAATCCAGCGCAATGCAAACTGCGCCATTGTCACGCCCTGCGGCACTAAGGGCCGAAGTCGCTCGACGGCTTCCAGCGCTACATCAAACGGTACGCCGGCGAAGGTTTCGCCTTTATCGAACGCCTCCCCATTTCGATTGAACAAGCGATGATCATCCGCAGCGAAAGTAGTAGCGTTCGTCATTTTCCCACTTAGCAAACCGGAAGCCAAAGGCACGCGAACGATAACCCCAACTCCACGTTTTTTAGCCTCTTGCATGAAAAGAGAAGCGGGCCGCTGACGGAAGATGTTGTAGATCATCTGAACCGAAACGACACCAGGGTATTCGATAGCCTTCAAAGCCTCTTCGACCTTTTCCACCGAAACGCCGTAGTGACGTATTTTCCCTGCGGTAATCATGTCCTCCATTACCTGAAAGACATCGGGTTGATAGTAAATTTCGGTAGGTGGGCAATGAAGTTGAACAAGGTCGAGACAATCTGTTTGCAGGTTTCGCAGGGAGCGGTCTACGAAATCGTTCAGATTCGCTCGCGTGTAGCCTTCAGCCACATGAGGATTTAACCTCCTCCCAGCTTTCGTCGCGATAAAGGGCCGATCCCCGCCTCGCTCTTTCATCACATCTGCAATGATGCGCTCCGATCTTCCGTCACCGTAGACGTCCGCGGTATCGATGAACGTCGTGCCTTGGTCCAATGCCCCGTGAAGTGCCGCTTTGGCATCGGACTCGGAAACCTCACCCCAGGCTCCACCGATGGCCCATGCACCAAATCCAATTTCGGAGACTTTTCTGCCCGTGCGTCCAATGACTCGGTGATGCATATCTGCTTCCTCTTCTCTTAGCCCTGCATGACGCCACTGGCGGATATTCCCAATCACGCGGTCGTGTGGCGATGCCATCGGGTCGTTGACGGGGTGCTGATAATCGCACAGGCTAAACTGAAATCAGTTCATCCAGTCAGTGAAGCCGAATCATCTATGACTCAGAAAAATCGCATCGATTTCGCAGACCTGAAAGTTTTCCTGTCCATCGTCCGATGGGGAAGTTTCAAATCAGCAGCTAAAGAATTGGGCCTGACTCCTTCGGCTTTGAGCCATGCCATACGGCGGCTCGAAGACCGCTTGGGCGCAAAGTTACTGAACAGGACAAGTCGTGCCGTATCGCCCACTTTTTTGGGGCTGGATTTAGCGGAGCGTCTGGAAGATGGCTTCAACAAGATCGGCGCCGCGCTTGAAACGTTTGAAGCGCCAGGCGTTGGCAATCTTGGTGAGATTCGTCTCAATGTATTTGCAGATGCTGCCGATCTGCTGATCGCACCAGCACTCCCTGAATTCGTCCGACGCTGTCCAGGCGTGCGTCTTACGGTAGTGGTCGATAACAGGCCCATTGATATTGTGGCCGAGGGATACGACGCGGGTATACGCTACGGTCATCATGTTCCGAAAGACATGGTCGCATTACCGTTGAGCGGGCCTCAGCGCTGGGTTTTGGTGGCCTCGCCAGGCTATGTCGAGCAACACGGAGCGCCGATGACCATAGAAGATCTGGAGCATCACACCTGTCTTCAACTACTTTTGGGAGATAACTCGAGCTTTCGCTGGGAGCTGCAGGTTGAGGGTGAGCGCAGGAAAATTCGTGTTCCAGGATTGGTGACCATCAATGATACAGCCACAACTATCTCTGCCGCTAAAGCGGGCGTGGGCATCGCCTATGTGCTTGAAGCACGAATAACACCGGAATTAAAGTCTGAAACACTGAGATTGATACTTCCACAGCACGCATCCGCGGAAGATCCATTCCATATATATTACGGTAGTCGTAGATACAATCACCCAGCACTACATACAATGATCAACATTATAAGAGAACAGCAATCCCTTCCAAACCTGTTGTAGGCAATTTTTCACATGCCTGCAGCGTGCTGAGTTCTTCTCAGATCGAATTCACAAAATCATTTTTAATCGAAGCTGGAACGCTAGCCAATCGGACTGATTTTTATCCGATCTATCAACCACCGCCCGGCTGGGCCGGGCAAGGTGCTGGTCGAGCTGGGCGACAGCATCGTTGCGCAGCCCCTCGAACAGGCCTTGAGCGCGGACATTGTGATTCTGGCCATCCCTTTCAGCGCTCATCGGGACATCGGTCGGAAGATGGCGTGCTGGAACGATAAAATCGTCATCGATGCGATGAATACTTATGGAGTGCCTCTCAAGGAACTCGGTGATCGAGCATCAACCGACGTTAGGGCTAGGCGGCCCGCTCATTCTTCAAAATATCGTCAAATATCAATAATCGGACAGCTGAATTCTGTGTGCGGTGGACAAGCAAGCGTTGATCTTGCACGTCAGCTGAGTTGGCAGGCAAAGACAGTTGCATGACGAAAGGGCATCAGCCCCCTGAGTAATCGAAGGTCGTGGTATTGCGCCTGGCCAAGAGTCGGAGGCGAATTGCCTTTCATTTGCTCTGGCAGAGCGACTCGGCTTGATAGCAGATACTCCGCCGGCACGGAAGCTTGCGTTATGTCACAGGCGCTGCCGAATCAGCGCTTACGCCGGTCAGCTCGTCGATCAGCAAAACCATAGGTGCCGTGTACTCTACATCCGGCCGAGTGACGATTTCATAGGGCTCGCTAGTCGATTGGATGGTCAGCGCCAGCTTGACCAACATACCGTGATCCAGTGCCATCTGAGCAACATCATTCGGCATGACGGCAACCAGGTTCGGATCTTTCAGTAACAGGGACAACGTAGTAAATGTCGAAGAGGTTTCGATAGCGTAGAGCGGAAAACTCAATCCCAACTGGCGAAACTCACGCTCTAACGTCAAGCGCATGGGCATATTGACCGGGAACACTACCCAGCGACTGTCCATCAGGTCGGCGAGCCTCAGCGCCGCTGCTCCTGCAAGTCGGTGCCGCGGATTGGCCACCACTACCAGTGGTTCCTGTGCGCGGAAGCGGGTTTGATAAGCGGTCGGCCGTGGGCTTACGCTGGTTCGACAGATTGCTACATCCAATCGCCCCTGGTCCAACAAGCTCAACAAGCGCGAACTGGTGTCTTCAACAATGGCAATAGACAGCTCCGGCTGTTTATCGCGCAGGCGCGCGAGGCTGTCCACCAATGCCGGCACGGCGCCCATGATGGTGCCCACCGCAAGGCGTCCGCCGTGCCCTTTGAGAATTCCGACCATTTCTTCACGAAGGTGCTCGAGGTCGGTGTGAATCAGGCGCGCATAACGAATCACACAGCGCCCCAGGTCGTTGGCCTCCAAACCCTTGCTCGTGCGCTCGAAGAGGCTTGAGCCGAAGATTGTCTCAATTTCCTGCAATGCCTTGGTTGCGCCCGGTTGGGACAACGCCATGATCTCGGAAGCCTTGCGAACCGAGCCATGCTCGTCGAGGGCGATCAACAGCCGCAGTTGCTTGAGCCGCAGGCGAGAGACGATGGATGAAAAGGACGGAAGCATGGGTATACCTGAAAGTTATCGCTTGGGTCGTAACTCTCATTAGGCAGCAAGAGCCTGGAAATTTAAAGTGGCTTTAACGATAACAACAAGCCGAGACCCAACCATGCGTTTAATCCAGTTTGAAGACACTGCAGGCCAGCGTCGTGTCGGCGTTGTAGAGGGCGACTCGATTCAGGTGGTCAACGGCACATGCAGTACACGCGCCCTTGCCCTGGCCGCCATTGCCAATGGCCGCAGCCTGCTGCAGGAAGTACAGGCCGTTGGCACCGCACTCGGTGCCGAGAGTTACATCGAGCTGCTGGAAGCCTGCCGAGTCCTGCCACCACTCGACCATGAAGACCCGGCCCACTGCCTGATCAGCGGCACTGGCCTAACCCACCTGGGGAGCGCTTCGACTCGGGACAAGATGCACCAGCAAAAACTCGACGATCAGGCCGCGCTAACCGACACCGCCCGGATGTTCCAGTGGGGAATCGACGGCGGTCGTCCCGCAGCGGGTACAGTGGGAGCTCAACCAGAATGGTTCTACAAGGGTGATGGTTCGATTGTGGTACGTCCGAACCAGGCTTTCCAGTCGCCGGGGTTCGCAGAAGATGCCGGCGAAGAACCCGAGCTGACCGGTCTGTACGTGATCGGCGAAGACGGCAAGCCGTACCGCGTGGGCTTCGCCTTGGGCAACGAGTTCTCTGACCATGTCATGGAACGTCGCAATTACCTGTATCTGGCACACTCCAAGCTGCGCAACTGCTCCTATGGGCCAGAGCTTCGCGTCGGTGAACTGCCCCGGCACCTGGCAGGTACCAGCCGCATCTGGCGCGACGGCCAAGTACTGTGGGAGAAAGAGTTCCTCAGTGGCGAAGACAATATGTGCCACAGCCTGGAGAATCTTGAGTACCACCATTTCAAGTACACCCAGTTCTTGCGCCCTGGCGATGTGCATGTGCACTTCTTCGGCACTGCCACCCTCTCTGTCGCAGACAATATCAAGACTCAACCGGGCGATCGTTTCGAAGTCAGCATGAGCGAGTTCGGAGCACCGCTGTGCAATACCATCGAAGTCGCCGCAGCAGCGTTCAACATTGGAGAAATACAATCGCTGTGACGGGTTAGGCCCTTAACAGGGCCATTAGAAATGGATGCATTTCATAATAAACATAAGAGTGAGATGAACATGACCACTGGCAATGTACAGGTCGTCACTGCTACTGCATCGGCTGCCGCCGCAAACGCCCGTCCAACCACTGTGCGTTGGAGGATTTTCCTGCTCCTGCTGTTGCTCTCGGCCATCAATTACATCGACCGGGCTTCGCTGTCAGTTGCACTGCCACTGATTTCTGCTGATTTCAACATGACGCCGGCACTGGAAGGTTTGATGCTGAGTGCGTTCTTCTGGTCGTACGCGCTGATGCAGATTCCTGGCGGCATGCTGCTCGACCGTTTTCAGACCCGCAACATCGTTGGCATTGCCACCGTTGGCTGGGGCCTCTTTCAGGCCTTGGCCGGCGGCGCGCACAACTGGATCACTTTGCTCATCACACGGATCGGGCTGGGTGTCGCAGAGTCGCCGATCATGCCGGCCGGCGCCAAGCTCAACGGTGCCTGGCTGACGCCCAATGAACGCGGTCGCGGAGCGACGCTTGTCGATGGCGGCGCCCCTCTGGGTACTGCACTTGGGGCAATTCTCATCGCGGGGTTGATCACCTGGTTTGACTCCTGGCGAATCGCTTTCGTCATCGCGGGCGTTGGCACCATGGTCGTAGGCATATGGGCATGGTGGTACATCAGAAACCATCCAAGCGAACATCCTAAAGTGAATGCTGCAGAGCTGGCTTACATCACTGATGCCAATGAAGCGGCCAGAAAAGCCACCGGTGGGCGTAAGGCAATCCTTAAGGAACTGCTCAAGAGCCGTTCGGTGTTGGCAATGTTCGCCGGCTACGCTTGCTACAACAGCGTGTTCTACGGCCTGCTGACCTGGATGCCAAGCTACCTGCACAAAGCCCATAACCTGGACATCAAGGCCATGGGTGGCGCGACATTTCTTATCTTCATGTGTGGGTTCATTGGCGAGCTGTTTGGTGGCTGGCTGTCCGATAAGTGGAAAGCTGCAGGCGGTCAACCCAACACAGTCATGCGCAGTATGTTCGCAGGCTCCGCAGCCATTGCCGCCATCTGTATTCTGGCCGTGGCTTACAGCGGTGATGCGGTCGTTGTCATCTCGCTGCTCTGTGTCGCCTTGTTCTTCATTCGCTGGTGCGGCATGTACTGGTGCCTGCCAGCCATCCTCGGTGGCCAGTCCAAAGCGGGTGTACTGGGGGGAAGCATGAACTTCTGCGGCAATATGGTTGGCGTAATCGTGCCAATCCTGATCGGCCTGATCGTGCAATACACCGGCTCATACTTCTTGGCGCTTATCTTCTTCGTAGTGATGGCGTCCGGACTGATGCTGTTCTCCAGCCTGATTGATTATCGCGAGCGTGGATTGGCTTGACCTGCCCAGTCCGATTCATTGCGCTACCTGAAAAACAGAGGGAACCGTCATGCAACTCATAACGACAACAGGCAGTGAAACCGCTGCTAATTCCGTGATTAGACTCAACGTGCTGGACGATGTGTTGATCGCGCGGCAACCGCTCATCAAAGGCCTGGAGCTTAAAGCCGAAGGTATCCAGGTGCTTGAGCCCGTGCCCTCTGGACACAAGGTCGCGGCGCGTCATATCGGCGTGGGCCAACCGGTACGACGCTACGGGCAGATTATCGGCTTCGCGAGCCAACCCATCGAGGCGGGGCAACACGTGCATGTCCACAACGTGGCGATGGGCGATTTCTCTCGGGACTATGCGTTTGGCATCGATGCCAAGGGCATTCCCGCGCCCACGGCGGAAACGTTCATGGGCATCGTGCGCTCCGATGGTCGTGTGGCTACGCGCAACTACATCGGCATTCTGACGTCGGTCAATTGCTCGGCCACTGTGGCGCGGGCGATTGCTGACTATTTTCGCCGCGACATTCACCCTGAGGCACTGATTGAGTACCCCAACGTTGACGGAGTAGTCGCACTCACCCACGGTGTGGGCTGCGCAGTCGACCCGGGCGGCGAGGCACTGGCCATGCTGCGCAGGACTCTGGGGGGTTATGCCGTGCACCCGAACTTTGCCTCGGTACTCTTGATCGGCCTGGGTTGCGAGACCAACCAGATTCCCGATCTGCTGGCGGCCCAGGGTCTGACAAGCAGCGATTCGCTGCGCACTTTCACCATCCAGGGCACGGGTGGCACTTCGAAAACCATTGCCAGTGGCATCGCGCAAGTCAAGTCACTGCTCGCAGAAGCCAACAGAGTCAAACGGGAACCCGTCAGCGCCAAGCACCTGATCATCGGCCTGCAATGTGGCGGCTCCGACGGTTACTCGGGCATCACAGCCAACCCTGCGTTGGGCAATGCAGTAGATCGCCTGGTGGCGGCCGGCGGCACCGCCATTCTGTCGGAGACGCCGGAGGTATACGGCGCCGAGCACTTGTTGACTCGCCGCGCCGTGAGCCAGAAAGTCGGTGAAAAACTCATCGCACGTATTCATTGGTGGGAAGCCTACTGCAAGCGCATGGATGCCGAGCTGAACAACAATCCTTCAGCGGGCAACAAAGCCGGAGGCTTGACCACCATTCTGGAAAAATCGCTGGGTGCCGTAGCCAAGGCAGGCTCCACCGATCTTGTCGATGTCTACGAATACGCTGAAACGGTCAGGGCACACGGCCTGGTGTTCATGGACACCCCCGGCTACGACCCGATCTCTGCAACTGGCCAAGTAGCTGGCGGGGCCAACCTGATTGCCTTCACCACGGGTCGCGGTTCGGCATATGGCTGTGCGCCCTCGCCGTCTATCAAACTCGCCACCAACAGCCGTCTTTGGGAAACTCAGGAAGAAGACATGGACGTCAACTGCGGCGGGATTGCCGACGGCACCATGACCATTGAGGAGCGCGGCGAATACATCTTTCGCATGATGCTGCGCATCGCCTCGGGTGACAAAAGCAAAAGCGAACAGCATGGCTACGGCCAGAACGAGTTCGTGCCGTGGCAGATCGGTGCGATCACTTAAGACCTTTCATTCACTTCGGCACTCCGGCTCCCGTCGTCCAGCACGATGCGGAGCCGCTTGATTTAGCGGGTGTCGAGCCTCGAATTTTCTTTAATCATCCAATCAGGAAGCCTGACATGACTCAGATTCTCGGTCAGAACTACATCGGTGGTCAGCGACTCGGCGCGGGTAGTGTGCATCTGCAAAGTTTCGATGCGACAACAGGCGAAGCGCTACCAGGCCATTTCATCCAGGCCACGCAAGACGAGGTCGACGCGGCAGCCAAAGCAGCCAGCGCCGCGTACACGGTTTACCGCAATTTGCCAGCATCCCGCCGCGCTGAATTTCTGGATGCTATCGCCGACGAACTGGATGCCTTGGGCGACGATTTCGTCAGCACCGTCTGCCGTGAGACGGCGTTGCCTGCCGGGCGTATCCAGGGCGAGCGTGGCCGCACCAGCGGGCAAATGCGCCTGTTCGCCAAGGTGCTGCG
The DNA here is from genome assembly GCF_040310425.1 of Pseudomonas sp. 65/3-MNA-CIBAN-0223. Taxonomy (NCBI): domain Bacteria; kingdom Pseudomonadati; phylum Pseudomonadota; class Gammaproteobacteria; order Pseudomonadales; family Pseudomonadaceae; genus Pseudomonas; species Pseudomonas sp. 65/3-MNA-CIBAN-0223. The sequence continues at coordinate 52,888 of NZ_JBEOPV010000025.1, forward strand.
TCGCGGTGACTTTTACGGCGCGCGCATTGATCGCGCCCTGCCGGATCGCACGCCCCTGCCCCGCCCTGATTTGCGCCAGTTCCGGATTGCCGTGGGCCCGGTCGCGGTGTTCGGCGCGAGCAACTTCCCGTTGGCATTTTCCACTGCCGGGGGCGACACCGCCTCTGCTTTAGCCGCTGGCTGCCCGGTAGTGTTCAAGGCCCACAGCGGCCATATGGCTACCGCCGAATGGGTCGCGGACGCCATCGTGCGTGCAGCGGAGCGCACCGGTATGCCCGCCGGTGTGTTCAACATGATCTACGGCGGGGGCGTCGGTGAGTGGTTGGTAAAGCATCCGTCGATTCAAGCCGTGGGGTTCACCGGCTCTCTCAAAGGTGGCAACGCATTGTGCAAGATGGCTGCGGAACGTCCCCAGCCGATTCCGGTGTTCGCCGAGATGTCGAGCATCAACCCGGTGATCATTCTTCCCCAGGCACTCAAGGTGCGTGGCGAAACCATCGCCAACGAACTCGCCAGCTCGGTCACCTTGGGTTGCGGGCAGTTTTGCACCAATCCCGGACTGATCATCGGCGTGCAGTCGGCAGATTTCACGGCGTTTTTACAGCACTTCACCGCGCAAATGAAAGATCAACCGGCGCAGACCATGCTCAACGTCGGAGCCCTGGCCAGCTATGGCAAGGGTCTGCAACACCTGCTCGCTCACCCGGGCGTGGAACATCTGGCGGGCAGTCCGCAACAGGGTAAACAGGCTCAACCGCAATTGTTCAAAGCCGACGTCAGCTTGCTGCTCAACGGTGACGAACTGCTCCAGGAAGAGGTATTCGGGCCGGCCACCATCGTTATTGAAGTCGCCGACCAGGCGCAACTGGTCGCGGCGCTCAATGGTCTGCGCGGGCAGTTGACGGCAACCGTCCTTGGTGAGGCTGGCGAGCTGCTGGAATACAGCTGGATGACCGAGCTGTTGCAAGAGAAGGTCGGTCGGATCCTGTTGAATGGCTATCCAACCGGGGTAGAGGTTACCGAGACCATGGTGCATGGCGGGCCGTACCCGGCTACGTCGGACGCGCGAGGGACCTCGGTGGGCACATTGGCGATTGATCGCTTCCTGCGCCCGGTTTGCTTCCAGAACTACCCCGACGCCCTCTTGCCCGAAGCCCTGCAAGACGCCAATCCGCTGGGCATCCAGCGCCTGGTCGATGGAAAACATACGGCCGTCGCGCTTGACCATTAAGTAACGCGAGTAGCAAAAAACCGTCCACTTCGGGCGGTTGTTTTCCGTCTGTAATAGCGCGCTCAAGTCCGCCATAAGGCAGCGTCTTTGTGGACGCTGCCTTAATGTGCAAGGCCCACGAGCAGCCGGCTCATTAATGGACGCAGTCAGCCTGGCATGTTCCTTATTTCACGAAAGTGACCATCACTGGCGATGGCTGCGCAATAGCAAAAAGATCGTAAAGAAATCGTAGATCGCCTTGAGTTCCGCCATAGATATTTTATCCTCCGGAACACATTTCGACGGAAGAACATTATGAGCAGCTCAGACCTGGGAATTATGATCATTTCAATTATTGGATTGTTCGGATTGGCATCTTTTGTTTTTGAGCATTTGAGCCGTAACCGCGCAATCAAAAACAACTGTCAGAAACCCTCCATCGAAAAGCGACAAAATGAAGCCCGGCCAAAGAAAAATACCCACTACTAAAAAATTGCCCTGATTTAACCACCCTACTTTAATCTTTATAAGATCTTCATTCTTTCGCTCCGCATTCTTTTAACAACTCGCCGCTTACCCAATCGTTCGTAGAGATTTTTCGATCACTGCCCCTGACAACATCAACAATACAACGCAGGCCGGTCAGCAGACTTCAAAGGGAATCGAGCTGACGGGCAAGCTGCAAGTCACTTCCAGGCTGATGGCGGAAGCTAACTTCGCCTACGTCGATGCCCAGTACGACGAGTTTACCGAGAACGTGGGCGACCAGGCGGTATCGCGCGGTGCCTGGTTTTGGCGCTGTGGTTTGTGTCGGGGTAATGTTGCTCCATGTCGGCTAGCCAACCATGCTCCAGGCGTAAATGGCTCGAGGTTCTGGGTAGAGAACAGCCTGCCTTGATCATTACCGACTTTTTGATGCCGGTCATGGACGGCCTGGAATTCGCCACAGCCGTCCGGAGCCTTCCTTGCGCTGATCAGTTGCCGATCATCCTGATGAACGGTGCTCAGGCACATATTGGAATGCACAAGTCGGATTTGGTTGATGCGGTATTGGCGAAGCCATTCAACATCGACTTGATCATTGCCGAAGTCAGAAAACTCTTGGGGTCATCGTAGTCCGCAGCCGCTCTAGGCAATGAGAGTCGCCCAAGTCCACGGCGATCAGCGCTACCCCATGGCGCCGGGTTGGCTACTTGGCAGCCATCAAGCGATTGACTTCACTGCGCACCATGTTGGCAAATTCCGGGGGCGACATGGCGTCGAGCTCGGAACGGACCCACTCGGCCCATTTACCTTTGCGTTTGGCGCGCTCGCCAAACAACCGTGCGGCCTCGCCCTTGGCTTTGCCCAGGTTGCTTTGCCAGAGATCGAACAGACGGGATTTTTCATCTTCGAGCGCGGCGCGCTCGGAAAGGGGTTTGTCGGCCAGATTGAAGCTCATGGGGTTTACCTGCTGTGTAAATTGGCGACATCTTACACCCTGGTAGGAAATGTCCTGCGCTGGATTTTCTAAAGGACCACATTTTCGCGCTAAATCCCTGCAACTTTTCCTGCCGCTCTACACTCCATTGTTCACTGTCCATCCATCAGCAAGGAGTACTTCAATGGCCCGGAAAACTGCCGCGCAAATCGCCGAAGATCAAATCAAGGATCAAGCGTTCAGCGAGTTGCAAGCGTTGATCGAAGAGTCGGACAAACTGCTCAAGAGCAGCGCATCACTGGTCGGTGAGGAGGCAGAAACCCTTCGCGGACAGGTCGCCCAAAAACTCCAGCAAGCCATGGACTCGGTCAGCAGCGTGCGCGATCGGACCAAGCCTGCCGTAGAAGCCACCGAGACCTACATCGGGGGCCATCCGTGGCAGACCGTGGCGATCTCCGCAGGTTTCGGCCTGGTGGTGGGACTGCTGCTCGGTCGCCGCTAATTCAAGCGCAACCTCCGAAGCGGCTGGCGTTGCCAGCTGCTTCGGCGTTTCAGCCTAAGGCAGTTCTAGTCCCCCGCAAGCGCCCGCAGATTGTCCAATGTCTGCGCATCCAGCTCGATACCTCCAGCCGCTGACTTGGTCCGTTGTTGATGACGGCGGTCCCCCGGCAAGCGTTTAAGCCCTGCACCATGCATCTGCCGCACCAGTTCCTGGCTGCGCTCGGCAAAACTCTGCCCGGCGGCCTTGCTCGGGTCGATCACAATCAGCAACTGTCCGGTCCACGGGGTCTTGGCTCCGGGGTGGTTGGACCAGTCGAACTCGAAAGAAAAATTACCACCTGTCAACGCTGCCGCCAGCAACTCCACCATCATCGACAGTGCTGAGCCCTTGTGCCCGCCAAACGGCAGCAAAGCGCCGCCCTCAAGGATGGCCTTTGGGTCCTGGGTCGGCTGGCCAAGGCTGTCGACGCCCATGCCCGCTGGCAGACGCTCGCCCTTGCGCGCGGCGATCTGCACGTCACCATGGGCAATCGCGCTGGTGGCCAGATCAAAGACGATGGGATCGCCGTCGGCGCGTGGCGCGGCGAAGGCAATCGGATTAGTGCCAAACAGCGGCCGGTCGGCACCGTGCGGCACCACGCAGGTCATGCTGTTGACCACGCTCAAAGCCACCAGCCCTTCGTAGGCAAAGGGTTCAACATCGGGCCACAACGCGGCGAAGTGATGGGAGTTGCGGATTGCCAGCACTGCGATGCCTGCACTGCGAGCCTTCTCCACCAGCAAAGCGCGCGCTGCCGCCAGTGCAGGCTGGGCAAACCCGTTGCCGGCATCGACCCGGACGAAGCCTGAGGCCACGTCTTCTACCAGCGGGATGGCCTGGCCGCTGACCCAGCCACTTTGCAGGGTCGATACATACCCGGGAATCCGGAACACGCCATGGCTGTGCGCTCCGTCCCGTTCGGCGCCCGCGCAGTTGAGGGCCAGGGTGCGGGCGACTTCAGCGCTGGTGCCATGGCGCAGGAAGATCTTTTCCAGTAACTGGGTCAATTCATCAAAAGACAGATTTTGCGAAGCCGTAGGCGTGGCAAGTTCGTGTGGCGCGGACATCTGAAGCTCCAGATTAATTATTGGAGGGGGCAACAGCGTGTAATGACAAACAAACCGATTAAACAAAGCGAGCTGCACGGCCTGTCAATCTTTCGACCGGGCGGCGTTCAACCGGATTAATGTAACCGACCCGGCGGGGAATTTGGCGATAACTATTTACCAGGCGGCCCTTTGAACGGCAGGTTTAAATGAAAAACATTGCTGTTTGATGGGTAATTGCCATGACGGTGTTCTCGCCGACTTCCTGCAAAGGTTAGAATGCACGAAATCAGGATGAGTCAATGACCGACACCCCCCTTCCGCAAGCCGAATATGACGCCATTACCGATGCCGCGGCGCACTGGTGCATGCGTCTGCATGCCATCGACTGCACCGCGCAAGAGCGCCTGGCGTTTGAGCAGTGGCTGGATGCTCATCCGCTGCACGCGTTTGAGTACGAAGCGATGCTGGAGATATGGGAAGTCGCTGGCGACCTGCCGCGTCCGGCCACCGAAGGTGCGGCTGCCCTCCCCTTCAAGCCTGCCTCCCCTTGGCGAACCTTCGGTATTGCAGCAGCGGTCTGTGCGGTGGCGCTACCGTTGGCCGCCTACAGTGGCTGGAACCTCGGTTGGCTGCCCAATGCCTACGAGCACATTGAAGCGGGCGATACGGTGCGCCATGTGACCCTCAGTGATGGCAGCGAAGTCGAGCTGAACCTGGGCAGTAACCTGACTTTCACCAACTACAAGGATCAGCGCCGCGTTACCTTGAACAAGGGTGAGGCCTTTTTCAAAGTCAGCCACGACACGAGCCACCCGTTCATCGTGAAGGCAGCTGACGGGCGGATTCGGGTCACCGGGACTCAATTCAATGTCTGGATGTATGAGGATCAGGTACGGGTCAACCTGGTCGAGGGTTCGGTGCTGGTCAGCAGTAACGATGACCTTCCAGGTGATGGCCTGCGCCTGGGTCCTGCCATGCAGGCCAGCTATGGTCGCGGAGACTACACTGCGCGCATCAGCCAGACCTACGACAACGACAACTCGCTGGCCTGGCGCAGCGGCAAGCTGGTGCTCGATGACCTGACGCTGAGCAACGCCCTGCCCTTGATAAACCGCTATCTAAGCAAACCCCTGGCGGTCGCCGACCACAACACCGGTGCGCTGCGGATCGGCGGAATCTACAACATCAAGGAGCTCAATTCTTTGGTGGCCTCGCTGCCCAAGGTGCTGCCGGTGTACGTGACCCGCAACAAGGACGGTAACCCGGTGCTCAACGCCATGCCGCAACAGGCCCCAAAAATCTGATACTTGCCCCCTGCCGGAGCGACCAGGCTCGCGATTAGGCTGTCGGGTTCGGCATCATTGCTGCCTGTGAGTCCGCTATCGCGAGCAGGCTCGCTCCCACGTAGTGTTTCCCAAAGGCTCATGTGCAAAGACTCGCTCTCACAGGGTCGCGCCTACCGGCCATCCCCCTCACTGATCCGCTCGACCCGATACTGCGGATCTGCCTCGATCTGCTGTTGGGTAAACGGCAAGACGCTGAGCTTCTTCCGGGAAAACGCCTCGCTCTGATCCCGCGAATGCTTTGACTGGGGATCGCTGGACAGCGAAAACGCCAGCAGTCCCTGGGCGTGTGGCCCCTTTTCATCGAAGGTCACCACCTGCAGGTAACTGGTGCCGCTGACCACCTCGAGCCGGCCGTCACTCCTGGGCACGCTCTGTATCGCGTTGTACACACCCAAGGTGCCTGGCCCGCCATGGATCGGCGTCTGCTGCCCGCCACTGCTGGCCACCTGAATGTCGCCCCAGCGACTGTGCTCGTTCAAGCCCATTTTGGCCGTCTGCTCCAACGACGCCAACATCGCTCCACGAATCGTTTCGGCAACCTGCGGCTCATCCACCCGCAGCCCCCGCGGCGTGTGCTGCGGGTCTTGTGGATCGAAACCCACACGCCATGCATCAGGCGACTCCTGCAGCGCCTGCATCAGGTTCTGGAAGTGCACAAATCCGATACCACTGTCCAGATTCGCCCTGCGGTCCCAGACTTTGAGGCTACTGCATACCGCGGCGAGTTGCTGCTCATCAGCCCCTTGGCCTGAAGCGCATAGCTGCAGCATATCCGGCATCACCAGGCCGGCGAGGTAGACCTCATCATCCAGCACCATGCGTTGCAGGTCGGCGGCGCCAATACGCCCCTGTGCCAAGGCCTGCAGGCGCTCCAGCGCGAAGCGCGAACGCAGCCCCAGCGGCTGCTCCTGCTGGCTGATCAACGGGGAGAATCCAGTCAGCGGTTGCGCCGGGTTGACCATCCACGCCGAGTCGTTGGCGTGCTGCACGAAGTCCTTGCGCAGCAGTTGCGGTAAGTCGGCAGCGGCATAAATACCGGGTTGCACAGCCTGGGGATCGATGTCCCACGCGCATTCGCTGCGAGAACCATCGAGCACGATCATCTGCAGGCCGGCGCGCGGGTCGCTGCACGCCGCCAGTTTCGCGGCATTCACGTTGGGCACGACCGAAAGGTTCATGTAGAGCGTCTGGCCCTGATCATCGGCGGCCAGGGTGTTGACCCAGGGGATACCCTGGATCTTGTGCACTGACGCTTGCAACTGGCCAAGGCTGGTTGCGCGGTTCATCGAGTACCACTGCTGTAACACCCGATCGTTTTCCAGATTGGCATCGCGCAGGCTGTAGGCGAACTGCGAATCCCAGTCCAGCTTGCCGGGCCATTGCACCACGGGGCCGAATCGCGAGCTGTAGACTTCGCGTGTCATCGGCTGCACCTGACCGTCCGCAGTTTTTGCCTTTACCGTCACGGTCTGCCGGGTCATCGGCAGCGAGTTGCCATCCAGCAAATAGCGGGTCGGGTCCTTGGGATCGAGCTGCAGGCGGTACAAGGTAAAGTGTTTGGACGAATCCACCGTGTGGGTCCAGGCCAGGTGCTGGTTGAAACCGATGTTGATCATCGGCAGCCCAGGCAACGCGGCGCCCATCACGTCCAGCTGGCCGGGAATGGTCAGGTGCATCTGGTAGAAGCGCATGCCGCCGACCCAGGGAAAGTGCGGGTTGGCCAGCAACATCCCGCGCCCGTTGAAGGAACGCTCGCTACCCACGGCCACGGCGTTACTGCCGCGATCCAGGGCAAAACGCTGCAGGCGCGTGGACGCCACCTGGAATGAAGCCGGCGGGCCGACCTGTGCAGCGCCTGCCTGGGGCGGCGAGGCACCCGCCAGTGCTTCGGCAAACTGACCAACCCCTCCCTCGACTAGCAAGCGCCGGGTCAGCTTGACCAGATCCTGCGTGGTGATGTCGCGCACCCATTCGCCCTGGCACTGCGGGGGCAGGCCCTTGGCCCGGGTTTCTTTCAGGGAGCGGTTGAAGCCTGCCACATAACCTTCCACCAGCTCGCGCACGGGGAGCGTTTGCGCCTGCCAGAATGCGGCAACCGCCTGGGGCGTGTTGAGCCAGGTGAAAAACACGTCGCTGACCTGGTTCTCCCGCTCTTCCACGGTCAACTGGGTCGGGCCGAAGTAGCGCGAGCGCTCGCCATTGACCGTGACAATCTCGTTCGCCAGCAAGCACAGATTATCTTGCGCATAGGCATAACCGATGCCGTAGCCCAGGCCGCGCTCGTTGTCGGCGCGAATGTGCGGTACGCCAAAACTGGTGCGCCGGATATCTGCGGTGGCCTCGTTCGGCTGCGCGCTTGCCGCAACGTTCACCGCTGCCAATACACCCGCAAGGCTCAATCGGGTCAACTGCCGGGAAATAATCACGCTCGCTCCTGATCGAAAATGCCAGTCATTGACTGTACGTACGCGACTGGCCTTCCCCCAAGAACGAAAATCCCGGGCAAAAATTTAGCGCCTGCAACCCCGTCTTCAAGGCCGCTCACACCTTGCCGACATGGCGTCGACAAAATTTCTACATTTGAGCCTTCATGATTTGGCCATCTCATCCGTCTTATTAAATGAGAGCACCCATCATTTACCGGACAAAGCTCGGAAAAGGAGTTTTTGCATGTACAACTCGCAACTGCCAACGGACGGTAGCATTGCGCCAATGGGAACATCCATTGGTGCCGGCGTTTTCGATCAACGTACCGATCGCCATGGCAACGAACGCATCAGGGTCCTGCTCAAGAGCTTCGGCCTGCGCACCAGCCTGATCCGCCTCAAAGTCATCGACGCCCTGTTGAGCGCCGCCGAACAGGAGCGTTCCCTGGGCGTGCGCGGGGTGCACAGCCAACTGCTGGACCTGGATATCCCCCTGTCCTTTCTCAGCGTGCGCGAAGTGTTGAAACGCTTGTGCAGCGAAGGGGTTATCAACCTCAACCCGGACAAGAGCTACAGCCTCAATCCCCAGGCATTCGCCGCATTGCACGGCGAATAAGCATCCGGTGTGCGCCGTTCAGGGCTTGACCTTGCGACGCATCACGCCGTTGATCACCACCACCAGCACCGCCACGCCAATGGCGATGTACTGGAAGGTTTTTTCGCCGATGACGCCGGTGTTCTGCAGATAAGACAAGCCAAACATGATCGCCAGCACTACCAGCGAGATCAAAATCGAATACTTCAAACGTTGTGACTGGGTCATGGGTAATTCCTGAACGTGAAAATATAGCCGCCTGCCTGTCGGGGTACAGGCGGGTCATCATGTTACAGGACTCGATTCCAGCCGGCACCGATGGTTTGCGGTGCAGTTGCACCCCAGGTTTTGCCTCAGGATGGATCCGCCTTGATCCTTCCTGCGCATTTTGTAGCACTTGGAAACACTCATTGAAGGCCTGGCCGTCGAAAAAGGTCAAAATGCATGTTCCCGGCCGCAATTCGAGACGAGACTCCCCATGCGAACCCACCTGCGACTGGCTGCCTTGAGCGCCTTGTTCATTTCTTCCCTGGCCCAGGCCGCCGACCTCATCCCAATCGAGGTCCATCGTGACGCCAACTGCGGCTGCTGCAAAAAGTGGATCAGCCACCTGGAAGCCAATGGTTTCAAGGTCGAGGACCATGTTGAAGCCGACATGAGCGCGTTCAAACAGAAACACGGCGTGCCGCCACGCCTGGCGTCCTGCCACACCGGGCTCATCAATGGCAAATTTGTCGAGGGCCACGTGCCGGCCGATCAGGTGCTGGCCTTGAGCAAGCGCGACGATTTGCTGGGCGTGGCCGCCCCCGGCATGCCCATGGGTTCGCCCGGAATGGAAATGGACGGCATGAGCGACGCCTATCAGGTGATCGGCCTGAACAAGGCTGGCGCTGACGTGGTGGTGGCGGACTATCCGGCCAAGTGATTGTCGGCGCCTACCTGGGGCTTTTCCTCGCCGCGTTCGGCGCCGCCACCTTGCTGCCGTTGCAATCGGAAGCCCTGCTGGTGAGTTTGCTGCTCAGCGGCAAGTACTGGCTTTGGGTGCTGCTGGCGGTCGCGACCCTGGGCAACGTCCTGGGGTCATTGGTGAACTGGTGGCTGGGGCGCGGTATCGAGCGCTTTCGTGATCGTCGCTGGTTTCCGGTGAGCCCCCGACACCTGGAAAAAGCCCGGGTGCACTACCAGCGTTATGGCCATTGGTCGCTGCTGCTCAGTTGGCTGCCGATTATCGGCGACCCGCTGACCCTGGTGGCTGGCGTAATGCGTGAGCCATTGGGCCGATTCCTGCTGATTGTCACTTTCGCCAAGGGCGCGCGTTACGGTGTAGTGGCCGTGGCGACCCTGGGCTTGGCCGGTTGAACGATCGGCCCCGCGTATTGCCTGTTTAATGTTGCCCTAATGAGGCCGTCCCAGGATCGGTCGATTACCAAGGAGTTCACCCATGTCCCTCGCCTTTTCCCGCTGGCTGCCCGGCCTGCTGTTGAGCGCTGCGCTGCCGGCTCTTGCCTACGCCGAAGGTCCGGAATATGGCCCGCAATTGCAGGGCTTCGAGTACCCCTACACGGTGAAGCATTTTGCCTTTGAGTCCCAAGGTGAATCCCTGCAGATGGGCTACATGGACGTCGCCGCCGAAGGCAAGGCCAACGGCCGCAGCGTGGTGCTGATGCATGGCAAGAACTTCTGCGGCGCGACTTGGGACACCTCGATCAAGGCGCTGAGCAAAGCCGGGTACCGGGTCATCGCACCAGACCAGATTGGCTTCTGCACCTCAAGCAAGCCAGCACATTATCAGTACAGCTTCCAGCAACTGGCGACCAATACCCAGCAACTGCTCAAGGCCCTGGGCATCCAGAAGGCGACCCTGCTGGGGCATTCCACCGGCGGCATGCTCGCCACCCGCTACGCGCTGCAATACCCCGAACAGGTCGATCAACTGGCCATGGTGAACCCCATTGGCCTTGAAGACTGGAAAGCCCTCGGCGTGCCCTATCGCACCGTGGACCAATGGTATGAGCGTGAGCTGAAAGTAACCGCACAAGGCATTCGCGACTACGAGCGCAGCACCTACTATGACGGGCGCTGGAAGCCTGAATACGACCGTTGGGTCGACATGTATGCAGGCCTGGCCAAAGGGCCGGGCAAGACCCAGGTGGCGTGGAATTCGGCGCTGATCTACGACATGATCTTCACCCAGCCGGTGTACTACGAATTCAAGGACCTTAAGGTGCCCACCCTGTTGCTGATAGGCACGTCCGATACCACGGCCATCGGCAAGGACATCGCACCGCCGCAGGTCAAGGCGAAAATCGGCCATTACGAAGTGCTGGGCAAAGAAGTGGCCAAACTGATTCCACAGTCGACCCTGGTGGAATTCCCCGGCATGGGCCATGCACCGCAAATGGAAGAGCCGGAAAAATTTCATCAGGCCTTGCTCGCCTGGTTAAGCAAGACCAACTCCGTTCCTTGATGAGGTAAGGCCAATGGCTGTGCAGATTGCGGTGCTCGATGACTGGCAGGACGTGGCGCGCGACGTGGTGGACTGGACAGCACTGGACGCCATTGGCCTGGTGAGTTTCCTTCACGACTTCCCGGCCGATAACGCCACCCTCGCTCAGCGCCTGCAGGCCTTCCAGGTGATCTGCGTGATGCGTGAGCGCACGCGCTTCGATGAAGACCTGCTGCGCCGCCTGCCCAACCTCAAGCTGCTGGTGACCGGGGGCATGCGCAATGCGGCCCTGGACCTCAAGGCCGCGGCAGCCCTGGGAATTCAGGTCTGCGGCAGCGACAGTTACAAGCACGCCGCACCGGAGTTGACCTGGGCGTTGATCATGGCGGCCACGCGCAATCTGCTCGCCGAAGCCAACGCCCTGCGGGCCGGCCACTGGCAGCAAGGCCTGGGGGGCGATCTGCACGGCAAGACCTTGGGCATTCTGGGCCTCGGCAGCATCGGCCAGAAAGTCGCCGGTTTCGGCCAGGCCTTCGGCATGCGGGTGATCGCCTGGAGCGAAAACCTGACCCCCGAGCGAGCGGCGGCCGTCGGCGTGACTCATGTCAGCAAGCAGCAGTTGTTCGAGCAGGCCGACGTACTGTCGGTGCATCTGGTACTCAGCGAGCGCAGCCGTGGGCTGGTGGACGCCGAGGCGCTGGGGTGGATGCAGCCCCACTCGCTGCTGGTCAATACCGCACGCGGACCGATCGTGGACGAGGCGGCGCTGATCAAGGCGTTGCAAAAACAGCAATTGGGCGGCGCGGCCCTGGATGTGTTCGAACAAGAACCCTTGCCAGCCCATCACCCGTTCCGAACACTCGACACTGTGTTGGCAACACCGCATGTGGGCTACGTGAGCCAGCAGAACTATCAGCTGTTCTTTTCGCAGATGATTGAAGACATCCAGGCCTGGGCAACGGGAGCACCGATCCGCCTGCTGACCTGATCAGCAGTCAGGCAGGACACCATCATTTGAGCTTTGCTTACAGGGAGCGCTGCAAAGAAATGAACATTTGCCGGCGCGGCGATGTTCTATAAGTATCACCCCTGAGGATTGGCTCATGAATACTCGTCTTGCCTGGTGCTCCCCCCTGCTGCTGGCCGCTGCGCTATCCAGCTCCCTTGCCTTCGCCAACGCTGACGAAGACGAGGAGCCGGCCAAGCCCAATTGTCCCAAAGGCCAGGTCTGGGACAGCAAGCAGCAAAAATGCCTGATGCAGGACAGCAGCCTGCTGCCTGACGCCGACCGCACCACTTACGCCTATCGCCTGGCCAAGGATGGTCGCTACGAAGAAGCCCTGGCGCTGCTCGACACGCTGAAACAACCCAACACCGCCAAGGCACTGAACTATCGCGGGTACGCCACGCGCAAACTGGGGCGCACCGACGAAGGCATCGGCTATTACCTGCAGTCGGTCAAACTTGACCCGCAGTATGCACAGGTCCGCGAATACCTCGGCGAAGCCTATGTGATCAAGGGCCGACTGGACCTGGCACAGGAACAGTTGCAGCAGATCAAGTCCATCTGCGGCGACACCCGCTGCGAGGCCTATCAGGATCTGGCCGAGGCGATCAACGCCTCATCGAAAACCTGAAACGGCAGCGACGCCGCAGGCTGAATCAGCACCAGGCCCTGGCCCTTGGCGGGGCCGTTCGTCCATCTCATGCTACGTTCGGCAACCACAACCTGAACCGGGCGCCGCCCAGGGGCGAAGCCTCCACCGTAAGTGTGCCGCTTTGGGCCTCCAGGGCTCGACGGCTGATGGCCAGGCCCAGCCCAAAGCCTCCGGTGGCGCGATCGCGGCTGCGATCAAGCCGGTAGAAGGGTTCGAAAATTCGCTCACGTTCGTCGTCAGGGATTCCGATCCCGTCGTCATCCACCCAGATCTCGCAACCGTGCGCCAGCACCTGCACGCTGACCTGGATACGTTTCTCGCAATAGCGCATGGCATTGCGCAATAGGTTCTGCAGCGCCCGCGCGGTGAGGCGTGGGTCGAGGCTGAAGCGCTCAAGCTGGCCATGCAGCCACACGTCGATGACGATGTCCGGCGACTCCAGCTCTTCGTCGACACTGCCCAGCACGCTGTCGATGAACTCATCCAGCGAGACCTCGACTTGCTCAGGCAGACGCGCAGGATTTTGCAGGCGGCTGTAGGACAGCAACTCCAGCACCAGTTCATCCAGTTCGCGAATGTGTGCCACCAAGCCTTGCAAGCGCTCGCGAGTGGCCGCTGGCAAATCATCGGAGAGTGCCAGCGCCAGGCCGAAATCCAGGCGTGTGAGGGGCGTGCGCAGTTCGTGAGAGACGGCATTGAGCAGGTCTCGCTGCTGGTTGAGCAGGCTTTCGATGTCACTGGCCATGGTGTCAAACACGTTCGCCAGGCTGCCGATGTTGGAGCGCGGCGAAATATTCGTGCGCTCACTCAGTTGTCCTTTGCCGAAACGTTCGGCGGTACCCTTGAGGCGCTCCAGATCACGCCAGTGCGCGCGCAGCCACAGTAACAGGCAGGCGAGCATGGTCGCGCCTATCAGGAGGTTAATGCTCCAGTACAACAGGTTGACGTCCAGCGGATCCGGCGGCACCACCATCTTGACCACGGTTTGCTCGTTCAGAGGCGCCACCGCCAGGGTGCGCCAGCCCCAGTCACCGATGCGCACAACCTTCTCGCCGCGCTGCAGGCGTTGGCGCTCCGCCGGAGAGAAATCAGCGTCGTCGATGGGTGACAGTACGATGTGCAGCGGCGCGAACTCCTTGTCCATCTGTTCGGCCAGGCCAGGCCACTGCTCCTGCGGCACGCCATGAAACTGCTTGACGATCAGGCTTTGCAGGCCGCGGGAATAGTCGAGGTTGTAGCTGACAAAGCGCTCGTGAAACAGCTTGATCACCAGGTCCGGTACCAGGTAAATCGCCGCGCTGTAGGAGACGATCGTGACCAGGTACAGGCGGAACAGGATTCTGAACATGGCTTCAGCATTCCCACTCGGAGCGGCTGAACAGGTAGCCCTTGCCCCACACCGTCTTGATCTTGCGCGCCTCGGCGGCGGTGTCGTCGAACTTGCGCCGCAGCTTGGAAATCGCCACGTCCACCGAACGGTCGGTGCCGTTGAACTCGATGCCACGCAGACGTTGCAAGATCTGGTCGCGGCTCAACACTTCGCCCGCGTGCCGGGCCAGTACCACCAGCAGGTTGTACTCGCCGCTGGACAGCTCCACGAGTTGCCCACGCCAGGTCACGGTGCGCTCGGACAGGTCGATGCACAGGTTGCCCATGAGGATCCGGTCGTTGGCGGTCTGCGGCTCGCCCAGGCTGCTGCGGCGCAACAGCGTGCGCACCCGGGCCAGCAGCACCCGGGGCTCGCAGGGCTTGGTGACATAATCGTCGGCGCCCATTTCCAGGCCCAGGACCTGGTCGTGGCTGTCGTCCCGGGCGGTGAGCATCAGGATCGGCAAGGTCGCCGAGTCGGCGCGCAGCAGGCGGCAGACCTGCAAGCCATCGAGCCCCGGCAGCATCAGGTCAAGGATCACCAGATCCGGCGGATTGAGCCGCGCGCGCTCGCGCACATGATCACCACGGCTGATCACGCTGACGGAGTAGCCATTACGTTCCAGATAGCTGGCAATCAGCTCGGCGAGCGCGGTGTCGTCTTCGACCAGGAGGATGTTGGGCATGGGGTGTTTCCAGAAAGTGCGATGGCGACTGTGAAATTGCGATCGCGGGCAAGCCTTGCTCTCAGAGATTCTCGTTGGACACAAATCCTGTGTACACCACAGATCCACTGCGGGAGCGGGCTTGCTCGCGAAAGCGGCATGACAGACGCAATAGGAATCAAGGCCTGCAGGATATACGCCATCACCCACTCCTGAGTAAAACCCTTACACAATTTCACACTGCACGTACAAAGCTTCACCGCTACTCTCGCCCCCTCCCCGTAGGATGCCGGGGGGTCACTATTGGGGTAATACATGTCAAAGAAACTGCTCGCCAGGCTCAGTCTGATTGCACTTGCGCTGACGCTGTGCGCCTGTGACAAGTCGTCGATCGCCGAAGAGACGGCGCCACTGGCTACCGTGCGCATTGAAACCATCGAGGCGCGGCCACTGTCGATTACCAGCGAACTGAGCGGGCGGATTGCCGCGCCGCGCATGGCCGAAGTCCGCGCCCGGGTCCCTGGCGTGGTGTTGCAACGGACCTTTCGCGAAGGCAGCGACGTCAAGCAGGGGGACGTACTGTTTCGTATCGACCCGGCGCCGTTCAAGGCTGACCTCGATAGCGCCGAGGCTGCGCTGCGCAAGGCCGAGGCCAACGCGTTCCAGGCGCGCTTGCAGGAGCAGCGCTACGCCCAGCTGGTGGATGGCAACGCTATCAGCGGCCAGGATTACGACAACGCCCGGGCCGCCGTGCGACAAACTGCTGCCGACGTCGCCGGCAACAAGGCCGCGGTCGAGCGCGCCCGCCTCAACCTCGGCTACGCCACAGTCACTGCACCGATTTCCGGTCGCATCGGCCGCGCCCTGGTCACGGAAGGCGCCCTGGTGGGGCAGAACGAAACCACGCCCCTGGCATTGATCCAGCAGCTCAACCCGATCCATGCCGACCTGACGCAATCGACCCGCGAGCTCAACGACCTGCGCCGCGCGTTTCGCTCCGGTCAGTTGCAGCAGGTAGGTCAGGGCCAGGCCAAGGCTACGCTGATCCAGGACGACGGCAGCCTCTACCCGCTGCCGGGCAAGCTTCTGTTCACCGATATCACGGTGGACCCGGGCACCGGCCAGATCACCCTGCGCAGCGAATTCCCCAACCCGGATCTCGATTTGTTGCCCGGTAGTTTCGTGCGGGTGCGCCTGGAACAGGCCATCGACCAGCAGGGCATCAGCGTGCCGCAGCGGGCCATCCAGCGCGACAGCGCCGGCGTGGCCCAGGTGTTGTTGCTCGATGGCGAACAGCGCGTCGGCCAGCAGCCGGTTGAACTGGGGGCCGTGCAGAACGATCGCTGGATCGTCACCGGTGGCCTGAAGCCGGGCGACCGCATCGTCATCGAAGGCCTGCAGCACGCCCGTACCGGTGAGAAAGTCCAGATCGACGACACCCCTCTTCCACTTGCCCAGGTTTCTGGCCAGTAAGCAGGACGCTTTTTTATGCCGCAGTTCTTTATCGATCGCCCGATTTTTGCCTGGGTAGTCGCCCTGTTCATTCTGCTGGCGGGCGCCCTGGCCATCCCGCAGTTGCCGGTGGCGCAGTACCCCGATGTCGCGCCGCCGCAGGTGGAAATCTATGCCGTTTACCCCGGAGCATCGGCGCAGACCATCGACGAGAGCGTGGTCAGCCTGATCGAGGAAGAGCTCAACGGCGCTGACAATCTGCTGTATTTCGAGTCCCAGAGCAACTTGGGCAGTGCGACGATCAAGGCCACTTTCCAGCCCGGCACCAACCCGGAGCTGGCCCAGGTCGACGTGCAGAACCGCTTGAAAGTGGTCGAGTCGCGACTGCCCCAGGCAGTGAACCAGCAGGGTTTGCAGGTAGAAAAAGTGTCCTCCGGCTTTTTGCTGTTGATCACCCTGACCTCCAGCGACGGCAAGCTCGACCAGACTGCGCTCAGCGATTACCTGGCGCGCAACGTGATGAACGAAATCAAGCGCCTGGACGGCGTCGGCAAGGCGCAGTTATACGGTTCCGAGCGAGCCATGCGTATCTGGATCGACCCACAGAAGCTGATCGGTTTCAACCTGACCCCAGCTGACGTCAACGCTGCCATCGTTGCACAGAATGCCCAGGTCTCGGCCGGCAGCATTGGCGACTTGCCAACCCGCAGCACCCAGGAAATCACTGCGACCATTCTGGTCAAAGGCCAGCTCTCGACCCCGGAAGAATTCGCCGACATCGTGCTCAAGGCCAATCCCGACGGCTCCACCGTGCGCATCGGTGATGTCGCCCGGGTGGAAATCGGCAGCCAGGAATACCAGTTCGGCACCCGCCTGAACGGCAAGCCGTCGACCGCCGTCAGCGTGCAGCTGGCGCCGAGCGCCAACGCCCTGAAAACCGCGACCCTGGTGCGGGCCAAGATGGATGAGCTGGCGCGGTATTTCCCGGCAGGCGTTGAATACAAGATCCCTTACGACACCTCACCCTTCGTCAAGGTCTCGATCACCAAGGTCGTCTACACCCTGGTCGAAGCCATGGTGCTGGTGTTTGCGGTGATGTTCCTGTTCCTGCAGAACATTCGCTACACGCTGATCCCGACCCTGGTAGTGCCGGTCGCACTGATGGGTACCTTCGCCACCATGTTGGCTTTGGGCTTCTCGATCAACGTGCTAACCATGTTCGGCATGGTGCTGGCCATCGGCATACTGGTGGATGACGCCATCGTAGTGGTGGAGAACGTCGAGCGCATTATGGTCACCGAGGGCCTGTCGCCCAAGGAAGCGACGCGCAAGGCGATGCAGCAGATCACCGGGGCGATCATCGGCATCACCCTGGTGCTGGTGGCCGTGTTCATTCCGATGGCGTTCATGCAGGGCTCGGTCGGGGTGATCTACCGGCAGTTCTCCCTGTCGATGGCCACCTCGATCCTGTTCTCGGCGTTCCTCGCCCTGACCTTGACCCCGGCCCTGTGCGCGACCTTGCTCAAGCCGATCGCCAAGGGTGAGCATCATGAAAAGCGCGGTTTCTTCGGCTGGTTCAATCGACGTTTCGAGCAACTGACCGAACGTTATCAAGCCTGGGTCGCTTACGCGCTCAAACGTACGGGGCGCTATCTGCTGATCTACGGCGTGCTGCTGATCGCCCTGGGTATTTGCTTCGTACGCCTGCCCTCCTCGTTCCTCCCGGTGGAGGACCAGGGCTACACCATCACCGACGTACAACTGCCGCCGGGTGCGAGCAAGAACCGTACAGTCGCAGTGGTCGAGCAGATCGAAGCGCATAACGCCAAGGAGCCGGGAGTGGGCGACAGTACGGTGATCCTCGGCTTCAGTTTTTCGGGCAGCGGGCAGAACGCGGCGCTGGCATTCACCACGTTGAAAGACTGGTCCGAACGCGGCAGCGACGATTCGGCGAGCTCGATTGCCGACCGGGCCAACATCGCCCTGAGCCAGATCAAGGACGCCGTGGCGTTCTCGGTGCTGCCCCCACCGGTGGATGGCCTGGGCACTTCCAGTGGTTTCGAGTTCCGCCTGCAGGATCGTGGCGGCCTCGGTCATGCCACGCTGATGCAGGCACGCACCGAGTTGCTGGAGGCAGCAGAGAAAAGCCCAATCCTGATGAACGTGCGCGAAAGCGCCCTGGCCGAGGCACCGCAGGTTCAATTGATCGTCGACCGCAAGCAGGCCAACGCCCTGGGCGTGTCGTTCGCCGAAATCGGCAATGTATTGTCCACCGCCGTGGGCTCCAGCTACGTCAACGATTTCCCCAATCAGGGGCGCATGCAACGGGTGGTGGTCCAGGCCGAAGGCGATCAGCGCAGCCAGGTGGCGGACCTGTTGCAAATGCACGTGCGCAACAACGCCGGAAAAATGGTGCCGCTGTCGGCCTTCGTCGAGGCCAAATGGACACAGGGCCCGGCGCAACTGACCCGTTACAACGGCTACCCGGCGATCAGCATTTCCGGTGAACCCAAGCCGGGGCACAGCACCGGCGAAGCCATGGCCGAGATCGAGCGCCTGGTCGCGCTGGGACCTGCGGGTTTGGGCCAGGAATGGACCGGCTTGTCGCTGCAGGAACGGCTGTCCGGAAGCCAGGCGCCGATCCTTTTAGGATTGTCCTTGCTGATCGTGTTCCTGTGCCTGGCGGCCTTGTACGAGAGCTGGTCGATCCCGACTTCAGTGCTCCTGGTCGTACCGCTCGGCGTGCTGGGCGCGGTACTGGCCGTGACGTTGCGCGGAATGCCTAACGACGTGTTTTTCAAGGTCGGGTTGATCACCATCATCGGCCTGTCGGCGAAGAACGCGATCCTGATCATCGAGTTCGCCAAGAGCCTGTATGACGAAGGTCACGACCTGATCGAGGCGACCCTGCAAGCCGCACGCCTGAGATTGCGGCCGATCGTGATGACGTCCCTGGCGTTCATCCTCGGCGTCGTGCCGTTGGCCATCGCCACCGGCGCCAGCTCGGCCAGCCAGCAAGCGATCGGCACCGGAGTCATCGGCGGCATGATCACCGCGACCCTGGCGGTGTTGTTTGTGCCGGTGTTTTTTGTGGTGGTGATGAAGCTGGTGCGCAAGCGCCATAAGGACCTATAGCCGCCCCCCGTTGTAGGAGCGAGCTTGCTCGCGATGAACGCAAGAACGCTGCTGGGTGTCAGGCTCCCAGCGTCATCGTTAACGACCATCGCGAGCAAGCTCGCTCCTGCAACAGGACCGCGCTATGGTGCACTGACGTCCTGTTACAGTGAGCCGCTATGCCCTTCCTCGCCCGCACCCACCCGCGCCTGTCCGCCGCCGCCACCCTTGGCATTGCGGTGGGCATCCTGGCTCCCGCCGATTCGATCATCAGCAAAATTCTCTTTGGCTGGAATGCCGGGGTCTGGACTTACCTGGTGCTGATGCTCTGGCTCACCGCTCGCGCCAAAGCGCCTGACGTAAAGCGCATCGCTGAAGTCGAAGACGAAAACGCCGGTCTGGTGCTGCTCGTGGTGTGCATCGCCGCCATCGCCAGCCTGGCCACCATCGCCTTCGAACTGGCTGGCAGCAAGCAACTGGACACCACGACCAGACTGCTGCACTACGGCTTCACTGCGCTGACCGTGATTGGCTCATGGCTGCTGATCGGCGTGATATTCAGCGTGCATTACGCGCGCCTGTTCTACACCTGGCGCGGCAAGGACCCGGCACTGCGATTCGCCGAGGGCCTGACCACGCCCAACTATTGGGATTTCCTGTACTTCTCGTTCACCATCGGCGTGGCGGTGCAGACCGCCGATGTGGGTGTCGCCACCCGCGATATGCGCAAGATCGTGCTGGCGCAGTCGTTGGTCGGATTTGTATTTAATACGGCGATATTGGGCTTTTCGATCAATATCGCGGCGGGATTGTTTGGGTAAAAGGCGACGAACATTTTGCCCGGGGCTTGACGCAGGGCATATTCCTGGTGTTTCCTGAAACCGGTTTCAGCGCCAAGCGCCAGCCTTATAAATCCAATAACAAGGTTTCAACCCGTGAACGACTTTTCCGCCGCCCAGCGCAGCCGCGTGACCATGCTTGATGTCGCTGAACACGCCAGGGTTTCCAAGGCCAGTGTGTCGCGATTCATTGGCGAAGACCGCGGCTTGCTCTCCGATGCCATTGCGTTGCGCATCGAGCAGTCGATTGCCGAGCTGGGCTACCGCCCAAACCAGATGGCCCGTGGCTTGAAGCGCGGACGCACGCGCCTCATTGGCATGCTGGTGGCCGACATCCGCAACCCTTATTCGATTGCCGTGATGCACGGGGTGGAAACCGCCTGCCGTCAGCACGGCTACAGCCTGGTGGTGTGCAATACCGATCGCGATGACGAACAGGAGCGCCAACACCTGGCCCTGTTACGTTCGTACAACATCGAAGGCTTGATCGTTAACACCCTGGGCCATCACCGCGACGAATTGCACGAACTGCATCGGGAAATGCCCCTGGTGCTGGTGGATCGCAAGGTCGAGCACCTGGAGAGCGACATGGTCGGGCTGGATAACTCGCAGGCGGTCGAGATGGCCATCGAGCACCTCGAAGCTCAGGGCTATCGAGATGTACTGTTGGTGACCGAGCCATATGACGGCACCAGTTCGCGTATCGAGCGCGTCAGCAGTTTCAAATCGCAGGTCGCCCAGCGGCCTTCACTGCGAGGCGCAATTATCGAAACCGGCAGCCAACTCACGGCTCATCTCAAGGCTTTCCTGGACGCTCCTGGCCCCGGCCCGAAAGCGCTCTTCTGCGCCAACGGCATTGCGGCACTGGCCAGCACCCACGCACTGCGGGAACTGCAATGCGATCTGTTTGCGAATGTGGGCTTGATTGCCCTGGACGACCTGGATTGGTACCCGCTGGTGGGCAGTGGCATTACCGCCCTTGCGCAGCCGACCGCGCAAATTGGAGCAAGTGCATTCGAGTGCCTGCTCAAGCGACTGCGTGGGCAGGCTGGGC
Source organism: Pseudomonas sp. 65/3-MNA-CIBAN-0223 (assembly GCF_040310425.1). Lineage (NCBI taxonomy): Bacteria > Pseudomonadati > Pseudomonadota > Gammaproteobacteria > Pseudomonadales > Pseudomonadaceae > Pseudomonas > Pseudomonas sp. 65/3-MNA-CIBAN-0223. Next base: position 74,071 of record NZ_JBEOPV010000025.1, read on the forward strand.
CGGTTCGAACGCTGGATTTTTCGGCGCAGTTGATCGTGCGGGGCTCGACGCTCGGGAGTTCCGGGTGATGGGGCCTGCAGCAACACCCACCAGAAACTATTTTTTTGAATAAAAATGAAACCGGTTTCAGAGGTAAATAACAATGAAAAAATCACCCGTCTCCATCAGCCTTTCCAGCTACGGCGCCGAGCTGGTACGCCAGCGCGGCCAAGGCAGTTTCATCGAAATCCTCGCCGCCGCCGGTGCTTCCCACATCGAATGGCGTGAGGAATTGTTGACCCACGAACACGCCACGCAGCTGGCCCAAGCCACCTCCAACCATGGCCTGGAAAGCATCTACTCCTCACCCGTGGAGCTATGGCTGGCGGGCCGTTCAAACCCTAATCCCGCGTTGACTGCAGCCCTGCACAGCGCCCAGGCCTTCGGCGCCAAATGGCTGAAAGTCTCGCTGGGTTATTTTACTGATAACAATGACCTGCAAGGTCTGGCCCGTACCCTGGGCGACTGCGGCGTGCAACTGCTGGTAGAAAACGACCAGACCCTGCACGGAGGCCGCATCGAACCCTTTCAGCGCTTTTTCGGCGAAGTGGAGCAACACCAACTGCCCATCAGAATGACCTTCGATATCGGCAACTGGCACTGGCAGGACCAGTGCGCCGCAAGCGCCGCTCGAATGCTCGGTCGTCACGTCGGCTATGTGCACTGCAAGGCCGTGACGCGCCGGGCCGATGGCAAACTGATTGCCACCCCGCCCGCCCCGGCGGATCTGCAGCAATGGGAACAACTGCTGCGCCACATGCCCCAGGGCGTCATTCGGGCGGTGGAGTATCCACTCCAGGGCGACGACCTCGCGCAACTCACCGGCGAACACGTCGCCGCCCTCGCCCGCCTGGGTCAATCGCGACTGGAGAGCGCTCATGTCTGAGATCGATATCCTGTCGTTTGGCGAGACCATGGCGATGTTTGTCGCCGAAGAGCCCGGCGACCTGGCCAGCATCACCCGGTTCCACAAGCGCATCGCCGGGGCTGACAGCAACGTCGCCATCGGCCTGTCGCGGCTTGGATTCAAAGTGGCCTGGCTGAGCAGGGTCGGTGCCGATTCACTTGGCAGGTTCGTGATCGACACGCTTGAAAAGGAAGGACTGGACTGCCGTCATGTCGACATTGATGTCGCGCACCCGACCGGATTCCAGCTCAAGTCACGCACCGAGGACGGCAGCGATCCGGTAGTGGAGTATTTCCGCCGTGGTTCGGCCGCCAGTCACCTGTCCCCGCAGTCAATTGTCCCCCAATTGCTGAACGCCCGGCACCTGCACGCCACCGGTATTCCTGCGGCCCTGTCAGCAAGCGCACGGCAACTGTCGCTGGAATTGATGACACGCATGCGCGATGCAGGACGCAGCGTATCGTTCGACCCCAATCTGCGGCCGAGCCTGTGGGCCAGCACGCAACAGATGGTCACCGAAACCAACCGCCTGGCTGCCCTCGCCCATTGGGTGCTGCCAGGATTGAGCGAAGGCCGGTTGCTGACCGGCTTCGAAGACCCTGCCGATATCGCTGCTTTTTACCTCGACCAGGGCGTAGAGGCTGTGGCGATCAAGCTGGGCCCGCACGGTGCCTATTACCGAACTCATCAGGATCAGGGTTTTGTCGCCGGCGTGCCGGTGCAGGCAGTGGTCGACACGGTGGGTGCCGGTGATGGCTTTGCCGTGGGCATGATCAGCGCCTTGCTGGAAAACCACAGCTTTGCCGAGGCCGTGAAGCGGGCCAACTGGGTTGGCAGCCGGGCGGTGCAGAGTCGGGGGGATATGGAGGGGTTGCCTACCCGGGCCGAGATGAGCGCTGAGTTAGAGGCCGCCGTCGCGAGCGGGCTCGCTCCCGCACTGGATAGGGTTCCAAGCCAAATGCCCTGGGGGAGCGAGCCTGCTCGCGATAAGGCCTGACCATTCACTGAAGATTCCGAATTCGTTACCTGCTGCGACAAAAACAACAAGCTCAGGAGCACCACCATGAAAACCGCAACCCTCGCCACCCGCCGCTGGTGGTACATCATGCCCATCGTGTTCATCACCTACAGCCTGGCGTATCTGGATCGCGCCAATTACGGCTTCGCCGCCGCCTCGGGCATGGCCGCCGACCTGATGATTACCCCGGGCCTGTCCTCCCTGCTCGGCGCCCTGTTCTTCCTCGGCTACTTTTTCTTCCAGGTGCCGGGGGCGATCTATGCGCAGAAACACAGCGTGAAGAAACTGATTTTCGTCAGCCTGATCCTCTGGGGCAGCCTGGCGACCCTGACCGGAATCGTCTCCAATGCCTATTGGTTGATCGTCATCCGCTTCATGCTCGGCGTGGTCGAGGCCGCGGTGATGCCGGCGATGCTGATCTATCTGTGCCACTGGTTCACCCGCGCCGAACGCTCGCGGGCCAACACCTTCCTGATCCTCGGCAACCCGGTGACCATGCTGTGGATGTCGGTGGTCTCAGGCTATCTGGTACAGCACTACAGCTGGCGCTGGATGTTCATCATCGAGGGCTTGCCTGCGGTGCTGTGGGCCTTCATCTGGTGGCGCCTGGCCGACGATCGTCCGGCCCAGGCCAAATGGCTCAGTGACCAGGAAAAACACGACCTGGAAAGCGCCTTGGCTGCCGAGCAAGTCGGCATCAAGGCGGTGAAAAACTATGCCGAAGCCTTTCGCTCGCCAAGGGTGATAATCCTCGCGTTGCAGTTCTTCTGCTGGAGCATCGGCGTCTATGGCTTCGTATTGTGGCTGCCGTCGATACTCAAGGCCGGTGCACAAATGGACATGATTGAAGCGGGTTGGCTGTCGGCGCTGCCCTACCTGGCCGCCGTCATCGGCATGTTGCTGGTGTCCTGGGCGTCGGACAAACTGCAAAAACGCAAACGCTTCGTCTGGCCACCACTGCTGATCGCCTCGAATTCTTCTGGACCCAAGCTAACAGTTAGTCGTGATTTTATCCATACAATTCAATAGCTTAATTCTTCTAACTATTTTGCATTCATTTTGCGCAAGTTCACGTGATTAAGCGGTCGTCCACTCATGCGGCAAACTCGGGCATTTTTCCTCCCCAGTGCGTCTGCCAATGGCGAGGATGTCTTTCAATAGATACACAGTTCAGGTCGTAAGTGCTGGATGGATTCAAATCGTGGCTGCCGCGCATTTGCCGCTGCGCAGCAACTTGCTGAATAGCTGCTCTAGAACACCAAAGGCCCCACAATCGCACCTGATTATGGGGTATGCGCCCCTCCTCCGAACTGTTCATGACACCTACGAAGGCCCGCGCTCAACGGGAAGTTGTGTGACGCGCTAACTGTAACGACCTGCATTTGAAAACGCGCCGACCTGCAATCAAGGCGTTTTCCGACCAGGATTAACTGCGACTGTCCGGCCCGGCCAGCATTAGCTGCAAATGACGGGGTTTATAGGTAGATGATCAAAGGCTGCATCAGCTCCTATATGGGCACGCGTAGAATCCAGAAAAGTCGCACGTTGAGGCCCAAGCAACCACTGCCTACCCTGCTTCGAGCAAACGCGTGGGGCCTACAGCTTTGAGGCCCACTACGCTATGTGCGGGCTCGGTCTCGCCCAAAGGGTTCGGTCAACTGACCAAGGTAACCTTTGGGATAGTCCCTCTCACGCAAGCCGACATTGGCGTCGACCTGCTTTCCTGTACTGTCGTAGAACGTCCCAAATAGCCGATCCCACACCATCAGAAATTCGCCGAAGTTCACCAGGGCATCTTCGAAGTCGCGCTTGTGGTGCCAGCGATGAATCTTGGCGACCCCGAGCACATACCGCAACCCATCCCACCCGGTAGTCCAGGTTCGAGTGCTGAAAGGCCAGATGCGCGGTCAGGATACCGAACCAGGTGGCAACCACTGCCGAAGGCGCGCCGAATGCAAACAGCACCACCAATCCCGGTCCCGCCATGAGTGCGGCATGTAGGGGATGCCGGCGCTCACCGTTCATCCAGTACAAGCGCTCGGCACTGTGGTGAATCATATGAAAACGCCATAGCCAGGGTACGTGGTGGCTGATCCGGTGCATGGCGTACAGGCTCAGATCGAGCACGGCGGCAACCAGCAGCAGCTGCAGCCACAGCGGGCTTTCAACTGGAAAGACACGAACGGAAGCTGGTACCGCATCGCCCAGCCTAGCCAAGTTTTCGGCGGTGAACTGGATGACGGAAAGATTCACTAGCATATGCACCAGGTCGGTCAGGGTGTCCTGGTGATCCTCCAGCCAGCCCTGGCGGAAAGGTTGGATGCGTTCCAGCGCCGCCACAGCCAAAAGACCGACTGCGGCAACCAAGGGTGTGCTGGGCCAATACGGCACACCGGCGTACAAGGCCCTGACCATGAAGGCAGCGCTGCCACCAAACACGAGCGGGTAACTCAACCAGCGCAGGGCAAATTGAAGGGAAGTGGACATCGCTCAGCTCCTGTGTAGAGAGCCTTCATGGTATGTGGAGAGGACGTCGTTCGACTTGAACGAAAGAGCTATGACGCCTGGAGCCCTACCTCAGCTAGGGCAGAGGACGGATCGATGCCCAGCAGCATTCTGAATGTCCGGGAGAAATGCGCCGAATCGGAAAAGCCCGCCGCATGCGCGGCTTCGGTCAACCGGCCCCCTTGAGCCATATGTTGAAGGGCTTGGGTGAGGCGCAGCCATTTGACGTAACTGCGCAATGGCACACCTGTTTGCTCCACGAACCAATGGGAAAAGCGTGTCGGGGATAGATGCACCAACGCAGCCATTACCTCACGCCCCATTTGGCCTTCGCGCAGCGTTGCGGTGACTTTGGTCAGGCGCGGATCGCGGATTGGCGGATCGGGAAGCCGCAACAGCTGACGTACCTGTGCCTGCAACTGGACAGCTGCATGCCCCGACGTACTCAACGCCTCGACTATCGCAACAACGTCGGCAGGGAGTATCTCCATCAGCCTCGCGGCTCCGCTCATCCGCAAGGCACGTACCTCATCGGACAGCACATCCAGGTAGATCGAGAGGACATGCCCTGCACACAGCCGGTGCTTCAAGCCTGCCGGAGTGAGGATGCCAGGCCCACCGAATCAAGGCGTTGTTCAGTAACACACTCGACCCGACTCGGGCCGTCGAATTACGCGACAAGATGCTGGCAGCGGGCTTGCCGGTCTGAGCCCTGTCATTTGCAGCTAATGCTGGCTGGCGACGATGGAATGCAGGTCGGGGCGTTCTCAAATACAGGTCGTTACAGCTAGAGAGCCTATAATGATGATCAGGCTCGCGAAAACCTAGCTTCGCCGAGCAAACACGAGGAGATGAAGATGGTAGATGTCGCAAATACACGTCCGGAGGGCCAGGGACATGGGCTGCTTTGTCCTGCCTGCAGGGTCGATCTGGTCATGAGCGAGCGCCAGGGCATCGAGATCGACTATTGTCCGAAATGCCGTGGCGTTTGGCTGGATCGAGGCGAGCTCGACAAGATCATCGAGCGCAGCGCCGACGCTGGCCCCGCTCAAACCCAAACCTACGCACCGAAGCCCGCACCGCAACAGGGGCAGCCTAGTCCGTCCCAAGGCTACTACGATGACGGTCATGGTTCGGGGCACGGAGGACACCGTCGCAAGCGATCATTCCTGTCAGATCTCTTCGACTGAGATCTTTGCTTCGGGACCGCTGCGGCGCCCTTCCACTGATTACTGAGGATCAAACATGGGCGCAGGGCATTCACACGCGGTGGCAGTTCCGCCCGGAACCGCAGCGGGACGGCATAAGAGCAGACTCGTAGGGGCGCTCGCCCTCACCACGACGTTCATGGTGGTTGAGGTGATCGGCGGCCTGTGGACGGGCAGCCTTGCGCTCCTCGCGGATGCGGCGCACATGCTGACCGACGCTGGCGGCCTTGCCCTGGCGCTGATCGCCGTCCGTTTTGCGGAACGCCCGGCGACGCCGCAGAAAACCTACGGTTTTGCTCGCATGGAGGTACTGTCGGCGCTTACGAATGCCGTCGTGCTCCTTCTACTGACCGTTTATATCTTCTACGAGGCCTATCAGCGTTTCCTGAACCCGCCGGAAATTCTAGCTGGACCGATGCTTGCCGTGGCGGTGGTCGGGCTTGTGGTCAACTTGATCAGCATGAGGCTCCTGTCCGCCGGGTCGTCGGAAAGCCTCAATGTAAAGGGAGCCTATTTCGAGGTGCTCAGCGACATGCTGGGCTCGCTCGGCGTCATCGTCGCCGCAGGCGTCATCATGCTCACCGGCTGGACGCTGGCCGATCCGATCATCGGCGCTGGCATCGGGCTTTTTATCATTCCGCGCACGTGGATATTGTTGAAGCAGGCAATCCACATCCTGATGGAAGGCACGCCGCCCCAAGTCAATATAGCGCTGCTGGAGCGAAAGTTGCTGGACATTTCCGGCGTGACAGCCGTCCACGATCTTCATGTCTGGACGATAACCTCCGGCATCGACGCCATGAGCTGCCACCTGGTCGTGGCCGACATGGCCCAGGCGCGGATGACGCTTATCAGCGCAAATGAGGCGATGAAGACCGGTTTCGGCCTGACACATGCGACGATCCAGATCGAGGATCAGAACCTGCGTGAGGCTGAGTGCGAATTAAGGCTATAGTGCTAGCAGGGGAAGGCGACTGGACAACCGGCCGGACGAACGCGACGGCGATGGTTGGCGCTGCGGGTGGACGTGCTTGAAGAACGGGCCGGTTTCCCTGGAAATCTTGCCCCGGCGAAAAACGGAGACCGAGATGGGAAAACATGGCCACCATGACCGCGGGTATCGCGATAGTTACTATCGGAGAAACGATCGCGATCCGAAGATGACGGGGGAGCCGGTCGATTATGATGCGCGTCCGAGCCTGCCGAGAAAACTGCCGATGGCTGTCGTTCTTGTCGGCCTCGTTCTGTGGTCGCTTCTCGCCTGGGTCGGTTATGCCCTGGTTGATCCCGTCCTCGGCTGGGTGGCGGCCAATGCCGGCCTCCTGGTGGACGGCGGGAAGGGCCTCGCGACCGGAGCCGGCAAGGAGGTTGGCAGTGTCGTCGATAATCTCAACGTTAGCGGCTTTTTGGGACAAGCCATCGCCTTGCTCCGAGTCATCGTGAAGCCGGCGATTATTGTTCTCTGGGTGATCGGTACCCTTGTCCTCATTGCCGCGCCCGTGATTCTGCCGAGGGTCGGCCGGCTGCTTGGTGGGCGCCGGCACTGATCGCGTCTGCCAACTTCTGCAACCATGACAGCGGCTCGAACCGCATCACCGACTCATTGAGCACCCCGTCGGTCTTTAGGATCTGCTTCAGGGGCGGCATTCTTGAGTGGGGCGAGATAGCGCAAGGTCACATAGGTGACCGCGCTTAGGATCACGGCGATAGCCCATCATGTGTTGAATTGCATCCAAAAATACCCACTTTCAGGGGTAATTTGGCACCAGCCGGTTCATGTTTTTAGCGCTGCAGACGTCTTGGTCAACAAATCCGGCAAGTTGGCCAGGCCCTGCGCACAGGGGCGTACCAGCAGATCGGCGAATTTCTGATGGTGTGGGATCGGCTATTTGGGACGTTCTACGACAGTACAGGAAAGCAGGTCGACGCCAATGTCGGCTTGCGTGAGAGGGACTATCCCAAAGGTTACCTTGGTCAGTTGACCGAACCCTTTGGGCGAGACCGAGCCCGCACATAGCGTAGTGGGCCTCAAAGCTGTAGGCCCCACGCGTTTGCTCGAAGCAGGGTAGGCAGTGGTTGCTTGGGCCTCAACGTGCGACTTTTCTGGATTCTACGCGTGCCCATATAGGAGCTGATGCAGCCTTTGATCATCTACCTATAAACCCCGTCATTTGCAGCTAATGCTGGCCGGGCCGGACAGTCGCAGTTAATCCTGGTCGGAAAACGCCTTGATTGCAGGTCGGCGCGTTTTCAAATGCAGGTCGTTAAACGTAGTAGGGCAATGCTACGAAGTGTCCTATGCGCGCGGTGTTGGCAAAGTGAAGGGGGAGCTATCGCAGGAGGAAGGCGCCAAGCTTCAGAACAGGAAGGTCAACAAAATCTGATGAACGCCGGCCGCTAGAGAGGCCGGTGCGACCATAGAAAAAGGCCGGGATTATTCCTGGTCTTTTTTTAGTCGCTAAATGAACGAGAGCTAGCCCGATGAACGATCAAACCAAGCCTAATGCCACTGAAAACGGCCACGAAGCAATGCACAAGTTAGCCCAATCGGTTCCGGACCGGGCAAGCACGGATTTGCACGGCCCCGATTTCGCGACGCTGACCGAGCTTGAATTAAATCTCTTCCGCGCCCTGCGTGCTGAAGGCCAAAAATTTGGCCTGATCGTGAGCGTTGAGGTTATGGACGACAGTGAGGACATTCAGAGCTAGCGACCGCATCCCCGTCGCAGCAGTCCGACAGGGTGATTTTAGATTTTTGTCGCAGCCCCCCCTTATTTTGGTATTTTTACTGGGTGATGCTCAGATGTTTGTGCGAGCTTTAATGGTGTCAACGCTTTGGCTTGGCAGGTACTGAACAGATCTAGCTCTTGGCGATATGCTGAAGTTTGAATACCCATCAACCCTAATACAGAATGGAATAAGTTGTCATGGGACAGCGATACACCACGTTGTTCCTTCAAACATTGAGGATTGAGGTTTTGACGCGACTGCATGTCTTTGGAGATCCAGAGTATCATGGGGATACTAGTCTGCTCGCTGGGAGCCATGGCATAAGGAAGTCCGTGCAAGTAAAGCCCATTCTCTCCGAGGGACTCACCGTGATCAGAGACATAAAGCATCGCTGTATCAAAACGTTCAGCGTTACGCTTTAGCAGGTCGATCGTTTGCCCAAGTACGTAGTCCGTATAACCAAGACTGTTATCATAGGCACTGACAATGCTTTCGCGCGTACAACGTTCAAGTTGGTTATTGTCGCAAACGGGCCCGAATCGTTCGAACGCTGGTGGATAGCGCTTGAAATAGGATGGGCCGTGACTGCCTTTCATGTGTAGCACCACGATTGAATCCCGCTGCTGTTGATCCAAGTATGCTTGTAAATCTTGCAATAAAATTTCATCGTAACACTCGTCGGCTCTGCATAATCCCAGCGTTTTCTGATTGTTCAATTTTTCATTTGGTACTCGGTCGCAAATACCTTTGCAACCTGAGTTATTGTCTCTCCAAATTACCGATACACCGGCCCGCTGCAATACGTCTAATAGTCCTTCTCTACGCAGCGCCATACCGTCTTTGTATCCTTCTTTACCCACGTCCAGGAACATGCAGGGTAAAGAAACGGCCGTAGCTGTTCCACATGAGCTGACATTGGTAAAACTTAAGACACCACGACTGGCTAATTCCGGATTGGTATCCCGGGTATAGCCATTGAGGGAGAAATTCGCGGACCTAGCGGTTTCACCCACCATCAGTACCGTTAGCCGTGGTTTGCGTACATCAACAGTAGCTTCTTCACGGCGGGCATCAGCACCAATGATTTTTAATTCGGTGGGAACTGCTAGCTGGCGACGCGTATACCCATGGATTGCCGAAACCACATTCGACGGAACCAACATCAATCGGAGTTCGCGATGGTTACGCATCAGCGATGCATAGGATTGATAAAGCGTAAATACGATGATCGCCAAGCAGGTTAGCGCGACCGCCATACCCATCAATCGATGAGCAAGTGCGCGGGACCACGATCGTTGGATCAAACGGACTCGAGTGATAATCAGCAACGGAATAACACCAAAGCCCAGCATCCACAGCAGTAGTTCCCAGTTCAGTAGGTCCATGGCCTCGGAACTGTCCGTTTGCATCACATTCGTTAGCATGCTGTAATCAATTACTATGCCATAGCTATTCATAAAGTAACTCGTTGCTGCCGCAACCAGCAGCACGATAGCTAGCACAGGTTTTATCAAGTGCCCCCAAGCCATCACGCTGAGCAATATGTATAGCCAAATCAACACAAACCAAGGCAGGCTAAGCACGAATATGGTGTTTCCGTCCTGTAGGCCTCCCACGCCTTGCCATACAGCTCGCCAAAATGGCCAGTTACTCAACAATAGAAGCCAAGTTGAAACTGCAAGGATTAACTGGTTACTACCGAGTGTGATTTCCCAACTGCGAATGGGTACTTTGTTATTCATGGGTACTCCGGAATATCTCGACGTATCCAGGCGCGAACTGCCACCGGAGTGTCACTATGTTTTAGGTAAGAAAAAATCGCCAAGGGCGCGGTGCAACTCGTGGATGCACCAGTGACCCTGAACGTTCTGGTCAGCTAGTTGGCGATCCGCGACTAGCCAAACCGCCAGACACCCCAAACTAATGAAAATCTTTTTCATGAGGCAATCCCCCAGTAGTCGTTGAGCTTTTTTCGCAGCACCAACAACGCGGCTGTTTCAGCGAGCGCCTTGTCTTTGCGGCGCAGTTCGCGCTCAAGTTCCTGGATGCGTTTCTTGTCCTTGCGGGCTTGCTCGCGGTCGTCTTTTTGCTGGGCCTTTTCCGATTTCTGGCCGGTGATGAAGGCTTGTCGCCAGGCCGTGATTTGCTCGGGGTAAAGGCCTTTGCGGCGGCAATACTCGCCCAGCTCGATCTCGGACAAACCGGACGCTTCAAGGACGACAGCAAACTTGGTTTCGGCTGACCAGCTCTGAGTCGATTGCTTGTTTTCGGACACTGCATTTCCTTCAGAACTGAGCTGCTTGCGCCAGTTGGACAAAGACATTTCGCTGACCCCTTCGCGCCGGGAGACCTCGGCCATCGACAGGTTCAGCGGGGGAAGCAGCATCTTGAGTAATGCGGCTCTGCGTTCAGGTGAATAATACGGCACGACCAGTCTCTTTCCGCCCCCGATGTGCTTTTTTAGGAAAATTCGGAGAGGCGACAACTATCCTGACACCGGGGGATTTACGCCCCCAAAACGCGCAGCTTGTTTGTTCACTAATAAATATTTGATGGTCTAAAAAACTGCGAGCATCGATTTCAGGCGGCTGGATTCGATCAGAAGTCGACACGTCCGCAGGATCCTATGACGCGTAGATTTTTTGCACGCTCAATGTACTGCTGAGAAGTTATCAGAATGGTGACTGAAGAATTACAAATTTGTTATAAGCCCCTCAGCCGCGGACAATTCGTCTAAGGAAGGTCTGAAGTACCCACCGATTTTTCATGCCCTCGTTACTTGAGGTTCAAAAAAACATGCGTCGGTCGAAA
>NZ_JBEOPV010000026.1:0-84917 GCF_040310425.1 Pseudomonas sp. 65/3-MNA-CIBAN-0223
GGTGAGTAGGTTCTCCAGTGGTGGTCGTGCCTGAGTTCAGGCCATTTGAAAATTCGACTTTTTCAACAGAATCGGCCAGACGCGGTCATTGGAATGCACATCCAGGAAACAACTCGTAATCGGCTAAAAGCAGTCAGTCTGCGGCGCTTGGTAAGTCAGGGGCAACGCATCGCCATTAGAACATGTGATAAAGCACCAGCCCGCCCTCTGCATCCGGGCTTGCGTCAGAAAAGCCTTTGACCACGTACAGTTGAATCTTCCATTCGTGGCTGAGCTTATGCGTGACGAACAGGGTGAGTTCCTGAATTTGCGAACCGGTGGAGACGACTTTCTGCCTCCAGTCGTAGGAGGCGCCCGCCGTGGTGCGCACAGCCACGGGCATGGCGAAGCCGAGGCTGGCAAATATCGGGTCGTCGAAATTGCTATCGGGTAGGTCGCCAAACTTTTTCCATCCCAGGGTCGCGAAGCCGGTCACCGAGCCGAAGGCCTTGGCGATGTCAACCTGAGCGGTATAGTCGAATTCGCCGGTGCCCAGGCACTGATCTTCATCTGCGGTGGGAAACTTGACCTTGCCGATCAGATCCAGCAACACGCCCCCCTCACTGCCATCGAGCAACGCATAATCTGCGCTGGTGACAGTATCGCCCAAGCCACTCTCCACATCCCTGCAACCACCGGGCAACGGGTCGCCGTTCGGGCCGACTTCGGGGTTAGTGATGCGCAACCAGGGCACGGTAACCTTGTAGGTCATAGGGCCCGTTTCATACTTTCCTACAACGGGGACATACCAGATTTCCGAAGTGGTACCGGTGCCATAGTCACCGCTTGAATAGTCCATGCCGATGGCGGTGCTGAAGGTATCGCCCGAAGCCTGCACGGTAAAGCTTGCCAGCAGGCTGGCAAAAAGAGGCAGCATGGGTCTCATCGTCACCTCAAAATCCCGTTGAGAAGTGTTATCGAACATACCCAGCCTAGTTGCTTATTCACCGTTTGTAGAATTGCCGCAGCGCTTATGCCGAACGGCCAGATCGATCCACTTTCTCTACTTTCTCTACTTTCTCTACTTTCTCTACTTTCTCTACTTTTTCGACCTTTTCAGGTAGTTCGACTTTCTCTGGTCCCTCTACCTTCTCAATTTTTTCGACCTTTTCTGGCCGCTCCACTTTCTCAACTTTTTCTACCTTTTCGGGACGCTCTACCTTCTCGATTTTCTCTGGTCGCTCTACTTTCTCAGCTTTTTCGACCTTTTCTGGCCGCTCCACTTTCTCAACTTTTTCTACCTTTTCGGGTCGCTCTACCTTCTCGACTTTTTCAACCTTCTCTATCTTCTCTATCTTTTCAGGCCGTCCACTGTTGTACTCCTTCTCGGGTTGCTCCATTTTCTCGACATGCTCTGATTTTCCAGACTTGTCCACGGTCTCGGATTTGCCGCTGTTGTTGCGGTCGTCCGCGTGGCTTCCACCGCTGCCGCCCTCACTGCCTTCACTACTTTCACTTCGCGGGCTTAAATCGCGCCCACCGTTACCGCTGCTGTTGTTGGGGTTGCCCGAGTCATCGGCACTCTGTTCCGTGTCGGCGCCCGTTCGGTTGTCACGTCCCCCATGGCCCCTGCCCGAGGTATCGGCGCGTTCGCTATGGAACTCGACACGTGTTGCCCGTATTTCACGCGTACCACTAAACACGCCGCTCACCCGAACGCGTCGATCCAGTACCAATGTGGTGGGCTGCTCCCCTACAAACACTGTGTCGTGCCCCAGTGTCACATTCAAGCCTGCGACCACCAGGTGTCGGTCCCGTCGGCTTTGTACCAGACCTTCGATCACGGCCTCATGCACACGGCCGGCAAAAGGCAGACTCGGGTCAAGACTGCTTTGAGCGACCTCCAACTGGTGACCGGACCATTGGCCACGCACCAGCACTTCCTGCCCCGGTGCCACGCGACTTCCCAGTTTCAGCCCCTGGAGGCTGCCGGCAGGATCTATCGAGCCGATGGCACTAGCTTCCCTGAGGGTAGGCGCCCGTTCGATGCGACTAGCGAATACTTCACCATTGGCATCTCGTAGACCGCTGACTCTGACCGGTTCACCCGTGCGTAGCCCTTCAGCAACCCGAGCCCCCACGGCAAGACGCACGGGTTGCCCCATGACCCGCAGCGGCGCCGAAGCAGTGGGTAATGCCGTCAGCGGCCCTTCATAGACGTTCAGGATCGAGATACGTCCGGCTCGCAGGCCTTGTTTGGTGGCGAATGCTTCCACCGCAACAACCTGTCCTATCGCCAGATGAGCGCTACTCGCGGCGACGCCGTTTTCGCTCACCGGTACGTCTTTGCCGAAGTGTACTTCCATTCCATTGACGCAAATCGAAGCGAACCCAGTGATGGTGCCAACGATTCCAGTGCCGCCAACACCTCCCGGATCCAGGATCGGTGCACCCGTGCCACCCACCCCGCCGTGACCACGATTGATGATGGTGCCATCCACGCCGGCAGCCACCGCGCCCGTACCACCGGTGCCTCCGGGACGCTGTTGCAGCGGCGCACCGGTGCCGCCGACGCCACCGCTTTCGGCGTGGATGCCTGTGCCGCCCACACCGCCTGTCTTTGCCCCGGTACCGCCAATGCCACCCGGAAACTGCAAGCCCGATGCGCCCGACATTCCCACTTCCTCGCGGCTAACACATGCCGGTGCTGCGTCGACCCGTGCGGGAGTCACCAGGTTCAGTCCAAAACCCAGGACAAGAGTGACAATACTGAAGCAGCGCTTGAGGGAGATCATGGGGCAGGCGTCATCGACGAAACGGGATCGGTGGGCTCAGTGTAGAAATAGAGTCCGATTGTGATGCGTTGACGTTGCTCGATACCTGGCGAATCAAGATTTTCGAGGTCTGCGGCAAGCCGGCTGAAATTGAGCAGGGTTTGCATTCCCTCCCTGGCAACAGCCTCGCGCAAAGTGTCGACACTGACCGCGGCCAGGGCGTCGTAGTGCACGCTGCGCTCGAAGAAAGGCAGGCCTTCCCCGCTCAGGTTATGCACCGCTGCACTGGCGTGATCGTGCAGGTTGTGGCCAAGGTAAGCAGCTTTCTCGTCGAAGCCCTTCTGCGGCAAGAACGCCTGGGCTTCAAGGTGTACACGGTCACGTTCATCGAGACGTACGACGCCGAGGCGCAACCATTCATCGAGCACCACCCGCGCGCGGATGTCCGTACTGACCTTCGCCATCAGGGCATCAAAGGAGCACTCACCGCCGACACTGGCCAGTCGCGGCAGAGGTAACGCCTGGCCAGCATCCGTGCAGAAAGGCCGACTGTTGGTCCAGGCGTTGACCAATTGCGCGCTTAAAGTAATGTTCTCCGGCAGCGCAGCGATTGACGTCTCGCTCTCGTTTCGCAGCCGGCGCACATCCTTGCGATGAACCCCCGTGAGCAGGCTGATGCGGCTGTCGCTCGAAACTTTGTCATCCAAGCGAAACTCACGATCAGCCACATCGACAAACACCTCTTTGAGCAAATCGGCGAATACCGTATAGGTGACCCCTTTGCGCAGCATCAGGCGCACCAGCGGGCGCATGACCCGCCGCAGGGCTCCTAACAGAGAGGGAGGTAAGGTGGGCGATTGCATACAGCACATTCCTTGACAGATAAACCCAGTATAACGACGTGGAAAAAATTCCCATATGAGCTGTTACGCACTTTGTCCAGGAATAAGGGATAGCTGCAAGCGCTCACTGCACATGCGTTACGGGGGGCAATAACGGGATGGACCAAATCTCATACAAAACTCTCTCCGAAGGTTTTGTATGAGATCCCATCAGAGTAAATCAGCTCCTGCTGGTGTCATCCCCTGCTTCGCCGCCGACATGAATGCCGCGGTCATCACCCTGTTCGCCACCCACAGGGTTGCCACGATTATCGCCAGGCTCACCCCCAACGTGATTTCCATTGTCGTCGCCAGGCTCGCCGCCAACATGATTGCCATGATCGTCCCCGGGCTCTGCGCCAACATGATTGCCATGATCATCACCAGGCTCACCACCAACGTGATTGCCGTGATCATCGCCAGCCTCAGCATGGTTGCTGCTGCGGCCAGAATTCGAATTCCCGGCGTTGCCCTGGCCTGCATCGCCATGGCTGCTGCCACTGCTACCACCGCCGTTGCCAGCATGACCACCACTACCACTGCCACCACCGCTGCTTCCACCATGACCGCCTCCACCTCCGCTTCCGCCGCCGTTTCCACCGCCGTTTCCACCGTGGCCACCGCCACCACCGCCACCACTGCCGCTGCCGCCTCCTCCTCCGCTACCGCTGCCACTACCGCCATTTCCGCCGTGCCCACCACTTCCGCCTCCACCGCCATGTCCGCCACCTTCTTTGGCGTAAGCACTGGAACCATGAAAGATCGTATCCGGCACCAAAACAATGGACGCCGACAGCACACCACCTATGGCCATCGCCAATAGTGCCTTGTTGAACAGCCTATGAATCTGCATTTTTCGTCTCCTGGTCATTACCGCGAGAAACGCCAAATCAAGTCAGAAATCGTAGTAAGTTTTTTTTGGCATTCAGTGCGTGGGATTTTTTCCCACGCATAATAATTAGACCTCTTTTCACGTAGGTTCAAGTGGCGCACAGAAAAGTCGACCGATGGTTGGCCTGGAAAGAAGTTGGAAATGACTTACCGCAAGATGATCTTTTTCGGACGGGACAGGCACTCAGTGCCATAGCCAGCGGCTGAGTGCCGGGGGAAAATGCAACAGTAATGTGGTTCTATTCGTCGACGCGTCCTTCGAGAAGCTCGACGAACGTTGTGAGTAGCCAGAGGTCAAACGGATACACGTCACTAAGGAGACGTCTGATGGTTACTCACTTCAAAGTAGGCGGGCATTTGGCCTGCGGTCACAATGGCAACCAACTCACCTCGACCACTGAACTGGCCCGCGTGAAATGCAGAAGCTGCCGCAACACCGACGCGTTCAAGGACGCACGCAAAAACCAGCGCAATTTGGCAAGACGCACGGCTCGCAAAGCAAAGATCACCCACGCGGCTAATGACTGGCGGGCAGCGTGGACCGAGCGACTCACCACCATGAAAGGGCGACAACGCCTGCCCCGTGGCTTTGCCGGCCAATCATTCGTCTAGCATGCCCATCTGGCGGCTGCGACGCCATTCCCCCAGCCGCCAACCCCAACGATTCAAGCAAAGCCAACAGCCTCCTCGGCTGATTTTGGCGATTATCGACTGCGTCAACTAGCATTTCGTAGCGTAACTGGGCTCTTTTCTTGTTTTCAGAGCGATCGCACAAGGACATGCTCCGTACGTGGCTCTGAATGCAAACGGTTGGAAAATCATGACTGAACCGAGCAGGCCGAAGACGGGCACCAATAATGACAATGGCGCGACTGAAGAAACTGGATATTGTTTCAGCAGTGAATTCCATACCCAGTAGCCTAACCGTGTATTGGGGTATACCTGGAACAGGATCGACAGGACGGCGCGGTAGTCGAGTTGATTCACCAATGCGCTGTAACCCGTCGAGCCGTTACTGTCCCATCAACGATGGAGATGATGCTCAGCAAACCACACAGAGCGAGCCCCATGCCCGCGTGCTGAAACAGGGAAATCGCAGTGCAGAACCTGCGACGGCTGGCCAGATTTTCATCTCAAGGGCCACCATTTTCTCCTGTGGTGGTCGCGCCTGAGTTCAGGCGATCTGAAAATCCGATTTTTTCAACAGAATCGGCCAAAAGCGGACTTTCACCATTTAATTGCTCGGAGTGATTTGCGCAATGGCTGCCACCTCTAAAAGCGTCGCCGAACCGCCTCAGTGAGTCTCCCATGCAAGCCTGACCACCAGCCCTTGAGATTCAACGCGTCATGATCGGCCGCAGCAGCGCCTGCCCTTCGTACAGCGTCGACAGATACCGCTCGCGCATGTCCTCAACAGTCATGCGCGATGCGTGAGTAGTCAGCGTCAGCGTTGCCTGTAATTGCCCTTTCCAATCAATCAGAGGCACGCTCAACACCCGCATGCCCACTTCATATTCCTGATCCACCATCACGTAACCACGCTCGCCCGCCAAGACGATTTCGCGGCAGATCAGTGCTTCGTCGGTGAGCGTATATGGCGTAATGGCCCGGGGCGGGTTGCGTTTGAAGTAGGTGCAAAGCGCCTCCTGCGAAAAACTCGCCAACCACAACCGTCCACTGCCGGTGCAATACATCGGCACACGTGAACCAGGTCGGATCGACATCGAGGTGATGTGGCTATAGCGACTACGCACCACATGCACAATGTCATCACCGTCGCGAACACCTACCGATACATGCTCCTGGGTGGTTCGTGCCACCTGTTCGACGATGGGCCTCAGCATGCGCGGCAGCACCGCGGAATCGACATAAGCCTGGCCGATACGCAAGGTCTTGGCGGTCAGCCAGTAATGGCGGCCGTCGGTCTGCGCAAAGTCGTCATGCACCAGGGTCAGCAGAAAACGCCGGGCGGCGCTCTGGGTCATATCGGCCATTCGCGCCACTTCCGGCACGCTCAGGCGCGGATGCTCCTGGGAAAACAACTGCAACAGCGCCAAGCCTTTTTGCAGGCCGACGATCAAATCCCGCGGGTGGATCGTAGGTTGCTTCATCACCTGGACTCTTTATCGCACACAGACTGCGATTATCGCACTGGCGATGCGATTATCAACCGAATCGTGCACAAGCTCGATTGTTCGCCGCGTTCACCGCTTGCAGTATCGGCCTTACAACAAAGCCAATAAGCGGGTATCTCTCATGATTCAGGGTTCGACTGAACTAGTCGCCATCGTCGGCTCGCCTGTAGCCCAGGTGAAATCGCCGGAAAACTTCAATCGCTGGTTCGCCGACCACCAGCAGAACGTCTCCATGCTCGCCATTGACCTTGCACAGAACGCCCTGGATGACTTCGTCCAGACTCTGCGCGGCTGGCAAAACTTGCGCGGATGTGTGGTCACCGTCCCTTACAAACAACTGTTGGCTACCTGCCTGGATAGCGTCAGTGCACGCTCGGCGGCACTACGCTCGGTCAATGTGATACGCCGCGAAGCCGACGGTCGACTGGTGGGCGATATCGTTGACGGCGAGGGTTTTCTCAACGCTACGCGCAAACACGGTTTCAGCCCCGCGAACACACAGGTTCTGGTGATCGGCACCG
The DNA here is from genome assembly GCF_040310425.1 of Pseudomonas sp. 65/3-MNA-CIBAN-0223. Lineage (NCBI taxonomy): Bacteria > Pseudomonadati > Pseudomonadota > Gammaproteobacteria > Pseudomonadales > Pseudomonadaceae > Pseudomonas > Pseudomonas sp. 65/3-MNA-CIBAN-0223. The sequence continues at coordinate 7,182 of NZ_JBEOPV010000026.1, forward strand.
GCGGCGTAGGCAGCGCGATTGCGTATTCGTTGTGCCAGGCCGGGATCAGCCACTTGGCCATCAGCGACATCAGCCAGGAGCGCGTCGAGGTGCTCGGCGACCTTCTGCGCAACGCTTTCCCGGAAATTACGATCAGCGCAGGACCGGACTCACTTAATCACTTCGACCTTGTCGTCAACGCCTCGCCAGTCGGCATGAGTGCAACCAGTGATGACGGCCCGATGCCGTTGCCGACCGCGCTGATGCAAACCCTTAACGCTAAAACCCTTGTGGCCGATGTCGTGACATCACCCGCGGTGACACCTTTTCTCGCCTTGGCCCGAAGACTGGGCTGCCCGATTCAGACCGGACCGGAAATGGCATTGGCGCAGTTGGGCAACCTCGGTCACTTCATGGGTGTGACGCCGCTGGAGATCTGACCCTCCGGCGCGTCCTTGACAGGCGATAACAATGAACACTACGACTTTCCTGCATTCTGCCAATGCCGAGCTGACTTATGATGTGATCGTCCTGGGCAGCGGCGCAGCCGGATTCGCTGCAGCGGTGACTGCCAGTTGCCGCGGCCTTAAAGTTCTATTGGTGGAAAAGACTGAGGCCTTCGGCGGTACGTCGGCGATTTCCGGTGGTGCGGTGTGGCTGCACGATACCGACCAGGCCCGTGCTGCCGGGCATCACCTGCCCGCCGAACAGATGCGCATTTACCTGCAAGAGGTGATCGGTAACGGCTACAACCCGCAATTGATCGATGCCTTCATCGAGCAAGGTCGCGAAGCCCTGCGGTACCTGGAAACCCACAGCGAACTCAAGTACAGCCTGCGACCGTTGTCGCCTGACTACTACCCGGACTTGCCGGGTGGCACGCAAACAGGTCGAGCGCTGGAAATCGACGAGTACGACGGTCGTCGCCTCGGCGAGCATTTCAAAGACCTCAAGCGCCCCCCGGATGGCATGCTGCTTTTCGGCGGCATGATGGTCAATCGTGTCGACATCCAGCACTTCCTCAGCATCAAGCGTTCGCCGAAATCCCTCTGGCACTGCCTTAAACTGATCGGACGCTACGCCGTCGACCGCCTCAGCCACCCACGCGGCACCCGCCTGACCGTGGGCAATGCCTTGATCGCGCGCCTGGCCACCAGCGCTATGGCCAACGGCGTCGATCTATGGCTGCAAGCGACGGCCGAGGCGCTGATCGTCGAGCAGGGCTCGGTAAAAGGTGTGCAGATTTCCATGGGCGGAGTGCCCCGTTCCGTGTTCGCTCGTGGCGGTGTGGTGCTGGCCATGGGGGGGTTTGCCGCTGGGGCACAAGCCGCAGAACACCGGCCTTCCACTGATTCGGAGCATTGGAGCATGTCACCGCCTGCCAACGTCGGTGATGGGCAACGCTTGGCCGGCTCGGTCGACGCGGCAATTGGCGACAACCTGTCGGCGAATTTCTTCTGGGCCCCGGTTTCGGTGCTGCACAAGACCGACGGCAGTGTGGAACGCTTTCCGCATCTGGTCACCGACCGCGCTAAACCCGGTGTCATCGCAGTCAACCGTGCCGGGCGGCGTTTCGTCAATGAAGCCAATTCCTATCACTGTTTCGTCGAAGCCATGTTCGCCGAAGGCGGCGCCAATGCTCCCTGCTGGCTGATCTGTGACAGCGAAGCACTGAACAACTACGGCATGGGTTTGGCGCGTCCGCGACCCGTCGACAACAGCGCACTGATCGACGCCGGTTATCTGTTACGTGCCGACAGCCTCGCCGACCTGGCACGCATGGCCGGACTGGATGCGCATTCTCTGGAGCAAACCCTGGCGCAATACAACGACGATGCCGAACGAGGCGTCGACCAACAGTTCGGCAAGGGAAGTACGGCCTACAACCGCTACATGGGTGATCCACTGCATCAACCCAATCCATGCCTGAAACCCCTGCGCAAGGCGCCGTTCTACGCGGTGCGTTTATTTACCGGCGATCTCGGTTCAGCCCGAGGCCTGGTCACCAATGGCCAGGCCAACGTGCTGAATCGCAGCGCAGCGCCGATCCCCGGCCTCTACGCTGCTGGCAATGAAATGAATTCAATCATGGACGGTACCTATCCTGGTCCCGGAATCACCCTTGGCCCAGGCATCACTTTCGGTTATCTCGCCGCCAGCGATATCGCTCGCCGGCTCGAACACAGCACTGCACAACCATCCCGCACTGGAGAACACCATGTACTACGAACTGCGCACCTACACGATTAAACCAACCAAGCTCGGCGACTGGCTGGCCCTGTACAAAAGCGCCGCATTGGCCGTGCAGCAAGAACACTTGGGCAACCTGGTTGGCTTCTTCACCACCGAAATAGGTGAAGTCAATCAAGTGGTGCACATCTGGGGCTACGCCAGCCTTGACGACCGCATGACACGCCGCAATGCCATGGCGGCCGATCCACGCTGGCAGGACTTCGCGCGGCAGAACAAGGAACTGGACGCCGTGGTGACGCTGGATTCACGACTGCTGCGTCCGACCGACTTTTCCCCGCTCAAATAGCACTTCCGCCGCGTTGCGCTGCTTCTGATCGGGAGCGGCCAACCTCATTCCCTCTCGCGGTAATTCTTATGTACATCAGCGATCCCCTGCTTTGTGATGTTCTGGTCGTCGGCTCTGGTGCCTCTGGCCTGGCAGCGGCGGTGACTGCTGCGCAATTGAACCTCGACGTCATCGTTGTGGAGAAGGAGCCGCAGCTAGGCGGCACCAGCGCTTGGTCCGGCGGTTGGCTGTGGATTCCGCGCAACCCATTGGCCATCGCCGACGGTATCGTCGAAGACCTGGAACAGTCGAGGATTTACCTGCGTCATGAACTACGCAGCGAAGTGCTCGACCCGCGCGTAGAAACGTTCCTGGAACAAGGGCCGAGGATGATCGACTTTTTTCAACGCCATACCGAGGTGCAGTTTTTCTCCGGCAGCAAAATGCCTGATTTTCACGCCGGCGAAGGCCATGTAAAAGGTGGCCGCTCGGTCTGTGCGCAACCATTTGACGGTCGTCGCCTGGGCCCTTGGATCAACAAACTCCGCCCCCCGCTCGACATCATCAGCCTTGCGGGAATGGGCATCGCCGGCGGTGCCGACCTCAATCATTTTCTCAACGCCCGCCAGTCGCCGTCCTCATTGCTCTACGCCGGCAAGCGACTGTTGCGCCATGCCCGCGACCTGCTGTTTCATGGCCGGGGCATGCACCTGGTGAACGGCAACGCACTGGTTGCCCGCCTGCTGAAAAGCGCGCTGGATCGTAAAGTTCGCCTGCTGACCGACACGCCCGTGCGCGAACTGCTGCGTGACGGTGAGCGCGTGTTCGGAGCTCGTGTCGAATCTGCCGGGCGCCTGATCGAGATCCGCACTCGACGAGGCGTGGTGCTCGCTTGCGGTGGTTTCCCCCACGACCAGCAGCGCATCGCCCGCCTGTTCGGGCATGCCCCCAACGGCACCGAACATTTGAGCGCAGCGCCCAAAGGCAATACCGGCGATGGCTTGCGCCTTGGCGAAAGCGTCGGGGCGTGCGTGGCATCCGACTTGACCCATGCTGCAGCGTGGGCACCGGTGTCCAGAGTGCCGCGTGAAGATGGCGGTTTCAGCGGTTTTGCGCACCTGATGGAACGAGCCAAACCCGGATTCATCGCCGTGCGCCAAAATGGCCAACGCTTTGTCAACGAGGCCGACTCCTACCACGATTTCATGTGCGCGCTGTTTGAGGCCACGGAACCTGGAGAATGCCCTGTGTCCTGGCTGATCTGCGATCACCGCACACAACGTCGCTATGGACTGGGCTGGTCCAAACCCTTTCCGTTTCCGACCGCCAGGTATGTGCGCGAGGGCTATCTGTTCAAGGCCCCGACGTTGGTCGAACTGGCACTCCAATGTGGCATCGATGCGCAGCAGCTCGAAGAGACCGTTAGCGCTTTCAACCTAGGCGCGGAACTCGGTCACGACCCACTATTTCAGCGTGGTGAGTCGTTGTACAACAGAGCACAGGGGGAAGTTTTACATGGGCCAAACCCGTCCCTCGGCAGTCTACGCAGAGGGCCGTTCTATGCGGTGAAGCTGGTGCCCGGCAGCCTCGGCACCTTCGCCGGCCTGAACACCGATGCCTGTGCCCGCGCATTAGATGAACACGGCGCGCCGATCCCGGGGCTATTTGCCGTAGGCAATGACATGAACAGCATCATGAACGGCCATTACCCAAGCGGCGGTATCACGCTCGGTCCTGGAATGACCTTCGGTTACATCGCCGCAAGAGTTCTTGCCGGTCAGGCAGACGAAGGAAATCAGCCGGTCGACATGAGCTTTTCCAAGGCAGAAGAAATCGCCGGGGCAGATGAGCGTATGCGAAGTGATCAAGAAAAATTATCGGGAGTCTGCAATGAAAAATACACCTAGCAAGGCAATGCCTTCACGCTTGGCGTCCAGCTACCCAGATGTCCAACATGCATTGGACACGAGCATCCCAAGCAAAAAAATGGATGTGGCAACTCGTATCGTCTTGTGGGCAGCAAATGAAGCTGGCCTGAACAGGGCCGATATAGTTGTCGCACTCTCAAAAAGAGACCCAGAGCTATTCGACGACCTTTTCGCCGAAATGGAGGAGCAGCAATTCAAACTGTTTGAGCGCGGAGACGAGTTGCACCTATCGTTTTTCAGCAAGGCACGTGTCTATAACGCTAGCGCTTGGTTGGCTCGTGGAGCCCCTCATGAAGCAATATACGAGTCAACTTTTGCGACGGAAAAAACGCTCGTGGTTGCTGATTTTTTCTAGCAAATAAACGGCCATGCAATGATCTTGAGAGCCACCGTTGGTGGGTGAGCTTCCAGTCAGCTTGTGACGCCGTCGATGACCTTTACTATTCCAGGGCTGATTGGCAATTGGTTGGCCTCGCTGTTGGCTTTCAAACCCTGGGCATAAAAGTGTGCGTCCCGGTCGATCTCTTATTCATAAGTAGTGATGCCGGCGATATGGCGCGCGGCGATGTAGCCGAAAGTCAGCGCCGGCCCCAGGTTGATACCGCCAGCGGGGTAGTGGCCGCCCATGATGCTGGCCATGTCACCTCCCGCCGCATACAGGCCGGTGATGGCCCGGCCCGAGTCGTCGAGGACCTGGGCGTGTTGATTGACCTTGAGCCCGGCGAAAGTGCCGAAACAACCCGGTTCGACTTTCACGGCATAGAACGGCCCTTGTTCAATAGGCGCGACGCAGGGGTTGGGCTGCTGCAGCGCATCACCCTGTTTGCGGTTGTAGGGCGTCGAGCCTCGGCCGAATTGCGGGTCCTCGCCATTGCGCGCGTGGCGGTTGTAGTGCGACATGGTGGTGCGCAAGCCAACTGGGTCGATGCCGCAGGCCAGTGCCAATTCCTCCAGGGTCTTGCCGCTTTTCAGATAACCGCTGCGGATGAAGGATGACAGCGGTACCGGAAACGGCCGAGAAATACCCAAGCCATAACGTCGCTGAAAGCCATGACTGCAGATTAACCAAGAGGCCACTGCTTCGCCGGGCGGGGAGCAGGCGACCATGGCCGTCACATAGTCGTAGTAGCCATTGGCTTCGTTGACGAAGCGCTGACCGTTGCTAAGCACACCGATGATCCCCGGCTTGCCGCGCTCGATGATGTGCGGAAAATGGCCGCTGCTGCCATCGCGGTGTGGCACTCGTGAAACCGGTGCCCAGGCCACAGGCGACACCTGCTGGGTGTCGACTCGGGCGCCGGCGCTCTCGCCCAGCCGCAGGCCATCGCCAGACACGCCGAGGGGCGGTAGTGCCAAGTGTTCGTGTCCGGTCGGTGTGCGGGGGAACAGGGCCTTGCGCCGTTCGATATCATTGGCGAAACCGCCGGCCGCGAGCACCACCGCCCTGCGAGCCTTGATGCGAATCGAACCTTTGGCGGTGCGAACCACGGCGCCCTGAACCTGATTGTTCTCGCGCAACAACTCGGTAACCGGTGCCGATTCCCACAGCAGCACGCCAAGATCGTCGGCGGATTTCGCCAGGCGCGCTACCAGCGCCACGCCGTTGACCAGTTGCATCGCCCGACCATGCACGGCGAGGTCTAGCAAATGGCGAGTGAAACGCCGTGTAACGTGCCAGGCCGCCGACCAAGAGCGGGTCAGGTTGAGAAACGCGGTAAGGTCTGCGCCCGCCATGATCGGCATGCCCATGAAGGCTGTTTCGCGCATGGTTTTGCGCAGGCGCTTGAGCAGCTTGCCGACGTTGCGCGCGTCATAGGGCGCGGCGATCACCGAACGCCCGCCGGTACCGGCCCCCGGCGTGTCCCCATGAATGTCGGCAATCGCGTTGCCGTCGGCGAATTGCAGCGAGGTGTGTTGTTCGAAGAACGCCACCATGCGCGGTGCGGCCTCAAGGAAGGCATCGATCATCGCCGGGTCATACCGATCGCCCAGTTCATGTTCTAAGTAGGTGCGCGGTTGTTCAACGTCTTCAACGATGCCGGCCCTTCGGGCCAAGGGATTGCACGGTACCCACGCCCAGCCACCGGACCAAGCTGTGGCGCCGCCGAAAACCGGGTCTTTTTCCACCACTATCACTTTCAGGCCATGCCATGCCGCCGTCACGGCCGTTGCCAGGCCGGCTGCACCGGAACCGACGATTAGTACATCGCAGTCGATGTCGGGGAGGCAGTACGGTTGGACACGCATGGTTTGAGCTCCGATGCTAATTTATTGGAATTTGATTCCGGAAAATATAGTAAGGCGGAACTGGGCGGCAAGTTGCTGACCCGCAAAATGGGCGGTTATCGGACAGCTAGTTCAGATTTCGCTCGCCTGCGAAAATCCTTCGCGGGACCATGCTTGCTCACGAAGAGGGCGTGTCAGTCGACATTTAAGTTGAATGACCCACCGCACTCGCGAGCAAGTCCCACACGCATTTGGCCTTATCAAAGGTGTGCGCTGTTCGAACACTTTCAAAGTACGCTTGTATAAGAAACTGGAATCAGGTTCTAAATTGTTGAAATTCGACTTCCAACAATAATCACAAGAGGACCGCTGCATGAGTTTGCCCCTTCGAATAGCCATTATCGGTGCTGGCACCATGGGCCAGCAGCATTACCAGCATCTGAAAAATCTGACTGAAGCGACGTTGTGTGCAGTGGCCGACCCCGGGCCCCAAGCACCGGGTCTCGCGAAGGAGTGGGGTGTGGAATATTTCGCCGATCATCGTCAGATGCTGGAGCAGGTAAAGCCTGCTGCCGTCATTGTCGCCAACCCGAATGCGCTGCACGTCAGCACCGCGCTCGATTGCCTGGCTGCCGGCGTCCCGGTGTTGCTGGAAAAGCCGGTGAGCGTGCATCTGGATGAGGCCCGCGAGCTGGTGACTGCCTCGAAGTCGAGCGGCGTTGCGGTGTTGGTCGGCCATCATCGACGCCACAATCCCTTGATCGTGCGCGCTCATGAACTTGTCCACAGCGGCGCGTTAGGGCGGTTGAGCACCGTGACCGCGCTCTGGCAATTGCGCAAACCCGATAGTTATTTCGAGACAGCCTGGCGCCGCGAGCCCGGTGCGGGCATGTTGTTGACTAACCTGATCCATGATCTCGATCTGCTCAGGCATCTGTGCGGCGAAGTTCGCCAGGTGCAGGCCATCACCAGTAACGCCGTGCGTGGGTTTGCCAACGAGGATTGCGCGGCCGTGCTTCTGCAATTCGAAAACGGTGCGCTGGGCAGTCTGACCGGGTCCGATGCGGTGGCGGCACCCTGGAGCTGGGAGCTGGGTTCCGGAGAGAACCCGGTATATCCACGCCAAGCCGACCAACCGTGCTACTTGCTTGCGGGCACTGCGGGAGCGCTGAGTATCCCGCAGCTCAAACGCTGGCACTACACGCAAGCGGACGGTGGATGGCATCAACCCTTGGTGCCGACTAACGAGCCCTGCAGTGTCGATCAAGCGCTGCGCTTGCAGCTGCAGCACTTCGTGCGCGTTGCGCGTGGAGAGGCCGAACCGCTGGTCAGCGCCGCCGATGCAGCCCGCACCCTGGCGCTGGTCGAAGCGATTCGCCAAGCCGCTGAAACCGGGCGCGCCTGCGCACCCGCCTTGATCGAGGGTTGACCATGAGTGAACGAATTTTTTCCCTGGCCAGTCTGACTGTGCTGGAGTTGTCACCGCCGGACATGGTCGAAGTTGCGGCGCGGGCCGGTTACAGTCATGTCGGCTTGCGCCTGTTGCCGGCGACCCCAGAGGAACACCATTTTGCGTTGGTCGCCGATGCCGATCTGCGGCGCCAAACCTTGGCACGTCTGCGCAATACCGGCATTCGTGTCCTGGATATTGAAATCCTGCGGCTTAAACCGGACACCGTTGTTGATGATTTCGAGCGGGTGCTGGCAGTGGGAGCCGAATTCGGTGCCAGTGAGTTGCTGGTGGCTGGTAACGATCCTGACGAGGAGCGGCTGACAGAAAACTTTGCCCGGCTATGCGATCTGTCAGCGCCCTACGGACTGCATCCGCACTTGGAATTCATGCCCTGGACCGACGCGCGTGATCTGCAGCAAGCCGTGCGCATCGTTGAAAAGGCCGAACGTGAAAACGCAGCAGTGCTGGTCGACGCGTTTCACTTCGATCGCTCTGGGTCACGGCTGGAAGATCTGGCCAGGGTTGCCCCCTCGCGCTTGCGGTACGCGCAGTTGTGTGACGTAGCGGGTCCCCGGCCTGCAGACATGGCCGAGGTCTTACGGCAGGCGCGTAATGAACGGCGTTTTCCAGGCGATGGCGATTGTGATCTGCCAGGGCTGTTGCGGTGTCTGCCGGCTGACATCCCTTTGAGTCTGGAGATTCCCACCGCGAAACTGCTGGAGCAGGGCGTGAGTGGGCTGGAACGGGCGGAGATGGCATTGAGTAAAACCCTTCAATTGCTAGCGCGACTGACTTAGCTCCCGTGAAGTTTTTCACTATGAACATGGGCCCCCAATTACCATTAGCGCCCCGCTTCCGGTGTCGATCAGCTATTGCCAGAAGGTGTACGCCAGCCTGCTTGGCTGGCTATTGCTCCCCACCACCCGACCCTGACCAAACAGGCAACATCAGCCCAATTGAGCCTGGATCTGTTTCACTACGCCCTGCATCGCCGGCAAGTAGCGACGAGCGGCTTCCTCAATGGGCATCGCTTTAGCGATGTACACCAGATTCAGGCAGCCCATCACCTGCTCCTCGTGCATGACCGGGATAGCAATGGCGGCGATCTTGCGTTCCAGGCCCCAGTGCGAGTTGTTTTCGCCATACCCCTTGGCCAGCGTGTGCTCCACCAGCCGATCGACAAAACGACGATCCGCGGCCAGCACCGATTGTTCATCTTCGCGGCTGATCATCAATTCGATCAACTCTTCCCGCTCGGCGGGTGGGCAGAACGCAAAGTACGCACGCCCGGTCGCGGTCATTAGCAAGGGCAGGCGCCGACCCACCATGGACCGGTGAAACGACAGGCGGCTGAAGCGATGAGTGGTCTCGCGAATGACCATGGCATCGCCGTCCAGCGTGCACAGGTCGGTGGGCCAGATGACTTCCTGCAACAACTCTCCGAGCAAGGGCGCGGCGATGGAGGAAATCCATTGCTCATCGCGAAAACCTTCACTGAGTTCGCGCACTTTCAACGTCAGACGATAACTGTCATCCGACTCGCTACGCCGCACATAACCCTCAGCCTGCAGGGTCTCCAACAGCCTGCGCACGGTGGTGCGATGCAGCCCGCTCTGCTCAGCCAGTTGCGCGGTGCTGGCGCCGCCGTCGAAGCGGTTCAAGTCATTAATCAGTGCCAAACCTCGCATCAGGCCACGTACGGCTTTGTATTCGGTCTCGCTCATGGCTGGATCCTTTATCGTTGTAAATCAATCATGTGCACCCAGTGCACACTAACAAGGGTTGTCGTTGTCGACCAGCCCCGTGATTTCCATACTGGGCCCAATAAGAAATCCAAAAGCGCTGTACGGAGATGACCATGAGTTCTGCACCCACTCCTTCCTCATTGGACCTGACCACCGATGTCGCGATTATCGGCGCCGGCCCGGTTGGCCTGATGATCGCCAACTATCTGGGTCAATGTGGCGTGAACGTCACCGTGGTGGAAAAGCTCGAGAGACTGATCGACTATCCCCGCGCCATCGGTCTGGACGACGAAAGCCTGCGTACTTTTCAAGCAGTCGGATTGGCCGACAACGTGCTGCCGCACACCACGCCGTGGCACGCCATGCGGTTCCTGACGCCCAAGGGTCGCTGCTTTGCCGATATTCAGCCGAAAACCGACGAGTTCGGCTGGTCACGCCGCAACGCGTTCATTCAACCCTTGGCCGACCGTGTGTTGTTCGAAGGTCTGGCGCGCTTTGCCAACGTCAAGGTGTTATTCAGTCGCGAACTCGAAGGCTTCGAGCAAAGCGACAGTGGAGTGGCGCTCACCCTCAAAAATTCAGAGGGTCGTGGCGAACGCTTGCAGGCCAAGTACCTGATTGGCTGCGACGGCGGCAACAGCCTGGTGCGGCGCAGCCTGGACATCAGTTTCGAAGGCAAGACCGCACCCAATCAGTGGATCGTGGTCGACATTGCCAACGACCCGCTGGCCACGCCCCATGTTTATCTATGCTGTGACCCCGTGCGTCCTTACGTGTCCGCCGCCCTCCCCCATGGCGTGCGTCGATTCGAGTTCATGGTGATGCCCGGCGAAACAGAGGCAGAGCTGAGCAAACCCGAGAACATGCGCAAGCTACTGGCCAAGGTGTTGCCGAACCCGGACCACATCGAGTTGATCCGCAGCCGCGTCTATACCCATAACGCTCGTCTGGCCGGTCGGTTCCGTCAGGGCCGGGTGCTGCTGGCAGGCGATGCCGCGCATATCATGCCGGTGTGGCAAGGCCAGGGGTACAACAGCGGCATGCGCGATGCCTCGAACCTGGCGTGGAAGCTGTCGCTGGTGATCAAGGGGCTGGCGGCCGACAGCCTGCTCGACAGCTACGAACAGGAGCGCCGCGACCACGCCAAGGCAATGATCAATCTTTCCGTGCTCGCCGGCCACGTGTTGGCCCCCCCGAAACGCTGGCAAGGCACCCTGCGCGATGGCGTGTCGTGGCTGCTCAACTACCTGCCGCCAGTCAAACGCTACTTCGTGGAAATGCGCTTCAAACCCATGCCGCAATACACCCGGGGCGCCTTGATCGTGCCGAGTGAAAGGGGCTCGCCGGTAGGCAAGATGTTCATTCAGCCGAAGGTGTTGACTGACGCCGGCACCACTGTGTTGCTGGATGAAGTGATCGGCGAAAACTTTGCAATTATCGCCTGGGGCTGCGATCCGACCTGGGGCCTGACGCCGGCGCAAATTAAGCAATGGAAAGCCCTGGGCACCCGCTTTATTCAAGTGTTGCCGGATGTGCAGCTCAGAGCACCGAGTGATGCCGGCCCCGACGTGATCCGCGTCGGAGACAGCACCGGTCGTCTCAAGGAATGGTTCGCTCGCGGCACTTCGTCCATCGCCCTGGTGCGTCCAGACCGCTTCCTCGCCGGCCTGGCCATCCCCCAAACCGTTGACCAAGCCTGCGATGAATTGGCCCGGGCGCTCAAAGTCCTGCCGCAACCGGTTGCGAAAGCTGTTGTCAGCAAGGTGGCTTGAGATGAATGCCTATCTGCATTGCTTGTCTCACACACCACTGGTGGGCTACGTAGACCCAGAGCCACACGTGCTGGCGGAGGTCGATGGCATGATCAGCGATGCCCGTGAACGCATCGCCCGCTTCGACCCGGAGTTGGTCGTGTTGTTTGGCCCCGACCACTACAACGGCTTTTTCTACGACATGATGCCGGCCTTCTGCATCGGCATGGCGGCCGACGCCATCGGCGACTTCGACACCGCCGCCGGTCCCCTGGACGTGCCCAAAGCGCTGGCTGAATCCTGCGCCCAGGCGGTGTTGGATGCCGGTATCGACGCCGCTGTGTCTTATCGCATGCAGGTCGACCATGCGTTCGCCCAACCGCTGGAACTATTGCTGGGTGGCTTACAAGGTTGCCCGGTGATCCCGGTGTTCATCAATTCGGTCGCCGTGCCCCTGCCCGGCTTCAAGCGTGCCCGTCTGCTTGGTGAATCGATTGGCCAGTGGGCGCAGTCGCTGAACAAACGCGTGCTGTTCCTGGCGTCCGGAGGGTTGTCCCATCAACCTCCGGTGCCGGAACTGGCCAAAGTCGATGCGCGCATGGCCGATCGGTTGATGGGCAGCGGTCGCCAATTGCCAGCTGATGAGCGACAGGCGCGCCAGGAACGAGTCATCCAGGCTGCCCGGGACTTCGTTGAAGACCAACGCAGTCTGCACCCGCTAAATCCGGTTTGGGACCAGCAGTTCCTCGACACCCTTGAACAGGGCCGCCTGAGCGACCTCGATGCGCTGGGCAATGACGAGCTGTCGGTATTGGCCGGCAAGTCCACACATGAAGTGAAAACCTGGGTCGCCGCCTTCGCCGCCCTTAATGCCTTCGGCCCGTATCAAACCGAAGGTCGCTATTACCGTCCTATTCCCGAGTGGATTGCAGGCTTCGCCGCCCTCGGCGCACAGCCGCTGAACAACCACCATTGAATTCAAGGAACACTGCCATGACAGCCACTGCATTTACCGAAGCTTCCACCAGCCGCTTTGCCCGTATCAAGGAAGGCGATCTGGACCTGCAACTGCACTACAACGACGTTGGCGAAGGTGCCGAAACCGTGGTCATGCTGCACGGCTCCGGCCCGGGCGCCAGCGGCTGGGCCAACTTCCATCGCAATATCGAGCCGCTGCTGAATGCCGGTTACCGCGTGATCCTGATGGATTGCCCAGGCTGGAGCAAAAGCGACACGATCGTCAGCGAAGGCTCGCGCTCGAACCTCAATGCGCAAGCGCTCAAGGGCCTGCTCGATGTGCTGGAACTGGACCGCGTACACCTCATCGGCAACTCGATGGGTGCCCACAGCACAGTCGCCTTCGCCCTGGAATATCCTGAGCGGATCGGCAAACTGATCCTGATGGGTGGCGGTACCGGCGGCCCAAGCGCGTTTGTTCCCCAGCCCACTGAAGGCATCAAGCTGATCGGCGCGCTGTACCGCGAGCCGACCATCGAGAACCTGAAGAAGATGATGAACGTCTTCGTTTTCGATGCCAGTGGCCTGACCGACGAAATGTTCCAGACCCGCCTGGACAATATTCTGGCGCGCCGCGATCACCTGGAAAACTTCGTCAAGAGCAGCACTCTCAACCCCAAGCAATTTCCGGATTTCAGCCACCGCCTGCACGAAATCACCGCCGACACCCTGATCGTCTGGGGCCGTGAGGACCGCTTCGTGCCGATGGACACCGGCTTGCGCTTGCTGGCCGGCTTGCCCAAAGCGCAACTGCACGTGTTCAACCGTTGCGGCCACTGGGCGCAGTGGGAACACGCCGAGAAGTTCAACCGCATGGTCCTGGACTTCCTGACCCATTGAACACCGAGGCCGACATGAACCTGACTCAAGACACACTGCGACAGCTCGCCGCTGACCTGCGCCAGGCCGAAGCCCACGGCGAAGCCATCGGGCCACTGCGCGAGCAGATCGGCGAAAACAACGCCGAAGCCGCTTACAGCATTCAGCGCCTCAACGTCGACCACGGCGTGGCCAACGGCCGTCGCGTGGTCGGCCGCAAGATCGGCCTGACCAATCCAAAGGTGCAGGCGCAGTTGGGCGTCGACCAGCCAGACTTCGGCACCCTGTTCGCCGACATGTGTTACGGCGATAACGAAAGCGTGCCGGTGAGCCGCGTACTGCAACCGAAGATCGAGGCCGAAATCGCCTTGGTCCTCGAACGCGATCTACCCCGCGCGGACACTACATTTGCCGACGTAGTGGCGGCCACTGGCTGGGTGGTCCCGGCACTGGAAATCGTAGGCAGCCGCGTGCAGAACTGGAACATCCGCTTCGTCGATACCGTGGCGGACAACGCCTCCAGCGGCTGCTTCGTATTGGGGGGGCCGGCTCGACGCATCGACGGACTTGACCTGCGCCAAGCCAGCATGCGCATGACCCGCAATGGTGAAGAAGTCTCCAGCGGCAGCGGCGCCGAGTGCCTCGGGCATCCGCTCAACGCGGCCGTCTGGCTGGCCCGGACCATGGCTCGCCTCGGCGATCCGCTGCGGGCGGGCGACATCATTCTGACCGGCGCAATCGGGCCAATGGTGGCGGTGGCCGGTGGTGATCGTTTCGAAGCTGAAATTGAAGGCATCGGCAGAGTCGGTGTGGACTTCACGGTAGACAGTAGCGCCGAGTGATCGGCGACTTGCGTGCACATGAGGCAATAACAATGAATAAACTCAAAGTCGCCATCATCGGTTCCGGCAACATCGGCACCGACTTGATGATCAAGATCCTGCGTAACGCCAAGCATCTGGAAATGGCGGTGATGGTAGGCATCGACCCGGCCTCGGACGGCTTGGCCCGCGCCTCGCGCCTGGGCGTGGCGGTGACCCATGAAGGCGTTGAAGGCCTGACCCGTATGGACACCTTCAAGGACATCGACTTCGTGTTCGATGCCACCTCGGCCGGTGCCCACGTCAAGAATGACGCCTTCCTGCGCTCGATCAAACCTGGTATCCGCCTGATCGACCTGACCCCGGCAGCCATCGGCCCGTACTGCGTGCCTGTAGTGAATCTGGAGCAGAATCTGGATCAGCTCAACGTCAACATGGTCACCTGCGGTGGCCAGGCGACGATCCCGATGGTCGCGGCCGTATCGCGCGTGGCCAAGGTGCATTACGCCGAAATCGTCGCCTCGATCGCCAGCAAGTCCGCCGGCCCCGGCACCCGCGCCAACATCGACGAGTTCACCGAGACCACGTCTAAAGCCATCGAAGTGATCGGCGGCGCCGCCAAGGGCAAGGCGATCATCGTGATGAACCCAGCCGAGCCGCCGCTGATGATGCGCGACACGGTGTTTGTGCTGTCTGAAGCGGCCGACCAGGCGCTGGTCGAGGCATCCATAGTGGAGATGGCCGCGGCGGTGCAAGCCTATGTGCCGGGCTATCGCCTCAAGCAGAAAGTGCAGTTCGACATCATTCCCGAAGACGCGCCGCTGCACATACCGGGCCTCGGCACCTTCTCCGGACTCAAGACCTCAGTGTTCCTCGAAGTTGAAGGCGCAGCCCATTACCTGCCGGCTTACGCCGGTAATCTCGACATCATGACCTCCGCTGCCTTGGCTACCGCCGAGCGCATGGCGCAGTCGATGCTCAACGCCTGAGGAGACCGACATGACCTTTAATCCCGACAAAAAAATCTACATCTCCGACGTGACCCTGCGCGATGGCAGCCACGCGGTTCGCCATCAGTACTCGCTGCAGAACGTGCAGGACATCGCCCGCGCTCTGGACAAGGCCAAGGTCGATTCGATCGAAGTTGCCCACGGTGATGGCCTGCAAGGTTCCAGCTTCAACTACGGCTTTGCCGCGCACACTGATCTGGAATGGATCGAAGCCGCCGCCGACGTGATCAGCCACGCCAAAATCACCACCTTGCTGCTGCCCGGCATCGGTACGGTTCATGACCTGAAAGCCGCGTACAACGCCGGTGCCCGGGTGGTACGCATCGCCACCCATTGCACCGAAGCGGATGTCTCGAAACAACACATCGAGTACGCCCGCGAGCTGGGCATGGACACCGTCGGCTTCCTGATGATGAGCCACATGATCCCGGCCGAACAGCTGGCGGACCAGGCCAAGTTGATGGAAAGCTACGGCGCGACCTGCGTGTACATGGCCGACTCCGGTGGCGCGATGAACATGCAGGACATTCGTGACCGTTTCCGCGCGTTCAAAGCCGTACTCAAGCCGGAAACCGAAACCGGCATGCACGCGCACCACAACCTGAGCCTGGGCGTGGCCAACTCGATCACCGCGGTCGAGGAAGGCTGCGACCGCATCGACGCCAGCCTTGCCGGCATGGGCGCCGGCGCCGGTAACGCACCGCTGGAAGTGTTCATCGCCGCCGCCGAACGCCTGGGCTGGAATCACGGCACCGACCTGTACACGCTGATGGATGCGGCGGACGACATCGTGCGCCCGCTACAGGATCGGCCAGTGCGGGTCGATCGCGAGACCCTGGCCCTCGGTTACGCCGGTGTCTATTCGAGCTTCCTGCGCCACGCCGAAATCGCTGCCGCGAAGTACGGCCTCAAGACCCTCGACATCCTCGTCGAATTGGGCAAGCGGCGGATGGTCGGTGGTCAGGAAGACATGATCGTCGACGTGGCGCTGGATCTGCTCAAACGCTGAACCGCGCATCACCCCCGGCTGGTCGCCCACGCAGCGGCCGGACGGGTTTGCTTTGCCCACTACAAAAATAAAACGGGTATTCCACATGACATCGCTAAACGTGATAACACCGTTACACATGGCGCGGACCATCGGTCTGTGTTTCCTCGTCGCCCTGATGGAAGGCCTGGACCTGCAAGCCTCGGGGATCGCCGCCCAAGGCATGGCGGCGGCTTTCCAACTGGATAAACTACACATGGGCTGGGTCTTCAGCGCCGGCATTTTCGGCTTGCTGCCCGGTGCCTTCCTGGGCGGCTTGCTGGCTGATCGTATCGGCCGTAAACGTGTATTGATGGCGTCGGTAGCCCTGTTCGGATTGTTCTCGCTGGTCACGGCAATGGCCTGGGACTTCAACAGCCTGCTGGTTGCCCGCTGCCTCACGGGCGTGGGCCTGGGCGCCGCGTTGCCCAACCTGATCGCCCTGAGCAGTGAAGTGGCAAGCCCGCGCCTGCGTGGCACCGCCGTGAGCCTGATGTATTGCGGCGTGCCGTTGGGTGCTGCACTCGCAGCTACCATTGGCATCGCCGATCTGGCCGGTGGCTGGCAAGTGGTGTTCTATGTCGGCGGAGTGGTGCCGCTGTTGATTGTGCCGCTGTTGGCACTTTATCTGCCCGAGTCGCCACAGTTTCTCCAGCGCGGCCAGAACGTCGCTCCAGCCGGCGTGGTCCGGGGCCTGTTTCGCGAGGGTGCGGCCCTGCCGACCGCGATGATCTGGGTCAGCTACTTCTTCACGCTAATGGTGGTCTACATCCTGATTAATTGGCTGCCCAGCCTGTTGATCGGCCAAGGCTTCAGCGGTACCCAGGCCAGCTGGGTGATGTTGGCGCTGCAATTTGGCGCAGCGACCGGCACCTTGCTGCTGGGCTGGGTCATGGACCGCTTGCCGGCCTGGGCGCTGTCGGCGCTGATCTATCTCGGCATTCTCGCTTCGTTGACCGCCCTGGGTCTGGCCAGTCAGCTGCAGAGCATGCTGGTGGCCGGGTTCGTTGCCGGCTTTTTCGCGACGGGCGGGCAATGCGTGCTGTATGCCCTGGCACCGCACTTCTATCGTCCGTCCGTGCGTGCGACAGGCGTCGGCTGCGCGGTCGCCATCGGCCGATTGGGCGCCATGAGCGGCCCGTTGGTGGCCGGCAAGATGCTCGCCTTGGGCACCGGCACCGCCGGGGTGATGCTGGCCTCGGCACCGGGGATTGTCATAGCGGCGCTGGCAATGTTTTACCTGTCAGTGCAGCGCAACGGCTCGCAAGCCGACTGACTTTCTACCCGTTACACCCCGCGTCGCGATGGGCGCGGGCTTACTCCAACAACAATAAAAGTGAACACTGCCATGCTCAGGAATTCTCTTGGGGCGCTCAGCGCCTGCGCCTGCGTTTTATCCCTTGGTCAGGCTTGCGCCAGCGGTTTTGTCGACGACAGCCACGCCGATCTGGTGATGCGCAACTATTACTTTGACCGCAACTACGTGAATGCCACGCCTCAGGCCGCCGCCCGCGAATGGGCGCAGGGCTTCATTCTCAATGTGCGTTCCGGTTTTACCGAAGGGCCAGTGGGGTTCGGCCTTGATGCTCAAGGTTTGCTGGGTGTGCGCCTGGATTCCTCACGCGCTCGCGCCGGTACCGGCCTGCTACCGTATAGCGCCACCACCCGTGAGCCGGCCGATGAATATTCGGAGCTGGGCCTGACGGCCAAAGTCAGGGCGTCGAAAAGCGAGCTGCAATTGGGCACCATCAGCACGTTCCTGCCGATCGCTTTCGCCAGCCCTACTCGCCTGCTGCCACAGACGTTTCGCGGCGCGTACCTCAAGTCCCAGGAAATCGACAAGCTGACCCTGCACGGCGGCTGGCTCGACCGCATCAACCTACGCGACTCCACCGACTACCAGAAAATGTCGGTGGCCTCGCCCAACGGGCGCTTCAACGGTGCGGCTGAGTCCGACCGCTTTTCCTTCATCGGAGGCGACTACGCCTGGTCACCGCAACTGACGCTGAAGTACTACCACGCAGAACTCGCGGACCTGTACCGCAAGGACTTCTATGGCGTTGTCGACAATCGGCCGATGGGCCCCGGCAGCCTGAAAAGCGACTTGCGCCTGTTTATCACGGGTGAAGACGGCGCGGCCAAAGCAGGCACAGTGGACAACCGCAACGCCGCCCTGATGCTGACGTACAGCCTGGGAGCCCACAAATTCGGCGCCGGCTACATGCAACTGAGCGGCAAGACAGGCATGCCGTACCTGTTCGGCACCGAGCCGTTGGTGATCACCGAGGGCTCCCTGAGCTCCGACTTTCTGAATCCCAAGGAGCGCAGCTGGCAGCTGCGGTATGACTACAACTTTGTCGCCCTGGGTCTGCCCGGCCTCAATGGCGTGCTGCGCTACGTCAGCGGCGATAATATCGAGTTGCCCAAGTTGGGCGGCAGCAACCTGAAAGAAAGCGAAAAGGACATCGAACTGAACTATGTGCTTCAGGGCACACCTCTCAAAGGCCTGGCCCTGCGGGTGCGCAACGCCTGGTACCGCAACGACTTCAGCCCCCAGGCCAGCCATCGGGATGACAATGAGCTGCGGGTGAATGTCGATTACACATGGAAATTATGGTGAGTTCCGGCCGGTTCCCCGGTGAGGCGCCAATACTTGCATCACGAAGATGTGCGTACCTCGTCATTGGATCAAGCCGGCTCCATAGGCCAAATTCCTGGTTTGCAGGTAGCGCCCAGCGCTTGCTACGGGCCGATTTCGGCCCGTTGTGACCGATTTTCATGTTCCTAGAGCCCTGCTTTAGATCCAAAGCGGTTATTGAAACCGAGTCAGTTTATAGTGCTAACTGGCAACAGGATTACTGCAGGTCGTCAACGCTGATTAAGCCAAGCGGCAGCCGATAGAGCAGAGGACCGCCAATGTCGGACCAACAACAGGTGTTTCTAGCGAATAATTTCAGCTTGTAAAGCTTATTTTATTTACATCTGAAGTTACAGTTGATAGCGCCTCCACACGGCTAATAAAATTAAAAAAGTGAGGCGTGTACATATGTGCATCCAAATCGTCTTGACTTCTCCACACCTCGTGAATCACGAAAGATCTCTCTTCACATGTATCACGATACAAACTATATTCCATGCAGCCGGCTTCCAATTTTGTCGCACAAACAAGTTCATGTAATGCACTTAGTAAACCGGGGGCTTCTTTTTCGCTAACAGCCAACTTGGCAATAACATAAACAGGGGGAGCAATATCGCTACTTTTCATAATATCCTGACGTCCGCTCTTAAAATAATTAATCAGTTCGCTCGATGATGACTTTTCCTATCGCATTGCCTGATTCCATGCGAGCGTGAGCAGCTCGCACGCCATCTACGGTAAAGTCAAATCTGCTATCTATCAATGTCTTGATCTGGCCGCGATCCACTAGTGATGCTAAACGCTCTAGAATGTTACCGTGATGGGCACGCCCGACATTGTGAATAATTGATACAGCCATAAATACAACGTCTAATCTCAATGCTTTGAAGTGCATATCCGTAAGATCGTAGGTGTCGTAACCAATAGTCGAAATCACATGGCCTTTCAGCTTTGCAACGCGCAAGGAATGTTGAAGAACTTGCCCGCCTAATGTGTCAAATACAACATCAAACCCATCACCCTTGGTGATGCGTTGACGATAATCATCAGGAGACTCATCCTTGTAGAAAATAATTTCGTCTGCTCCCAGCCTGCGGGCAATTTCCGCTTTCTCCTGGTTGGAAACAGTTGTCGAAACACGAGCACCTAAAACCTTTGCCAACTGTATGCCGATGTGCGCTACACCACCAGTTCCACCATGAACCAGTACGTTATCGTCGGGCTGGATCGCGGCTTTGTCTACAAGTGCCTCCCACGCCGTAATCGCAACCAATGGCAGACTTGCGGCCTCACCAAAAGAAAGAACTTTCGGTTTGAGAGCGAGCATTTGGGCATCAGCCTCCATCTGCTCTGCGAGTGCGCCGGGGATACCCACAATACCTCCGAAACAGCCGTACACCTCGTCGCCGACTTTAAAGCGAGTTACGCCAACCCCGACCGAACTGACGACTCCGGCCACGTCGATATGAAGGATGGCTGGGAATTTCAGCCCGGCAGTGCCTTCGCTGCCCTTGCGAATCTTGGTATCGACCGGATTCACACTTGTGGCACGAACATCGATAAGCACGTGCCCTGGTCGAACCCCCGGAGTCTCAACATCTATTTCTGTGAAGACCTCTGTGCCGCCATGAGCGTAGATCGCAATAGCTTTCATTGAATGTTTCCAGTGCAAGGAGAAAGGCCAAACTAGCACCGTTTGCCGGTTGTGAATATGCTATAGTTCTTGATTGTTTCGGTCCTGTTGGTTGCGAATCTTATGATTGATTCCGTTGATGAACTACGCTTATTCATTGCCGTTTATGAGTCTGGATCCTTACGCGGCGCCTCTGAACATTTACGATTGACTCCAGCGGGCGCCAGCAAACGTCTCCTTACACTGGAAAATCGTCTGGGTCGGCGCTTGTTTAACAGGACCACTCGCAAGCTAAGTCCGACGACGGACGGTGAAATCTTGTATCGTTATGCCCAGAAGATATTGATATCGGTGAATGATGCAGAAAAGTTATTTCTTAATCGCACTGAGCTGGAGGGGCATCTAAGAATTACTGCGTCGGCAACATTTGTACAAAGCTATTTATCGCCGGTTGTGAGTGAATTTCTTCGGGCCTACCCCAAGGTCATAATGGACATTATCCCGACGGATCAAGTGATGGATCTGGCAAAAAGTGGAATTAACCTTGCGATACGACATGGATTTCTTGCTGACTCAAATTTGATTGCGCGCAAAATTTCCTCTTCTCGGCGTTTGATATGCGCCTCTCCCGAATACTGGGGAAATCATGGCTTTCCGGAAAAACCAAATGACCTCATTTCATTGGATGGAGTTATTGTTGGGAAGGACTCGAGCTGGACGGTTACGAAGGGAGATACACATCATCTCGTTAAACTAAAGAATCGTTTTTCTTCTAGTCTTGGAGAAGTCGTGCGTCAAATGGCAATCGCCGGCCATGGCGTTGCACTACTTATGGATTGGCATGTGCGCGAAGATTTAGAGAGAGGAACTCTTGTAGAGGCTCTTCCAGATTGGATAGTTGAGCCTCCTGTCGGTATCTACGCTGTCTATCCGTCAAGGGAAAATGTATCTCCAGTAGTAGAAGTCTTTATAGATCATCTTCAGAAATGGATCAAAGGGCACCCACTGTAAAATTTTTCTTCTTCGACCTGCGCGCTAACTTCTCTGCGTCGAGTAAGAAGAACTATAAGGGATGTGTCTATGTGTATTGCTCTAGCCAAAAGCAGACGTCCATGAATGACCGCTTCCGACCCAGGCTGTGTGAAAACTCCCGCAGTTGTCTAATCTTCTGATCGTCTAGATCATAGCGGGGGCGATCATGAAACGATTTATTGAAGGTGAGACTCGGACGCTAGTCACCTTGCTGCCGGAGTGTCTGGACGATTACGTATCCGAAGAAAATCCAGTGCGCGTGGTCGATGTTTTCGTCGATGAACTCGACCTGGGCGTACTTGGTTTTGAGAGCTCTTCCTCACAGGCCCAGATGCACGCTCAATGGCCAAGAGCGGCCGAGGCACCGAAACGGTTGGTTACAACGTACAAACGCTGTCGACGACAAACACCATCTGATCATTGCCCATGAGGTGAGCAACGTTGGTAATGATCGTGGGCAACTGAGCAATATGGCGAACCCACGTCAAAAGCAGCCTTTCGGCCACTGCTTCCCCACCCTATCGTTCTCTCCACTCGCAAGGAGCACTTCGTTCCCGCTTCCTTGCAAATCGAGGAGCGATAATGATCGATGTCTTAATCATAGGGGGTGGCAACGCTGCCTTGTGCGCCGCTCTGATGGCGCGAGAAGCGGGCGCCAGTGTGATGCTGCTGGAAGCCTCTCCGAAAATCTGGCGCGGTGGCAACTCCCAACACACCCGACCACCACGTTCTACCTGATTACGGTCTACACCCCGACGTTTGGCAGGACAGTACTGAACCTGAGCACCACCGACAGCCTGGTGGACACACTGCTGGTCGGCATCAGCAACTATCTGGCTGCCTATCGGCGGCGCCCTCTCCGACCGCATTGGCCGCCGACCACTGCTGCTGGCGATTTCGTTTCTGTGCATCTTCACCGCCTATCCCGCCATGCACTGGCTGGCAGAGGCGGCGAGTTTCGAACGACTGCTCGCTGTCCTGCTGTACTTCTCATTCTTCTTTGGCATTTACAACGGCGCCATGGTCGCGGCACTGACCGAAGTCATGCCACAGAACGTGCGGGTAGTCGGATTCTCACTGGCCTTCAGTTTGGCCACTGCGGTGTTTGGCGGTTTTACTCCGGCAATTTCGACACTGCTCGTCCAGGCCACCGGCGACAAGGCATCACCTGCCTACTGGCTGATGTTCGCGGCGGTGTGCGGGTTCACGGCGACGACGATTCTGTATCGTCGGCAAAAAGCTTTGGCAGTCAGCACCGTTTAGTTCCTTTATCGCCGATCGCTCACCACGGGTCGATCAGCGGCGGGAACCGAATCAGATTGGCGTAAGGTCGATTACAGTCTTTCGTCGGATGACATCAACGTCATCCGACACGCTGAATTACTTCAACGCAGCTACCACGGCATCAAAAAATACCATCGGGTCGATCGGCTCTTTATCAACCGGCTTGGGCTGGGCACCGAAGGTGACAATTACCACGTTATTGGCGGGGTTGATGTAGATGTTCTGGCCTTGGATACCGACCGCGGAATAGGCGCCGTCTTTCACCGACGGCTCGGTCCATGCCGTCCACCACATGTAGCCGTAGTCCAGGGATTTGCCGCCTTTGAGGGTGGTCGGCAGCGTCGCCTCCTTGACCCAACCCTCGGGTAGAATCGACGCTCCATCGATCTTGCCGCCGTTCATGAAAAACAGCCCGAAGCGTCCATAATCGCGCAGCGTGGCGCTGATACCGCTGCCACCGATTTCCACGCCGTCAGGTGAATCGAGCCACCACCGGGCATCACTCTCCATACCGAACGGCTGCCAGATCTTCTTCGACAGATAATCGGCCAGCGGCATCTTCACAGCGCCACGAACGATCTCTCCGAGTACCTGCGTTTCGCCAGTGCTGTAATTGTTGGTCGTGCCGGGCTCAGCCGCTCGCGGCAAACTTGCCATCAACGCCATGGCCGAACCCGGTTTTTGCGATATTTGCGCTTTGAGTAGCGCACGACGGTCAGACGCTGGGTCGGTGTAGGTCTCGTTCCACTTCACCCCCGACGACATCATCAGCACGTTGCGCACGGTTACGCCATCGTAGGCGCTGCCCTTTAGTTCTGGAACGTAATCCACCACTTGCGCATCGAGGCCCTTGATAAGGCCGTCTTTGATCGCTGCAGCCGCCAGCGTAGAGGTAATGGATTTGGCCATCGACATCGACATCCAGCGCGTTTTCTCGGTGTTGCCACGCTGATAGGTCTCGAACACGACCTTGCCGTCCTTGAGCACCAGCATCGCCGTAATGCTGTCCAGTGCGACGAAGTCATACAGGTCGTACTTTTTGTCCCCTACAGTAAAGCGCACGTCGGGCAACTGTTTTTCCGATTTCGCCAGCGCATACGGGTGATCGCCGGCCTTGATCCTGTGGGTAGGGAACAGCCGGTCGATGTTGCGGTAGGTACTGACCGCAAGATCGGGGAGCATGGCGCCGTCATAGATCTGCTCGACGGTGCCAATCGGCTCCTGGGAGTGGGGATAGTCGTCAGCCCATGCGCCCGAGGTGATACCCGCAGAGAGCAGACCCAGCGAGAGAAGCAGCGCCCGACCAGGCGCAGCCGGACGAAAAATAACGGATGAGTGCATAACCTATCCTTTTTTGTTTTTGCCGTTCACGAACATTGGGACACGCACGCGCTTGAACCATAGCCTACTCATTGGGATTGCGCCGCATGGGCAGCGCTGATGGAATGGCGGATATGTTTCACGTTTATGTCTTTGCGCTCAATCGGCCACCCGCGCTCCAACCACAGATGCCCGGTAGAGCTCTCGATACGCCGCCGCCAGTTGCTCCAGATTGAAAGCCAGATTACGTCCACTGGGGTTCGGCAGAATCCACACTGCCGCGCCAGCAAACGTCTCCGCCTGAAGCCCCCATTGCAGCTGTTTTCGCCCGGACAATCCGGCGTATGCAGCTTTACCAAGAAACGCCACGTAGCGAGGCGCACAGCGGGCGATCTTCTGCTTGAACCCGACAGCTACAGCGCTGAATTCATCAGCCGACAACTGATCCGCCCGCGCCGTCGGCCGCTCGACGACGGCGGTCAATCCGCAGCCGTATTGCAGAAGCGAGTGGTCGTCTACCGCGCACACTACATGCGGGGTGAACCCGGCCAGATGCAATGTGCGCCAAAAGCGATTGCCCCGCCCTGCGAAGTGATGCCCCTGGGCGGCGGCCAACAGTCCGGGATTGATGCCGCAAAAAACCACTGACAGTTTTTCGGCCAGAATGTCCTCAAGCCCCTCTCCCACCTGACACCTCTCAGCCGCAGATGACGCGAACGGCATTACGAGCCTGCGCGCTCAGTTCCTCGCGGGATTTGCCGGCGCGGGCGCGGATTGAAATGCTGTGCAGCAACGACGACGCCAGTACCGCCAGGGATTCGGCGTCAACATCGCCTGGCAACTCGCCGGAGGCGACGGCCTTGCGCAGCCGCGCTTCCAGATCAGCATCCAGTTGACTGAGTCGCAGTGACAGCACTTCGCGGATCTGCAGATCCTCGACCGCTTCAGTGGTCGCCGTGCCAATCGCAAAACAGCCACGAGGCTGGCCGTCACCCGAGAAGTAAATCGCCAGTTGCCCCTCATAGAAGGCTATCAGCGCTTGCGCAAGCGTCAGGTCGCTGTTGTTCAGCGCGGCCTGCATCGTGGCATGGGCAGTTTCCCAATATTGGTCGAGCGCCTTTATATACAGCGCGTGTTTATCGCCGAACGCAGCATAGAGGCTCGGCCGGTTCATTCCGGCGGCGCTGGCGATGCTATCCAGCGAAGCCGCCGAATAGCCGGTGTTCCAGAACACACCTAGCGCCTGGTTCAGCGCGGTCTGCGGATCGTAGGCGCGGGGACGGCCGCGGCCTTTTCCTTCCGTCGTTTTATTTTGTGCCATATCGTACAAATTCCTTGCAGGAAGGGTTAGTCACCCATATTCTTACACCATCGCACAAAATTGAGGAAACACAAATTCCTTGATTCGCAGTTTGTTGTAGCGGAGCTCGAACCGGGTCTGGCAACGACGAAAACAGCGGCAACGGAGCCACCCTCCCCCCGCCGCGCACGGGCTTGATTACTCACGGCAATGATGATGTCGGGGCCGCTGGCGATTGCGCACAGGTCGGCCCGATTTCCCGGTTACAGGTGGATTCGATCATGACTAAGCAATTCGATCTCTCGGCAACAAACGCCCAACAACATCCAGGTCCTGACCTGGGTGGCACCTCGCCAAAAAAGCAGTTCAAGGAGAAGCTTCGGCCGCTGCTCATGGCCGGCCTCCCGGCGCTGTTTGCAGCGCTGGGCTGCAACTATTACCTGGCCAACGAGCCCTTCGTTTCCACCGATAACGCCTACGCCCGGGTCGCAAAAGCCTCGATCAATGCGCGGATTTCCGGGCAAGTGGTCGAGATCGCGGTGGAAGATAACCAATCGGTGCACAAGGGCCAGGTGCTGTTTCTCATCGATCCGGCGCCGTTGCAGATCGCCGTCGACCGCGCCGAAGCCCAACTGGGTAACGCCCGGCTGCGCATTGACAGCCTCAAGGCCAGCTATCGCCAGCAACAGGCCGAACTGCAATCGGCCAGGGCGTCGGAGGATTACGACCAGAAAGAGTTCGTCCGCAAAAAAGCCCTGGTAGCCGCCGACTTCGTCTCACGAGCGGTATACGAACGGGCAGAAACCGACCTTAAAGTCTCGCACCAACGCATCGCCTCGATTGAACAACAAATCGCCAGCACGGTGGTCGCGCTGAACGGAAACGCGAACATCGCTATCGACAGCCACCCGACCGTTCGCGAGGCCAAGGCGCAGCTCGATGAGGCGCGACTGTACCTGTCCTACGCCACCGTGACCGCACCGGACGACGGAATCGTTGCCAAGGTCGACGATCTGCAAGTCGGCAACTACCTCAACAGCGGCGCGCCCGCGTTCGCATTGATTTCCAACCGCGAGATCTGGGTCGAAGCCAACTTCCGCGAGACGCAAGTCACGCACATGCGCCCCGGGCAGGCCGCGACCATTTCGATCGATACCTATCCGGATCGCCAGTTCAAGGCCCACGTTACCAGCATGAGCCCGGGCGCAGGTTCCGACTTTGCTCTGCTGCCGCCGGAGAACGCTACTGGTAACTGGGTGAAAGTCGTGCAACGGGTGCCGGTACGGTTGGAGCTGGATGAGCTTGATCCGAGCCTGCCGCTGTTTTCCGGTACCAGCGCCACGGTCCGGGTCGACACCGGGCACCGTACGCCATGGTGGCATCCCCTCAAGTCGTTGCTGAGCGCAGGTGACTTCTGATGAATACCACCACTTCGGCGGCAGCCGACGCCCGCGCCCTGCGCTTCGTCGCCCTGCTTGCGACCTACCTGCAGTCGGCCAACCTGCCGCTGCCCAACGCGGCACTGCGCCTGATTCAGGGCAGCCTGTCGATGACCGACGACCAGGCCGGGTGGATCTTCACCGCGTACCTTGCCGCTAGCGCCATCACCACGCCGGTCGCTCAATGGCTGGCCGGGCGCTTTGGTTTGAAGCTTGTCTATCAGACTGCGCTCGCCGCGTTCGCCACGGGCCTGTGGCTCGTTACCCTGGCCGACACGCCGCTGACGTTTATCGCCGCGCGCATCCTGCAAGGCCTCGCCGCCGGCGTGCTGGCGCCGTTGTCGATGGCTATTGCCATGGAGACGCTGCCCGCCGCACGCCACCAGGGCTTCGGCCCGAAATGGACGGCGCTGGTATTGTTCGGCATCGTCAGCGGTCCGAGCATCGGCGGTGTGATCTGCGAGTACTTCGACTGGCGACCGATGTTTTACCTGAGCCTGCCACTGACCGCTTACATCTTCATGGTCGTAACACTGTTGCTCTCCGAGAAGAAAGCCGCACAGCGTCCTGCATTCGATTTCTTCGGCTTTGCCAGCTTCACCCTCGGCATGATCGGGCTGCAAATGCTCCTCGACCCTGGCGAACGGCTGGACTGGTTCGACTCGCCGGAGATCTGGATCGAAGCGCTGGCCAGCGCGCTCGGGCTGTACCTGTTCGTGGTGCATGTGCTGACGCGCCAGGTGCATTTCCTCAGCAAGGGGTTGTTCGCCGACCGCAACTTCCTGTGCTCAACAGCAATCTTCTTCGCCCTCGGTTTCGTGTTGCTGTCGACCATGGCGCTGACCTCACCGATGCTCGATGAAATCCTCGGTTACCCGCCAGACACCACAGGGTTCCTGACCATACCGCGCGGCATTGGCCTGGTCGGCGCTTTCCTGCTGATGGGCCGGGCGCCGACGCGGATCGATCCTCGGTTGTTTGTTGTCCTCGGCATCGCGCTCGTGGTGTACGCCAACTGGCTGATGCTCGGCTACTCGCCACTGATGGACTGGACGCCCGTGGCCGTCAGCGGATTCGTCCAGGGCGCCGGACTCGGCATGTTGATGCCGGCCCTGAGCAAAGTCGCCTTCAGCACCCTCGATCCGCAGCTGCGCCCGGAAGCCACCGGTTTCTTCAACCTGATGCGCGTCTACGGCAGCACGCTTGGCGTGGCGGTGGTGCAGATCTACTTCTTCAACAACACCCAGTCCATGCACTCGGCGCTGGCCAGCCAGCTGACGCCCTATCGCCATTCGCTGCCGACGTCCCCGCCAGCGCTCGAGGGCTTGAACCATCTGATCACCCATCAAGCGGCGTTTATCGCGGTCATGGGCCAATTCAAGATTCTGCTAGTGGCGATGCTGGTGGCCAGTCCACTGGTGCTGTTCCTGCGCAAGCCCGTTGCGGCCAACTAATGTTAGTGGAGTCTGGAACATGAAATCTTTTACGCGCTTCATCTCGCGGCAATCGTTGCCGACGAAAATCACCCTGTTGGCGGCGCTGGTCATGCTGTCGGCCTGTACTGTCGGGCCGGACTTTCAGCGACCCGATGTCAGTCAATCGCAACACTACGACCAGCAGGCCGAGCAGACACAGGGCGCGCCGGGGGCTCAGCACTTCGACATGGGCCAACGCCTCAACGGTGACTGGTGGTCGGCGTTTCACTCGCCGAAGCTCGATCAAGTGGTGCGTCGCGCCATCGCTGGCAACCTCGAACTGGTTGCTGCCGACGCCACCATTCGCCAAGCCGCGTCCTCGGTGGCAGCCGCTGAAGGCGCGCTGTATCCGCAAGTGGATTTCGCCGGCCAGGCCGGACGCCAACGCACGCACAACGGGCCGGAACCCGTGGTGGAAAATTTCTACGCAATCGGTCCACGAGTCGCGTTTGATCTGGATGCGTTTGGTGGCAACAAACGGCGGGTCGAACAGCAGCAAGCACTGACCACTCTGCAAACCCATCGCTACGAAGCCGCGTACCTGACGCTGACCGGAGACGTCGCCAGTCAGGCATTGCTGCTCGCCTCGGCCAACGCGCAGATCCAGGCCGTGGAAACCCTGCTGGCCAACGACACGAAGAATCTCGACCTGATCCGCCGCGCCCATCAGAGCGGCAGCACCAACCAGATCGACGTATCCCTGGCCGAAACCCGCCTCGCCCAGGATCGCACCCTGCTGCCGCCCCTCGCCCAGCAGCGCGATGCCGCACGTCATGCGTTGTCGATTCTGGCCGGCGCAGGTCCGGCGGACTGGATTGCCCCCGACTTCAGCCTCGATGACTTCAACTTGCCGCAGAGCATCCCGGTCAGTCTGCCGTCGGAGATGGCCCACAGCCGGCCGGATGTGCTGCAAGCCGAGTCGGAACTGCACATCGCCAGCGCCGCCGTGGGTGTCGCCACCGCCAATCTGTACCCGCATGTCGAGCTGTCCGCCTCGCTAGCGCAAGCGGCATCCGGCAACGGGGGCGCCGCACTGTGGGGATTCGCCGCGGGGCTGACCGCGCCGATCTTCAATGGTGGCACGCTCAAAGCTGAACGTCAGGCGGCCGTCGAAGGCTACAACGCGGCACTCGCCCGCTATCAACAGACGCTGATTCAGTCGTTCGGTCAGGTCGCGGACACCTTGCAGGCGATCAACCACGGCGCGGAGCGGAGCCAGTTCCAGGACGACGCCTTGCGCGCCGCCGATAGCAGTTTGCGGCTCAACCAACAAGCTTACGTGCAGGGAGAAAACAGCGTGCTGCAGGTGCTCGAAGCCGAGCGCGCCTACCAGCAGGCGCTGCTCGGCCAGATCCAGGCCCGGACCGCGCGATACCTCGACAGCGTGCACCTGTTCGTCGCGCTCGGCGGCCACTCGGTTGGCGTGTTCAAGCAACAAGTCGCCGCCCACGCCGCTGCGAAATCCCTCGCTCAACAACCGCTGTAACGACGGAGAAACGCCATGACCTACGAAGCCTTTCACGATGCACTACGCGACACCCGTTTACCGCTGAACAATGGCGCTGGCACGATGCCGGCGGTGGGATTCGGCACGCTGTTCCGCGACCTGAGCACCACCACCGAAGCGGTCAAATGCGCCCTGGAAGTGGGCTTTCGCCACTTCGACTGCGCCGAGCGCTATCGCAATGAAGAACAGATCGGCGTGGCCTTTCAGCAGGTGTTCGCCGCCGGTCTGATCCGACGCGAAGACGTGTTCGTCACCACTAAACTGTGGAACACCAACCACCGTCCGGAGCGAGTCGAAGCAGCACTCGAAGCGAGCTGCCGGCGCTTGCAAGTCGACTACATCGATTGCTACCTGATTCACACGCCGTTCGCTTTCCAGGCGGGTGATGACCAGGACCCTCGCGACGTGTACGGGCATGTGATTTACGACGGCGAGGTCAAGTTGATCGATACCTGGCGCGCCCTGGAGAACCTGGTGGATGAGGGTCGCTGCAAATCCATCGGCCTCTCGGACATCACCCTCGACGCTCTCAAGGAAATCGTCGCCGCCGCACGGATCAAGCCGGCCGTGGTGCAGATCGAATCGCACCCGTACTTGCCTGAATGGGAGCTGCTGGAGTTCTGCAAACAGCACGGCATACTCGTCCTCGCCTTCGCCCCGTTGGGCCATGGCATGCAGCCGAATGTGCTGGAGGACTCGGTGATCACCGGCATCGCCAAGCGCGTGCAGAAGACCCCGGCACAAGTGCTGCTTGCCTGGGCTGTGCAGCGCGGTACAGCGTTTCTCACCACTTCGGCGACGCCAGGGCACATTCAGGAGAACTTCGACATCAGCACCCTGCCGCAGCGCGCCATGCGGGAGATCAAGGACGAGATCACCACGCGGATTCGTTTCAACTCCGTGGTGGAGACAGGGGTGCCGGGGTTTATTCCACGCAAGAAGTGACACACGATAGATAGACGGCCTCCGAGCGAGGCCATCTATCTATTTTTCCAGTGAATTTGCGGGAGCACCCCGATGGACGTCTTCCAGAGCATGCGCTTCTTCGTCTGCGTCGCCCAAAGCGGCAGCTTCACCGCCGCTGCGCAATTGCTGGATACCACCACGACCAACGTCTCGAAAACCATCACCGCCCTCGAAACCCGGCTGCACACGCGCCTGATCAACCGAACCACTCGACGTCTGGCCCTCACGGAGGCCGGCATGCGCTACCTGAAACGTTGCGAAAAGATCATTGACGACGTGCGCGACGCCGACGACGAAGCTGGCACCGCGCAAACCCTTCCCGTCGGCCGCCTGAAAATCCACACCATGTCGGCTATCGGCAACCATTACTTGATCGACGCCATCGCCAGATACCGCGAGATCCACCCCACCGTGATGTTCGACCTGACCCTGACAAATCGCGTCCCCGACCTGCTCGAGGAAGGCTACGACATGTCCATCGTCCTGGCCCGCGACCTGCCCGATTCCGGCTTCGTTGCACAACGGCTGGGTACCACCTACAGCGTGCTGTGCGCCTCGCCGGCCTACCTGAAAAAACGCGGAACCCCCGACTCCCCCGCCACACTCGGCGAACACGATTGCCTGCGCATCGTCAACACAGTGATGCCGGAGGAAAACTGGACATTCGAAGGGCCCGAAGGCATGGAAACCATCAACATTCCGGTGTCGCCCTTGCACATCAACACCGCTGACGGCATGACCATCGCGATCAACAAAGGCATGGGAATTGGCATACAACCGGTTGCATCGGCCGTGGACGGCTTGAGGGCGGGAACGCTGGTGCGGGTCTTGCCGAAATATCGGATGGAAGAGTTGAACCTGTTCGCGATCTACCCGTCGCGCAAGTTCGTCGATGCGAAAATCAAAACCTGGGTGGAATTTCTCAAGCAGTCGATACCAGAGCGACTGGCATCGGATGAACACATCATCGGACCAGGAAACTGAGCGTAGCGGCATGGAGTGTCGACCCTCCAACGCCAGCACCGGACTCAACTTGAGCAGCCGGTCCCCATCACGTGATACTGCAAAACATGGCGCTCGCCGTAAGAGTCCTCATAAGTCATCCGAACCGGCACCGGGGCACACTCGTTGGCTGGTTCGCTGATGGAGATGACGTGCTCGATGTCCAGTTTGGTTGCGTAGTCGTAGGTCTCGATTGGGATGGTTTTGGACTCGGCGTTGTCCGCCGCATAGGCGTGTGCACCGAAGGTGCCGAAAAGTATGAGCAGGGCTGTTTTCTTGAAGGTCATGATGTTCACCGCCTCGTTGAGGAAGCCGCGAAGCGTAATTGCTGGCGGCTTGGGGGCGATGTTAGGTGGCGCGGGGTGGGAGAAAAACGGGGGGGTTGGACAAAGAGTATTGCCGGAGTTTGTATGAATCGAGGATTGCATGACCAGGGGCGGTTACGTGTTTCTTACGTTCCGCTGAAGAATCCCTTCATGAGGCTTACGTGAGAGTCTTCATGAACGGAGTAATTGGCTCAGAATAGCTTCTGATGACCGGAAGCTTTTTTGCCAGGAGCGACCTGTCGCCAATGCACGCTATCGATCCCGAATGATCTGTCAGAGCCGCTGATAGTGATGAGCGCAAGCTTAGGTCGTTCAAACGCTGCCCTCACGTTCGACAACCAGAATCCGCGCTTCTCCACGAGGATGCGCAACGTGCTCACATCCAACCCCTGCGAAGAACACGTCGCCCACCACCAATGTCACGACGCGCTCGATGCCTGATTCGCGATAATGCATATCTACCGTGCCGTCGAGGACGGCGAATACCTCCTCGCCATCATTGACATGCCATTTGTACGGCTGGTCGGTCCAGTGGAGGCGGACGGTGGTTCCACCCATGTTAGCAATGTCGTCAGCGCCCCAGGCGCGACTGGCGGTGAAATCCTTGCTACGAATAACTCTCATGGATTGTGTTTCTCGAACAGATAGCAAATTTGTCCCAATCTATCAGAACCTTTGACCGTCCACTGCTAACCAAAAAGAAGGCCAATGCGAGATGCACGTTATCGGAAAAGGAACCGGATCTATTGTCCTCCGATTTCGGATCGCCCCAGGTGGTGACATACACGGGATACCGAACTTTTCCGCACGCATTCGCGATGCTCGATGAATGTTGTGCTGCAACATTCCCTGTAGGAGCTGCCGAACGCGGCCCGAGCCTTCGGCAGCTCCTACAAGGCGGCGGTGGCATGAGG
This sequence comes from Pseudomonas sp. 65/3-MNA-CIBAN-0223, assembly GCF_040310425.1. Classification (NCBI taxonomy): domain Bacteria; kingdom Pseudomonadati; phylum Pseudomonadota; class Gammaproteobacteria; order Pseudomonadales; family Pseudomonadaceae; genus Pseudomonas; species Pseudomonas sp. 65/3-MNA-CIBAN-0223. The sequence continues at coordinate 40,312 of NZ_JBEOPV010000026.1, forward strand.
CGACGTCTCAACCTGCTCGACACCCTGTTGCGTCCCGGCGGCTTGGGAGACTGTCTGGTGAACGCACAGGAAATCCGGGCTATTGCGTGGCAACGCGCCGCCAGGGAAGCCATCAGCAATCCCGACTTGGCGCGTCTTATGCAGCACCTGGCAGGGCCGACAGACATCCCGCTGGACACACCATCGTCACCCTTGATACTGACCCGAGTGCGCACCAACAAAGGGGAACTGCGATTCCTATCCACCTTTACAACGTTCGGCATGCCGCTCGATATCACCGTGGCCTCATTGCGCATCGAGCACCTCATCCCCGCCGACGCGCATACCTGGCAGAGGATGAAAGAAGCTTACGAACTGTGGTCAGCGGCCGGTGCGGAGACGGCGCATGAATAAACGCGCCGGACACTTCACGCTCACTCCTGCTCCATAAACTCGGCCACCCCTCGATCCTCCCCCAGAAAACCGCCGCTCTGGTGATGCCACAGCCGCGCATAGATGCCGTTCTTAGCGAGCAGTTCGCTGTGAGTGCCCTGCTCGATGATACGGCCGTCATCCATGACAATAAGTCGATCCATGGCTGCGATCGTGGACAGCCGATGGGCGATTGCGATCACGGTCTTGCCTTGCATCATGTCATCGAGGCTTTCCTGAATCGCCACTTCGACTTCCGAGTCCAGTGCACTGGTGGCCTCGTCAAGCAGCAGGATCGGAGCGTTCTTGAGCATCACCCGGGCGATCGCGACGCGCTGGCGCTGGCCGCCCGAAAGCTTGATGCCGCGCTCGCCTACCAGGGTGTCGTAGCCGGTGTGGCCTTGTCGGTCGCTCAGTTGGCTGATGAACTCATCGGCCTGCGCACTGGCCGCAGCACTGCGGATTTGCGCGTCGCTCGCGTCAGGTCGGCCGTAGGCGATATTGTCGCGGATGGAACGGTGCAACAGGGAAGTATCCTGAGTGACCATCCCGATGGCGCTGCGCAAGCTGTCTTGCGTGACGTGTGCGATGTTTTGCCCGTCGATGCAAATCTCTCCTTTGTCGACGTCGTAAAAGCGCAGCAGCAGGTTGATAAGCGTCGACTTCCCTGCCCCGGAGCGGCCAACCAGACCGATTTTTTCGCCCGCGCGGATGTTCAGGCTCAGGCCATCGAGCACCTGGCGCTCGCCGTTGTAGTTGAAGCTGACGTTGTCGAAAGTGACCGCCCCGCCAGAAGTCACCAGCACACCTGCGTCCGGCGCGTCCTGCACCTTGGGGCCGTGGGTCAGTGTGGACATGCCGTCCTGCACGGTGCCGATGCTCTCGAACAGAGAGGTCATTTGCCACATGATCCAGTGCGACATGCCATTGATGCGCAACGCCATGGCGGTGATGGCCGCCACGGCACCGGCGCCGACCTCGCCTTGGTGCCATAGCCACAGGGCATAGCCGCCGGCCGCCATGATCAAGGCCACCACCAATGCCTGGTTGACGATCTCGAACTGGCTGACGAGGCGCATCTGGCGAAAGCCGGTCAGCTTGAAATCCTCCATGGCTGCACGCGCGAAGTGCGCTTCACGATTGGAGTGGGAGAACAGCTTGACCGTCGTGATGTTGGTATAGGCGTCGGAGATACGCCCGGTCATCGAGGAGCGCGCGTGCGCCTGTTCCTGCCCGACTTTGCCCAAACGGGGTACGAAATAGAGCATGGCTAGCCCGAACAGCAGGATCCAGGCAATGAAAGGCAGCATCAGTTTCAGTGCGAAGCCGCCGGCCAGCGCAATGATCGCGATGAAGTACACGCCTATTCCCGGGACGATCTCAATAAGGGTGAACAGCACGTCGCGCACGGCCAGCGCAGTCTGCATCACCTTAGTGGTGACCCGGCCGGAAAACTCATCGGAAAAGAACGAAAGGCTCTGCCGCAGCATCAGGCGGTGGAAGTCCCAACGCAGCCGCAACGGCAGGTTGATCGCCAATATCTGGTGCTGCACCATGGTGCGCAACGCCACCAGTGCAACACTGGTCACCATTACGATGCCCATGCCCCACAGCACGCGACTTTCCTGGGCCGCGGCATCACCGCCGGCTTTCCAGGTCGAGAGCAGATCCACGACCTGGCCGAGGAAAGAAAACAGCCAGGCTTCGTAGATCGACACACCGGCACTCAGCAGCGCAAACGCAAGAATATAACCGCGCGCGCCCCGTGTGCATGCCCACAGGAACCGCGCCAGCCCCGCGGGTGGCGGTGGTACCTCGTCGGGAGGAAAAGGGTCGAGCCTTCGTTCAAATCCACGAAGCATGGTGGTCTCCAAAAAGATCAAGTTCGGGAGATTCTGCCATTGAACGGTTGCCTTGAGGGTTTCAAGCGGCGGACATTAGCCTGCCTTGATCAAATCCACCTTCCATCAAAGCTGTTTTCGCGATGTGAAAAAGGCCGACACTGCCGCCAGCACCAGCAAGATGGCGCTGGCGAGAAATGTCAGGCGATAGCCGCTTGCGTCGAACAGCAGCCCGCCGAGGGTGGAGCCCAGCGCGATGAATAGCTGAATGACGGCCACCATCAGGCCGCCACCGGCTTCCGCGTCCCTGGGCAATGCCTTGGCCAGCCATGACCACCACCCCACCGGTGCCGCCGTTGCGATCAGGCCCCACAGACCCAGCAATACAAACGCTGCCACGACTCCGTCGCCGAGGACAATCAAGGACAGTGCAATGGCGGCCATCAACAGTGGAATGCAGACCAGTACCCGGTACATTCCGGCTTTCAGGAATGTGCCGATCACAAGGGTCCCGACAAAACCCGCCACTCCGATGACCAGCAGGATCATCGACAACAGGGAGACATCTACACCCGTGATACTTTCCAGGAACGGGCGCAGATAGGTGAACAACACAAATTGCCCCATGAAGAACAGGCCCACACTCAACATGCCGAAACTGACCAATGGCTTTTTGAACAATCGAAAGACATTGCCAGCACCCGCTTCGCGCGGCGCCGCCGGCATGGCTGGCAGGCTGATCCATTGCCAGATCAACGCGATGATCGCGACCGGAATCAGGCACAAAAAAGCGCCCCGCCAACCGATGACACTGCCCAGATAGCTTCCCAGCGGTGCGGCCACTACGGTTGCCAACGCATTGCCACCGTTGAAGATCGCCAGAGCCTTGGGCACGCTATGGGAAGGCACCAGGCGCATGGCCATTGCCGCCGACATCGACCAGAACCCGCCGATCACCACGCCGATCAGCGCACGCCCCATCATGTACACCGTATAGTTTGGCGCCAGGCCCACCACCAGCCCCGAAATACACATCATCCCGGTCAGTAGCAGCAATAGCGTCTTGCGGTCCAGCGAGCCTGCCAGCCTGGAAATCGAAAGGCTGGTCAGCACCGCGAAAGCGCCGGATATGGCGATCCCGTAACCGGCCAGCCCTTCACTGATTTGCAGGTCCGAGGCAATCGGCGTAAGCAAGCTGACAGGCATGAATTCCGAGGCAATCAGCGCGAATACGCACAGTGTCATCGCAAAAATGCCACTCCAGCAGGCCGGCTGTTCGCCAGTCCCAGGCCGGGCTGAGACATCACCTTCCGGGGTGTCGAATACTTGAGCCGTCATGCAAAAACCTCTCATCCAAACGTTGTGGGGTGCAGCCCTGCCCGGTTAGCCAACCACCGTCAGCTGCCGGGTAAAAAAGGCGTTGAGCCGGGTCCAGGGAATCAAGTCCACGCGGTCATACCGATGCACCTGACCCGCACCGGCCATCCAAGCCATCGCCCGTAGGTGACATAGCTTGACTGATCGGGAATATCTTGATTAGTAGTCATAATCTTCATGCGGTTTTGAGAAAAATTCAGTAATGGCCAACACCAAAGTCAACGACCTGCAGGCTTTTTTGGCAGTAGCGCGAGATCAGAGCTTCACGAAAGCCGCCGCCAAACTGGGCGTCTCGCCTTCTGCGCTAAGCCATACGATCCGCGCACTTGAACAAAGACTGGGGATACGACTGCTGGCCCGTACGACACGCAATGTGGCGCCCACGGAGGCGGGGGAACGGCTGATGCGCTCGATTGCCCCGCTCTTTGACCAGATTACCGCCGAGCTTGAAGCGCTGGGCGAGCTGCGGGACAAGCCCAGTGGCACGATTCGTATTTCCTGTACTGACGATCAGATTGAATTGTGCGTGCGGCCGATGCTTGCAGAATTCCTGACGTGCTACCCGGATATCACGCTGGAGTTCTACGTCGACTATGGCTTCACCAACGTGGTCGAGGAGCGATTTGATGCCGGCATCCGAATGGGCGAATCGATCAGCAAAGACATGATCGCCGTTCGCATAGGCCCGGATTGGCGGTTGGCCGTGGTGGGTTCTCCAGAATACTTCGCCCGCAACCCGGCTCCCACAACCCCCCATGAGTTGACCAGACATAAATGCGTGAACATCCGCCACCGACCATCCGGGGCGATCTACGCCTGGGAATTCGAAAACGATGGCAAGGCTTTTACGGTCAAGGTCGACGGCCAACTGGTGTTCAACAGCATCATGCATGTACTCAACGCAGCCGCCGATGGCATTGGCTTGGCCTACGTACCCGAAGAACTGGTTGCACCGTACCTGGCCGACGGCCGACTCCAGGAGGTCCTGGCCGACTGGTGCCCTGAGTTCCAGGGCTACCATTTGTACTATCCCAACAGACGCCAGACGTCTGCAGCGTTTTCTGCATTGGTGGAAGCGTTGAGGTACAGAAACTGACCTAACGAAGTCATACGACCTCTACAGCTTTGCCAAAGCACTAGAAAAATTCAACTTAGCTCAATCCTAAAGCCTTCATCGCTCAAAAACTCTCTTGCCCGGCCTGGCTGAATACGGTACAAATCGAAGCAGTTGTACGACAACATAATAAAAACCCACGAGCCATCCCGAGTTGGCCTGTCACCCTTCGAGATCTGCCATGCCCCGCCCTGCCCTTGCCCAAACCCTACCGGCGCCTTTCCCCCGCCATCTCGCCGTGATCATTCTGTTGTGCATGGGCTGTGCGTTCGCCGGCAACCATGTGGCGGCACGGGTCGCTTTCGATGATGGCGCGGGTGTGTTGCTGGCGATTTTGCTGCGTTCTGGCGGGACCTTGCTGGTACTCGCCATCCTGGTGCTGTGGCAAAAACAGAGTCTGCGTCTGCCGGCAGGTGCCTGGCGCTGGCAATTGCTGTTGGGCCTCCTGATTACCGCGCAGAGCCTGTGCCTGTACTCGGCTGTCGCGCGGGTGCCGGTGGCACTGGCGCTGCTGGTGGCAAACGTGTTCCCCATCCTGCTGGCGTTGCTTACATGGGCAATGGGCGGCCCGCGACCAACCGCGCGCACCGCTATGTTGATGGGTTTGATTCTGGTGGGGCTGGTGTTTGTGCTCGACGTCCCCGGGCGCCTTTCGACCACCAGCGACGTCAGCCCGGAATGGCTCCTGGGCGTCGCACTCGCGTTCTGCGCCGCCAGCGTATTCGCCTGCGCGTTGTGGATCACCGACCACAAATTGGCGCAGGTACGTGGTTCGGTGCGCAGTCTGTTGACCATTTTTATCGTCTTCAGCAGCGTCAATCTGGCGGGCCTGACCGGCGCCCTGCCAGGCGGACTGAACCTGCCCGCAACCTCGACCGGATGGCTGGCCCTCGCCACTCTGGTGGTGCTTTATGGCACCGGTTTTATCGTGCTGTTCATTTCAGTGCCTCGACTGAACATGCCACGCAATGCTCCGGTCATGAACATCGAGCCGTTGGCAACGCTGCTGATGGGCTGGATTGTGCTGGATCAAATGCTCAGCGCGGGGCAGGTGCTGGGAGGGGTGATTGTGGTCACCGGCATCGTTTTGCTGACTTATCGCATGACCGGCGCGCCAAAGTAGGCATCGTCATTACAGGAATGAAAACTCAATATTGCGTAGAAAATAAACCGACTACGCTAAACAGGTCACCATCACGTCGCTACAGGGGACATGGGAATGACCGCCAAAACAGCGCATCCCTGCTCAACCTGGGTCATACCCTCCCTGCTCGCCATTAACCTGGCGCTGACTGCCGGTTGTTCCGGCGGAACCACCACGGCTCGCTACGCGGCTTCGAACGTCGGTTCAAGTTGCTATGCCAAGGCCTTGCCCACGGCCGGCGAAGGCGGCCTGGCGTGGGGGGCTACCCTGAGCATCGCCCGGCAGAAGTCGCTGAATAACTGCGCTCGTTATGCCGGACGATCAGGCGGCACGCCCAGGACCTGCAAGGTGGTCTTGTCGGAGTGCCGGAATTGATGCATCAGGGAGTTGGGGGTGGCGGCAGGTTTTGCCAGGCCGGTCAGCTCAACGCCAGCAGCTCCCGCGCCTTGGCGATCACCAGGTCAATATTGAACGGCTTTTCCAGCACCGCATCGAACAGGTCCGAGCGCTGCATGCCGATGTGGGCCTGGGCACCGCTGATCAGGATGATCGGCAATTGACTGGCCACCGGCAGTGCCCGAACCGCCTTGGCAAATTCGAGGCCGTCCATCACCGGCATCATGAAGTCGGTAATGACCAGCGAAGGACGCTCGCGCTCCATCACCTCAAGCCCTTTTTGGCCATTGCTGGCCTTTACTACCATGAACCCCTCATCCTCCAGCGCGTAGCCGAGGATATCAGCGATCAAGTACTCGTCGTCGACGACCAGGATGGTGGTCATGTCAATTCAACCCGACTCACAGACTTAGGAAATTGAACCGGGCAACGCAGAATCATTGGGGACTGCCGTTGCATGTCGTGAGGCCTTTTTCAGTTCGACGCCGTGTTCATGGATAACCACTTCAAGAAGCGAGGGGTCATAGCCGCTGTCTCGTACCTTGAGAATCGAAAGCAGTCGTCGAAGTTCAGACTGGGTCTCGAAGAAACGCATCAGCATCAGGTTATCGACGATGCTCGACAGGTCCGGCGTCGGCGCACTGACCTCGGAACCGAACAGGTCACGCATCTCCCACGAGGCGAATACCGTCACGCCCCGGGCGCGCAGTTCGCTCATCAGGGCGCTGTAGAAATCAGTGATCCGCGCCGGCGTGGTCGACACCCGTGCCAGACCACTGAGGCTATCGATAAACACGCGCTTGATGCCCTTCTGCTCGACGATGCTCAGCAGGCGTGCACCCAGGCTGTCGATCAAGCCCTCGGTGGTGGGCTGCCAGGCAATGCTGAGCGCGCCACTTTCTTCCATGCCCTTGATGTCGATCCCCAACGACTGGCCCTTGAGCCGCAGCCGTTGCGGACTTTCGTAAAAACCGAAATGCAGGCCGGGGGCGTCCACCGTCGATTCAGCAAGAAACTTGAGGCCCAGGGTGGTTTTGCCGACCCCCGAAGGGCCCATCACCAAGGTCACGGAGGAACTGTGCAACCCGCCGCCGATCAGACCGTCAAGCGCACCAATGCCGCTGGGGATGCGCGTCAGGTCTGCGCTGTCGGGCATGGACGGATGGCTGTAGAGGCTTTCCAAACGTGGATAGACGACCAGGCCGTCATCGGTGATTTCGCATTCGTGCAGGCCGGTAAGCGCGCCGCTGCCCCGGGTCTTGCGCATCTGGATGCGCCGCACGGAACGGGTGCCGAACAGCTCTTCACCGATCTCAATGACGCCATCGACCATGGTGTGCTCGGGGCTGCCGTCATCCAGCCGGGAGCTGGTGAGGAACAGCACGGTGCAACCAGCGAAGGCGGCGTGGCCTTGCAGCTCGGAGATGAATTTTTTCGTGTCGATGGGTGAGTCGGCCTTGGAGCGCGCATTGAGCAAGCCGTCGACCACCAGCACCGTGGCCTTCTGTCGGCTGATTTCACGCCGCAGCAGTTTGACCACTTCGTCCAGGCCTTCGTTTTCCAGGGTGTCGAAAGCGCTGACAAACTGAATCTCGGCGCCGACCCGGGCCGGCTCGAAGAAGCTCAGGGTCGAGAGAAACTGAAACAGGCGATCATGGGATTCGGCCAGCAACGTGGCGACCAGGACCCGGCCGCCATTGCGCGCATGATGAAACCCGAGCTGGTTGGCGAGGATGGTTTTACCAGAGCCCGGGCGTCCTTGAATGATGTAGGACGAACCCGCGACAAGCCCACCCTTGAGCAGAGCATCAAGCCCCTCGATTCCGCTTTGAAGGCGTTTTAGCTTTTCCACAATGAAACCCTGATCTGAACTACAGGCCATCGGCCGAAGGTCTACGATGCTAACGCCATTTTCCGATTCGGGCTATCCACTCGCTCGCTTACGCACAAGGTAAATACAGGGTGAAGGCACTGCCCTGGCCCAGGCAACTGTCCACGCGTATCTCGCCACCAGACTGCTTGGCAAACCCGAACACCTGGCTCAAGCCCAGGCCGGTGCCCTGGCCAACGGTCTTGGTCGTGAAAAAAGGTTCGAAAATCCTTTCGAGACAAAACGGGGCAATGCCCGAGCCGTTGTCGCTGACAGCGATGGCAATGAAGTTGCCTTCGATCGCAGGGTCACCCCGGGTCGCCGGAATACGCTCGGCCGCGGCTACGCTGATGACCAGTTCACCGTGGCCGTTCATGGCTTCAATGGCATTGTTGGCCAGGTTGAGCAGCGCCACTTCGAACTGGCCTGGATCAGCTAGAATCGCATAGCATTCTTCGGGCAAATCGATGACGACGTTGATACCCGATCCAACCTGCAACGTCATGGCGTCGGCGATGGCCGTGACGCTGGCATTCACATCCAGCGCCGACGGATTGAGCGCCTGACGGCGGGCGAATGACAGCAACTGACCAGTAAGGCTGCTGCCTCTTTCCACGGCTTCGGAAATCGCGTCGACCAAGCGCAGACGGCGTTCCTCGGAACTGCCAGGGCGCTTGAGCAAGTCACAGGAGGACCGGATAACGGTCAACAGGTTGTTGAAGTCATGGGCAAAGCGTCCGGTCAAGCGCCCCACGGCCTCCATCTTCTGCGACTGACGCAATTGCTCCGTGCGCACCTGCACCTGATGCTCAAGGGACGCGGCCAAATCGCGCAGATCATCCCGGGCACGGCAGCGTTCGGTTGCCATGCGCGTGCGTTCGGCGACTTCGCGAATCAGCGCCAGCTCATCATCCGACCAGTCGCGAACCTCGCAATGGTTGAGGTAGAGCAGCGCCACCGGCCGGCCTTTCTCGGTGATGGGCATATTGATAAACGACTGGGCGCTGATCGCCTTGAGCTGCTGGGCACTGTCACGAGTTCGCGGGTCCTCGCCGACATCGCGCACCACCACGGTCTCGCTCTTTTTCAGGTCTTCGATGTAGCTGCCGTATTCGCGAAAACTCAAGACGCCAGCCAGGGTTTCAATCCCCGGCGCATTCCAGTCGCGCTCAATCGTGATGGTCTCGGCCACCGGGTCGATGGTGCCGTAGCCGACCCGGCTGACCTGCAATGTGCGCCCGAGTATTTCCGCTGCCGCATAGGCTAACGCGGGCGTGTCATCCAGGTCGCGAATCCGCTCGCCTATCTCTATAAGGGCGAGCCGATGGGTGTCGTAGGCCAGGAAGCCAGCGCCGGCGCCTGGTAAGTGATTAGTTGGCATGTTGAGTCCGGCTCGTTGTGAGACTGCCCTTCGTGCACCGGGCAACGTCGTCTTGTGTAAAGCCAACCTTTGCTTTTTGCCCACCTGACGGCGAGCGCAAAATTGCTCCCCTATGGGCGATGGATTGCAATCCACGGCAAAAGGTTTCAAATTTTTATGTTGAGTATCATCTTACTCAGGTGGATGCCTGCTGCTCGCGCAGGAACACCTCCAGCTCCGGGACTGGCAAGGGCCGGCTGAACAGGTAACCCTGCACCTGGTCACAACCGTTTTCCGTGAGGAATGCCAGCTGCTCGGGGGTCTCTACCCCCTCGGCGATGACCTGCAGATCAAGGCTGTGAGCCAGCTCGATAATGGTCCGGGCAATCGCGGCGTCCTGGGGGTTGCTGGTCACCTCGCGGATGAAGGCGATGTCGATCTTCAGTTTGTCGATCGGGAATCGCCGCAGGTAAGCCAGGCTGGAATAACCGGTGCCAAAGTCGTCGATGGAAACCTTGACCCCAAGTTGTTTGAGCGTTTGCAGGCTGGCGATGGTGTGGGCGGTATTTTCCATCAGTGAGCTTTCGGTCAGCTCGATTTCCAGCCAGCGTGGTTCAATCTGGTTGTCGATCAGGGCCTGGCGGATGCTGGCGATCAGGTCGCCCTCGATGATCTGCTGGCCGGACACGTTGACCGCCACCTGCAGCGGCCCCTGCCCCGCACGTTGCCACTCGGCCATTTTCTGACAGACCTGGGTGATCACCCAGTTACCCACCTCGGTAATCAGCCCCATGCTTTCCAGAATAGGTACGAACACCGCAGGGGACACATTGGCCTGTCCCGGCCGTGGCCAGCGCAACAGGGCTTCGAGCCCGCACACCGCGCCGTCTTCCAGGTCGATCTTGGGCTGGTAGAACAGTTCGAACGCCTGCTGTTGCACGGCTTCGCGCAGGGCGTTTTCCATCTCCTGGCGCGCCGATGCTTCCACGTTCATTTGCGCGGTATAAAACCGGTAGGTATCGCGGCCGATCTTCTTCGCCCGGTGCCTGGCGGTGTTGGCCTGCTTGATCAGACTCTGGGCATCGGCGGCGTCGTTGGGGTACAGGGAAATACCGATACTGGCGGTCATCGAAGTGTCCTGGCCGTCGAGCTGAAACGGCAGGCGCAGCACTTCACGGATGCGTTCGACGGTTTGCAGCGGGTCCGCCTGGCCCTGGCGGAGCATCAGGATCAGGGCGAATTCGTCACCGTGCAAGCGCCCCAAGGTATCGCTGACGTTGAGGCAGCCAGTCAGGCGCTGAGCCAGCTCAGCCAGCATCTGGTCACCCAGCAGGTGGCCCCAGGTTTCATTGACGTTGTTGAAATCGTCCAGATCAACCGTCACCACGGCCAACTGCCAATCGCTGAGCGCCGCCTGGGTGAGCCCCATCTCCAGTGTGGTAAAAAACAGATTGCGGTTGGGCAGGCCGGTCAAGGTGTCGTAGTGGGCCATTTGCAGCATGCGCTGGTCGTTTTCCTTGCGCTGGGTAATGTCGCGCGCGATACCGACAATGATCCAGTCGTCGCCGGTCTTGTAGGCCTGGCGATGGACTTCCACCTCCAGGTAACTGCCGTCCTTGCAACGGATGCGCGACTCCGCAGGCTCGAGCGGCCCTGCGCCGGCGATGATCTGGTCATACAAGCCCTTGAGCTCTTCAATGGTTTGATCGCTGAGGTCCGCAGGTGTCATGCGCAGGAGCTCTTCAGGGGTGTAACCCAGCACCTGGCAGGCCCGCCGGTTGAATTCGATCAGCTGCATGCTGCTGCGGTTTACCAGGAAAATCGCGTCCCCCGAGGCATCCATCGCCGAGCGAAAGCGCTCCAGGTCGATGGTGCGCTGCTGCAGCTGCTCTTCGAGCATCAGGCTGTGGCTTTTGAGGTAGTCGCCGAACGCCTTGAGCCGCAGCAGGTTGCGCACCCGCAGCCACAATTCGGCACTTTCCACCGGCTTGCTGAGAAAGTCTTCAGCCCCCGCCTCCAGGCCCGATATACGCGCACTGTGCTCCCCCAAAGCCGAGAGCATGATGATCGGAATGTTCGAGGTGGCCTTGTCGGTTTTCAGGTGGCGGGCGACTTCGTAGCCGTCCATGCCCGGCATCATGATATCGAGCAGGATCAGGTCGGGCGGCTGTTGCGCAATCATCGCGAGGGCCTCTTCCCCCGAACTGGCGGTTTGTGTCTGATAACCCTGATTCTGCAGCAGGATCTGCAGCAGTTTGCGCACATGGGTTTCATCGTCGACGATCAACAGGGTTGCGGCAGTGTCGGACATGGAGAGAGCTCAGGTAGAGGGCTGTTGAGGCAGAGTGTTTTGCAGCAACGTGTCGATGACCCGGTAGAGCTCCTTGTAACGTAGTGGTTTGATAATGTACGCATTGCAACCCGCCAGGCGGGTCTTTTCCTCGTCTTCCTTCATGGCCATGGCGGTGAGCGCCACCACCGGAATGGCCGCCGTCGCCGCGTCCTTCTTGAGCAGCGAGGTGGCCTTGAGGCCATCCATGCCCGGCAGCTGGATATCCATCAGGATGAGCGCAGGCTGCCGTTCGCGTGCCAGCTTCAGGCCGGTTTCCGCATCAGCCGCGCAAATGACGCTGTGACCGGCACTGGTGAGCAGCAACCGGGCCAGGCGCATATTGGCGGCGTTGTCTTCGACGATCAGGATTTCAGCCACGGCGCCTCCACAATTGTTGTTCCACGGATGGGCAACCAGGCCACGAAACGGGCCCCTGCCCCTTCGCGGCTGGCAACCGCGACACTGCCACCCTGCAGCTCGGTCAATTGCTTGACCATCGCCAGGCCCAGGCCAGTGCCCTCGAATTTACGGGCCAGGCTGCTGTCGATCTGGCTGAAGGCCTTGAACAGCTTGTCCATGTCCGCCTGGGCGATACCAATGCCGGTATCGCTGACACTCAGTTGCAGAAACTGCTCATGCTCGCTGGACGGCACCTCAAAGCCATGCACGGGCCAGTCGCCTTCAATGATCCCGACCTGTTCGCGCGTAACCTGCTTGACCGCCAGCGTGACCACGCCTTCAGCGGCGCTGAACTTCACCGCGTTGGCCAGCAGGTTGTAGACGATCTGCTTGGTCTTGCGCAGGTCCAGCTCGAAGGTGCCCAGGTCGTCGTCGGTTTCCAGTTTCAGCTGAATACGTTGCAGGGCCGCCTTTTCGCGCACGATCAGCAAACTGTTGCTCAGCAGGCCTTGCAGCTCGACGGGTTCGAGCTCCAGGGCCATCATCCCGGCTTCGACCTTGGACAGGTCGAGAATGTCATTGATCAGCGACAGCAGGTGCTGGCCGCTGGTAAAGATGTCGCTGATGTACTCGCGCTGGGTGTCGGTCATGTCACCCACCATGCCGTCCTTGAGCGCTTCGGAAAAACCGATCACGGCGTTCAACGGAGTGCGCAGTTCGTGGGACATGGTCGCCAGGAACTCCGACTTCATCAGGCTGGCATGTTCGAGTTCGACGTTTTTCTCTTCCAGCGTGCGCTCGAAGCGCTTGCGCTCGGTGACGTCACGGGCGGCGGCAAATACGCCCTGCAGCTTGCGATCGCGGTCGTGGAAGGTCGCCGCGTTATAGGACACCACGGTTTCGGTGCCGTCGTAGGCACGCACCGTCAGTTCATAGTCGCTGACCTTGTTTTCGCTTAGCACGCGCTTGATGGCCGCATCGGCACGCGCAGGGTCGGTGAAGAAGTTTCGGCATGGCGCGCCGATCAACTCGTCCCGGGTGCGCCCGGTCAGCGCCATCATCTGCTTGTTGACGTCGGAGATGATCCCCTGGGGATTGGTCATCATCAGCGCATCGATGTTCGACTCGATCAGCGAGCGGGTATAGAACTGCTGGTCGCGCAGGCGCTGATCGAGCAAGGCTTGGGTGGCTTCTTCCTGCTTGCGTGCGGTGTTGTCAGTACCGATCAACAGGTAACCGATGATGACTTCGGCGCTGTCGCGCAATGAAGTCACCGAGACCATTGCCGAGAGGCGGCTGCCGTCCTTGCGGATGTAGGTCAGCTCATAGATATCTTCGATGCCCCGGGAAGCCTTGAATACCAGCGCGTCGAAGCCCGGCGTGATTTCGGTCTTGAGTTCCAGGCTGAGGGCTGCGGCGCGGGTGATCAGCTCGGCAGGGTCGGAAATGTCCGCCGGAGTGATCTTGTCGACCACATCCTCTGACAGGTACCCAAGCATGCGCTCGGCACCCACGTTGAAGATCTGGATCACGCCTTTTTCGTCGGTAGCGATGCTGGAGAAATAAGCGCTGTTGAAAATCGCGTCTTGCAGGGCACCGGTCTTGAGCAGGCTTTTCTGCCTTCGAAACTCGACAATCTTCTCGGCGCGAGACTGGGGTTCGGAGGGTGGACGATCTACCGGCGGGTTTTCCATGGAATGGTTTTCCGTTAACTCGCAAACCTGACCGTGATGACGGTGCCGTAAAGCGTGCTTACGGAAAATCGCCCGAAGGGGCGATTAGAGGTTTTCATACGATAGCAGAGCTCGGCTCGAAGGGTGCGCCAGGAAACTTTCGTGAGGCTTTCAGCGATGAACAAATCCATCAACCGCACACCCAACACCGAGGGGCCATGGGGCCCCTCGACGGTTGCAGCTGCTACAGGCTGAACAGGTCAACGCCCAGCTGGAACGCGACCCACAGGGCCAGGCCGGTCGCAAAGTCCGGCATGCCCGGTACCGACCAGACCAGCGGAGTCACGAGTATGAACAGCATGAACCACTTGTGCATCGGATCATGGTGAAACTCTTTGCCGTACTTGTCGCGACGCTTGGGCAGCACGTGCTGGAAGGCATCGGTAATGAGCATCGAGAAGGCGGCGGTTTTGCCGGAGATGCTGGCGAACAGCGTGGCAAATACGCCGATGAAGAACACAGAGTAGATGTTGCGACCGACCAGCAGCCACACCACCAGCACCACTGCCAGGGAACATAACAATGGCTGGTCGGGGAGAGTGTGGCAGATGTTTCCATATTGACGGCCGGGCCCGGTGACCCGTGTCCCCGGCCGCTGTGCTCGGTTTCAGTCTTTACCCGAACAATTAATTGCCAGTCCGCTTATTGGATCACCTGTGCATATACCCCACGATCGACGTTACCCCCCGACAGGATCACTCCGACTTTCCTGCCCGCCATTGTTTCACGCTCCTGTACCAGGGCCGCCAGCGCCGAAGCGCCCGCGCCTTCTGCAAGGTTGTGGGTATCGGTGTAATACATGCGCATCGCTTCGGCGATCTGCCCGTCGCTAACCGCGACAATTCGCGCCGCGCCCGCACTGTAGATGGCAAATGCCTCGGGAATCGGCTTGCGCACCGCCAAGCCATCGGCAAAGGTATTCGCCGAGGGGGTTTCACAGATCTCTCCCGCCTCAAACGATAACCTGGCGGCGTCAGCCTCCGTCGACACCACTCCCACCACCTGGGTCTTGAGGCCCAGCGCGTCGCGCGCGGCGATCACCCCGCAGATCCCCGAACCGCAGCCGATCGGCACATAGACGGTGTCGAGGTCGGGCACCGCAGTGAACAGTTCCAGGGCATAGGTGGCCACGCCCTTGACCAGTTCGGTGTGGAACGGTGGCACCAGCAACAGGTCATGCGCCTGCGCCAGGCGAGCAGCCTCGACCCGGGCGTCATCGAAATCGCGGCCGCACTCGACCACCTCTCCCCCGAAGCCACGCATGGCGTTGTTCTTCTCCACCGAGTTGCCTTCGGGCACCACGATCAACGCGCGCAAGCCCACGGCACTGGCAGCCAGCGCCAGGCTCTGGCCATGGTTGCCGCGAGTTGCGGTGACGATGCCCTTCACTCCGGGGTGGGTGCGCTTGAGCCAGTGCATGAAGGTAATGCCGCCGCGTACCTTGAAGGCGCCCGTGGGGGTGTGGTTTTCATGCTTGACCCACACCGTGCAGCCCAACCGTTCTGCCAGCAACGGCCAGGCGTACTGAGCCGTGGCGGGCATGACCTGGTACACCAGGCGGGCGGCGTGTTCGATGTCGTCGCGAGTCAATGTGTGCATGGGCAGTCTCCTTGAGGTTTTGCCCAGTCTAGGTGCGCAGGCGCTACGTCGGCTTTCAGAAAGCCGACCTGACTTTTTTGCCCCATCTTCACTACTATGCGGGCATGAACCCGCGAAATCGCCAGCCCTCAACGCTCATGACCGAACCGGTGCGCCGGGTCGACGCCGGGCCGTGGGCGATTGAGTTGTTGCCCGCCGCTCCCTACACGACCCGTTACGTAGCAAGCCAGGCCGCCATTGGCTTCGCCTTTGACAGCCAGCGCGGCGTGCACGCCATCGGCAACGACCGGGTACGGCCCTTCCTCGCCACTCCCAACGGCCTGGCGTTTGTCCCGGCCGGTTGCGATGTGTTGTCCGAGTCCTCGCAGGGCGGTGAATACCTGCGGGTGGTGCGCACCGATGGCCTGGAATTGCCCGGCGATCACGCTTTTAATAATCGTATCGATCCGCAAGCGATCCGCCTGGCGCTGCGCATGCGCAACGCAATGCTGCACGCCGCCTTGGATGACGATTGGCAGGCCTGGGCACTGGCCCTGGCTGAGCGGGCATCGGCGCACATCGCCTCGCCTGCGCAACCGACAGGCTCCCTTACGGCCAACCGCCTGCGCCTGCTGGATGAGTTCATCGATGCGGGCCTTGAAGGGCCGCTGAGTGTGCTGGCGATGGCCGGCCTTTTTGAACTGTCGGAAGGGTTTTTCATGCGGGCGTTCAAACAGGCTACCGGTAAAAGCCCGCACAGCTACCTGATCGACCGGCGCGTGGCCAAGGCCCGCGCCCTGCTGCGCGACTCAAGCGCCAGCCTGGCCGAGATCGCCCTCATCTGCGGCTTCAATTCCCAGGCGCATATGGCGACGCTGTTCCGACAACGGCTGGGGGCGAGTCCGGGGCAGTTGCGCAGTGGCAAATGACAACACCACTCACCCCGCCTCAATCAGAATCGGGCAGGGAGCATTCTGCAAAACCTCATACGCCACCGAGTTGCCCACCAGCCGCTCAAACGTCGACATGTGGTGATGCCCCATCACAATCAGATCGCACCCCTGCTCCCGCGCGTGGTTGCAGATGGCATGCTCCGGGTCGCCGGCAATGACGGTGGCCGTGCATTTGATGTGCCGAGCCTGAAGAAACAGCCGGGCCTTTTCGACAATTTCTTCGCTGTGCAACTGCTCTGCCCACGAGGCGGGCGATGCTTGCCGGGACTCAAGATCCGGTGCGCTGAATTCGTACGCGATTACGCTCACCACATGCACCCGCGTGGCGTCATGGGCCACTCTCATGGCCAACTCCAGGACCTTGTCGCTCTGGGCGTTGCCATTGATAGCCACCAGGATTTCACTGAACATCATTGATCCCGTTTGAATGCTGGATAAGAAAGCTGAAGAGCTGCGAAGTCTAGCAACCGTCAAATTCTCCGATAACTGACTTGTGAGCACTGTATGAGTGCACACAACGCAGCAATCGCCTCACTCCAGGTATGGGGCACCACCAACCCCGTGCCGAGCGAACTTGCTCGCGCTGGTTCGCAAAGCGGCCCCAAAACCTGTCGCCGCGAAACGATAAGTTGCGTTTCGCCACGTTAGAATCAAACCCGCTGATCAGCAGATTCGACAGCGGCAAACCTACTAATCTACCAGTGCAGTTTTTCCACTCTGGAGATTCGACATGAAACTCAAAAACTCATTGGCATTGCTGATCACCGTCACCCTGGTCGGTTGCACCACTCCCGCCCAGAAAGGAGTGTCCGTGCCACTCCAGGCCACCCGGCATAACACCGGGCAAATCGGCAATGTAACCCTGGCCAACTGGGGCAAGAAAACCGGATTCAACTTCATCATCAGTGGCGTTCCCGACGGCGCCTCCCTGCCGCTGCGGCTGTATACCTTCATCAACAAGGGCAGCTGCCAGCAGCCCGGCCCCGTTGCCTACGAAATGAACGACCAGGTCGGCACCGAACGCCAGGCCATTCGCGGCTGGGTATTCTCAAGAAGTGCGCCAGTGGAACTGCCCGTGTTGCTTGCCAGTGAGCACTCGGTCGTCGTGCGAACTGCCCCGGACAGCGGCAATCTCGATATTTTTTGCGGTGATATCAAGCGAGCAGGCTCGGTGAATTAGTCATGGGCATGTGACGCGTCATGAGGGCTTTGCAGTGCAAGCATGTAGCCTGGAGCATTAGTTTTTCGGCAGTAATGTGCTCCCTTCGGTGTTTCCTGCGTCGCACTTCTCACTGCCCGCGCCATTCACCCGGAGTTCCCCATGCCCTCGCCCCATTCCTTCCCGGCAGCCCTGCTGGGCCTGGCTCTCGTCTGTCCGGCCATCGCTGCGGCACAGGGCATGGAGTTGGGGCAGGTGCTGATCGAAGCTGACGGACAAGGCACCGCAGACTCGTCCATCGAGGAAGCCAGCGAGCGGCTTTCCCAGGTGCCTGGCGGCACTAACGTGGTCGACATGCGCCGTGCGCTGCAGGGTCGAGTTGCCAGCAACCAGGATGTGCTGGCCTATCAGCCGGGCGTCTATGCGCAGTCTGCGGGCAATGAAGGGGTGAAGATTTCGATCCGTGGCTCCGGAATCAACCGTGCGCCCGGCGCCCATGCCTCGGGTCTGTACGCCATGCTCGACGGCCTGCCGCTGACGGGGCCGGGGGGCACGCCCTATGAGTTGCTGGAACCGCTGTGGCTCGATCATGTGGAAGTGTTGCGCGGTGCCAACGGGTTTGACCGCGGTGCACTGGCCCTGGGTGGGGCCATCGACTATATCAGCCACACGGGCTACGACGCGGCGCGGTTGCAGGTGCGCTATGCGGTAGGCAGTCACGGCTATCAGCAGCGCCAGATCAGTTCCGGGCAGGTGCTGGGGGCATTCGATTACTACGTGGCGGTGACCGACGCGAGCGCCGACGGGTATCAGGATCACACCGCCAGCAAAAGCCAGGGGCTGATCGCCAACTTCGGTTATCGCTTCAACCCGAACCTGGAAACGCGCTTCTATCTGCGCCACCGCCAGACCGACAACGATCTGGCCGGGCGCGTGACCAAGCACTCCATCGAGCACGACGCACGGGCCGCCAACCCGGCCTATGTCGCACGGGACGACAGCCGCGATCAGCCGGGCAGCACGTTCATCGGCAACAAGACCACCTGGTTCATCGATGACGATTCGAGCATCCAGACCGGGCTGGCCTATCACGACTATCCGATGGACCTGCGCGAAGGCCCCAACCGCCTGAAGGTAGCGTATTCGGATGTCAGCGGCACCTTCGACTACAAGCGTCGCGATACCCTGTGGGGCCTGGAAAGCCAGAGCAATGTCGGCCTGCGAGTGACCAGGCACCTGCCCAACGCCGGCGCCAGTGAATCGGTGCGCATCCCCACCGGCAACACCGCCGGGTACGCCCCGGGCACCGCCATGCGTAATTTCACCTATCAGGGCTCGGACACGGTATTGCACGCAGGCAACGATCTGCAGATCGCCGACGACCTGTGGCTGACCACCGGCCTCGCCGCCATCTACACACGCCGAGAAAGCGCCGTGACCTACCCGGACGGCGGCGGCAAGACCAGTCTCAATGACTGGGACTACGCCCCGCGCCTGGGCCTGCGCTATCAGGTGAACCCGGACCTGCAACTGTTTGGCAACCTCAGCCGATCCGTTGAAGGGCCGCATCCCTGGTCGCTGATCTACAGCGCCAACCAGCGCTTCCCGGCAGGCAGCGGCGCCGCCACGGGCACTCAACGTGATCCGGTCAAGCTGCAAAACCAGACCGCCACCACCCTGGAACTCGGCGGGCGCGGCGACAGTCGCCTGGGTCAATGGAGCCTGGCCTGGTACTACGCCCAGGTGCATAACGAGTTGCTCTCGGTGCTGCCGGACGCCAACGCCACCACGCCATACGAACTCAACGCCAGCCCCACCGTGCATCAGGGTGTGGAAGCCGGCCTGCAGAGCAACCTCTGGTCCCGAGACGACGGCGGCCAACTGAGCCTGCGCCAGAGCTATACCTTCAGCGACTTCCATTACCGCGACGACGATCGCTTCGGCGACAACCGCCTGCCGGGCCTGCCAATGCACTACTACCAGGGCGAACTGCGTTATGACTGGCCCCAGGGATTTTTTGCCGGGCTGAACACCCAGTGGGTATCCAAGGTGGCAGTCGATTACGCCAACAGCTATTACGCCGATCCCTATGCGCTGTTCGGTGCGACGGTGGGCTACAACTCGCCCAAGGACGACTGGCAGACCTGGCTGGACCTGCGCAACCTGACTAACAAGCACTACGCCGCCACGGTCACGCCGGGCTATGACGACAAGGGCCTGGATGCCGCGCGGTCGACGCCGGGTGAAGGCCTGGGTGTGTACGCCGGGGTGTCTTGGAGCCTTCGCTGAGGCCTGCACGTCGCTGAGTGGTGGTCTACGCTTGCGACAATTTTGCGGTGTTGCGCAGATTGGCAATCTGAACAGGAGGGGTGATGAGCAATTTCGCCATCGTGGCCACGGTACTCTCCATGATCCTGGGGTTGTCCGTTACCCGCCTGCTCCTGGGTGCATTGACTGTTTTCCGCATTCGCCGGGTCGCCAAACCTGACTGGGTGCCCCTGGTCTGGGCGATCATGCTGTTCGCCACCCAGCTGGATTTCTGGTGGGCGGTGAACTCCCTGCCGGCGGTCAAGACGACCTTTTCGTTCCCCGAATTCCTGGTGCTGGTCCTGCTGGCGTTATCGTTGTTTGTGGCCGCTGCGCTGCTGCTTCCCAGCCGCAGCGAAGACGAACAGAACGGCCTGCGCCTCTACTTCGAGCAGGATGGCCGCTACGCCCTGCTGTCGCTGTCGACCTACCTGCTGCTCGGGCTGTGCGTTAACGTGTGGTTTTTCAAGGCCTCGCCGCTTGCACTGTGGGGAGTCCTGGATGTGATCATGATCGTCCTGCCGGTCTGCGCATTCCTGGCCCGGTCACGTAAAACGTATTCGTTTATCACCCTGATTTACGTGCCCTTCACTGCGCTGGACCTGGCGGTTTCACTGTCCAACTAAGCGCGCTGTGGCCTGCCTTTAGAGGCCTCGCCCCGGGCTTGTCGTTCTGCGGAGTAAGCCTCGCCAAGTGCCTTGCCTAACCCTTCCCGATGCAACAGTTCGGCAATCTCTGTCAGACAACGTTCTGACCCACACCGCAAATCCCCTGCTGGAGCAATTGTCTTCCCCCTGCCGCATCAATGTCGAATGTGCAGACGCCATCGCGGGCAAGCCCGGCTCCCACAGTGATCTGCGCCGAACACAAATACTGCGCACACCAACAACACCTGTGGGAGCGGCGGTGCGACGATTCGACTTGCCCGCGAGCAAGCGTCGTAGCCGGCTAACGCAATACGGCTCTGCGTGGCGTACTCGTTGGCGCGTGTTGCGTGCATTCCAAAGGGGAATGCGATTGCACTCAATCGAGCACCTTAATCTGCGTTAACCCTACCACCTCAGCTTGTTGCACAATTTCCTCCGGCGATGCGTCAGCTGGGGGCATGATCAGGCCGTTTTCCGCGTCACCAAAATGTAACTCCAACAGATGCAGAGCGGCCTCATGCACTGGTAACTGCTCCTGCTTGAGCTCGAACAGGTGGGAGCGGAGCTCGCCGTTGAACAGGTATTGCACCGTGAAATTGCGCATGATCGATCCTCGGAATGAAAGAAGAGCTGCTGATCATCCTGACCTCCTGGTCAGTTTTTAGTTCGCACAATTTCAGCTTGGCACGATCCTTGCGGGAGCGGCCGCCACCATTGTCATCATGTCGCTGAGCACCTTCGCCATCGGGCTGATCCCGTCCTATGCCTCGATTGGCATCTGGGCGCCGATCCTCCTGCTGCTGGCCAAAATGGCGCAGGGCTTCTCGGTTGGAGGGGAATACACCGGCGCCTCGATCTTCGTCGCCGAATACGCCCCTGACCGCAAGCGTGGTTTCCTCGGCAGCTGGCTGGACTTCGGCTCGATCGCCGGTTTAGTCCTCGGTGCCGGGGTGGTCGTGCTGATCTCCACCATCATAGGTGAAGAACAGTTCGAAGCCTGGGGCTGGCGTCTGCCGTTCTTCCTCGCCCTGCCCCTGGGCATGATCGGCCTCTATCTGCGTCATGCGCTGGAAGAGACTCCGGCGTTCCAGCAGCATGTAGAGCAGCTGGAACAGGACGATCGCGACGGCCTGGCACGTGGGCCGAAGGTGTCTTTCAAGGAAGTCGCCACCAAGCACTGGCGCAGCCTGTTGACCTGCATCGGCGTGGTCGCGGCGACCAACGTCACTTACTACATGCTGCTCACCTACATGCCGAGCTACCTCACGCACAACCTGCACTACAGCGAAAATCACGGTGTGTTGATCATCATCGCGATCATGGTCGGCATGCTGTTCGTGCAGCCGCTGATCGGGCTAGTCAGCGACAAGATTGGTCGTCGTCCTTTCATCATCTGCGGCAGCGTTGGCTTGTTCTTCCTCGCTATTCCGGCGTTCATGCTGATCAACAGCGGCAAGCTCGGCCTGATTTTTTCCGGGTTGCTGATGCTGGCGGTTCTGCTGAACTTCTTCATCGGGGTAATGGCGTCCACCCTCCCGGCGATGTTTCCTACGCACATCCGCTACAGCGCGCTGGCCAGCGCCTTCAACGTCTCGGTGCTGATAGCGGGCCTGACGCCAGCTATCGTCGCCTGGCTGGTGGAAAGCACACAAGACCTGTACGTGCCGGCGTATTACCTGATGGTGATCGCCGTGGTCGGCCTGGTCACCGGCGTGACGATGAAAGAAACGGCCAACAAACCATTGCGCGGTGCGGCGCCAGCGGCGTCCGACCTGGAGGAAGCACGGGAGCTGCTGCAGGAGCATCATGACAACATCGAGCAGAAGATCGAGGACCTCGATGCCGAAATCGCCGAGCTGCAAGCCAAGCGCGAGCGGCTGGTGCAGCAGCATCCGCTAATTGATTAACCCATCTGTCCCGGGTGATTCGCTCAAGTCTCGGCGAGCGGAAAACCCAGGCGAAAACGCGTACCGGTTTCGTCACTGTCCACGCTCACCCAACCGTCATGCAGGTGCATGATCGAGCGGACGATGGCCAGGCCCAACCCGCCGGAATCATCCGGCTGATTGCGTGACGGGTCGCACCGGTAGAACCGTTCGAACAATCTCGGCAGATGTTCCGCAGCGATCGGCGCGCCCTGGTTGTGCACCGTGACCTCGAGGCGGTCCTGCAGCAGTGTGCTGCTGATCGTCACCGCCGTGCCAGGCGTCGCGTAGCGCAGGGCATTGGCCAGCAGGTTGGCCAGTGCCCTGCGAACCAGGCCGGGGTCGGCCAGCAACTGATCATGGGCCTGGTTGATCAGCCCTACCTCGCGCTCCTGCGCCACGCCTTCAAAGTAATCACAGAGCTGCTCGATCAGCTCGTGCAAGTCGATTTGAACGGCTTTCACCGCCGCGTCGGACTGCTCGGTGCGGGCGAGAAACAGCATGCTGTCGATCATTCGCGCCAGACGCTCGTATTCTTCCTGATTGGATACCAGCAGGTTTTGGTAATCCTCGATCGAACGACTGTGCCGCAGGGTCTGCTGGGTATGGCCCATCAGGTTGCTCAGCGGCGTGCGCATCTCATGGGCCAGGTCTTCGGAAAAACGCGACAGCTGGGCAAAGCCGTCTTCCAGTCGTGCGAGCATCTGGTTGAGTGCATGGCTCAGCGCCTGCAGCTCACTGAGTTCACTGAACTCATCCAGGCGCAAATGCAGGTGCTGCACATCGATCCCGGCAGCACGCCTGGCCAACAGGCGCACCGGTCGCAAACCACGCTGGCTGACCCACCAGCCCAGCACAAAAGCCAGCAGCGCACCGACCGACATGGCCAGCCAGAGCTTGAATCGATAGGCCGCCAGCATCTGCTCTCGCTCGCCAAGCAACTTGCCGGCGATCAGGGTGAGCCGGCGGTCGCCCTGGGTGACATCCTTCCAGGCAAGGCGCACGGGTTCTGACGCATCTGCGTCAGCAACGAGCGCCTGGGGCGTGGCTGGCAACCTTGGCAGGTTCATCTGGGCCGGGTTGATTTCGATCAGCACCTGGCCGCTTTCATCGAGGATCCACAGCAGGTTGTCGCGATTGCCCAGCATGTTCTCGTAGAGCTTGGGCCGACTGCGCAATTGCTCGACGCTGTCGCTGTCGTTGATCAACGCCTGCATGCGCTCGAGGCGACCGAGCAAGGCCTGGTCATCGCGCCAGGCAATCTCCCGCTCCAGGGACTGATACAGGTAAAAGCCGATCGCGCCCAGCAACAGCGCGCTGACGAGCGCGAACATCACCGCCAGGCGCAGGCTGAGGGCGCGCGGGAACAGGTTCAGGATTGCACCTCGAGCATGTAGCCAATACCGCGCACGGTGTGGATCAACTTGAGCGGGTAAGGATCATCCACCTTCGCCCGCAATCGACGGATCGCGACGTCGACCACGTTGGTGTCGCTGTCGAAGTTCATCTGCCAGATCTGCGAGGCGATCAGCGAACGGGACAATACCTCCCCTTCCCGACTGAGCAGCAAGTGCAGCAGGGCGAACTCCTTGTTGGTCAGGATCAGGCGCTCGCCGCCGCGGGTGACCTTGCGCCGCAGCAGATCCAGGCTCAGGTCACCGACCACGAAATGTTCGACCTCACGCGGCGGGCCGCGGCGCAGCAGGGTGCGCACCCGGGCCAGCAATTCGGCATAGGAGAAAGGTTTGACCAGGTAATCGTCAGCGCCCAGTTCCAGCCCTTTGACCCGATCGTCCACGGAATCCCGGGCCGTCAGGAACAGTACCGGGGTTTGCCATTTGCGCCGGATGATCTGCAGCAATTGCCAGCCATCCAGGCCGGGCAGCATGACGTCGAGGATGATCAGGTCGAACTCGCTCTCCTGAGCCAGGTGCTGGCCGTCCAGCCCGTTCAGGGCGATCTCGACCACATAGCCCGACTCAGTCAGGGCCTTGCGCAGGTAATCCGCCGTCTTCGCTTCGTCTTCAACCACCAGGATACGCATTTTTTCCTCCAGAACTGGAGCATAGGCTAGCCCGCTTCGCGTGGTTCTCACATTACATATTGGTAATGATCGGGCAATCATCCTGAGCGGACGGGCCGGGCATCATGGCGACCAATGACTCAACCCGCCCTGATCAAGGAACAAGCATGCGTACCGGCCTATCGACTTCATTGCTGATCACACTCGCCATGAGCCCTGTATTCGTCCACGCCGCCCAGGCGCCAGTGCAGCGGATGGACGTGACGCTGGCGCTGGCCAATGACTTGCTCAATGCCACGCTGGGCGCCTGCCACGCCGATGGCCGCACGGCCGTTGCCGTCGTCGTCGACCGTGGCGGCAACCTGGTCGCCGTGCAGCGCGACGACAACGTCGGCCCGCACAACACGCTGGCCGCTCAACGCAAAGCCTACACCGCGCTATCGACCAAGACCTCGACCCGCCTTCTCGCCGAGCGAGCTCGCAGCACCCCGGATGCAGAAAACCTCAACACCTTGGGTGAATTGTTACTGCTGGGTGGGGGCGTGCCATTACAGTTCGAGGGCCAGGTGATCGGCGCCATCGGAGTGGCCGGCGCCGGTGGCGCTGCATTCGATGAAGGCTGTGCACTGGCTGCCATCAACCAAGTCCTCCCTGCCGTTAAACACTAAGGAAATCACCATGACTGTATTGAAATCTCTCTTCGCCGGCGTCGTATTGAGCGCCCTGTCGACCCTGGCATCAGCGGCAGCCAACCCGCTGAGCGTCCACGTACTCAACTTGCAGGATGGCCTGCCTTCCCCTGGGGTCAACGTCACGCTGGAAAAACAGGACGGCAAGAACTGGGACATGCTCAACAGCGCCGCGACCAACGAACAGGGGCGGGTTACCGGTTTGTATCCGGAAGGCCAGAACCTGGAGAAAGGCACCTACCGCGTCACCTTCAAGACCGGCGAGTGGTTCAAGGCGCACAAGGTGGCCAGTTTCTTCCCGGAAGTACCGGTGATTTTCGAGGTGGATGGCACCGTTCCTCACTACCACATCCCGCTGCTGCTCAGTCCTTACGGGTTTTCGACCTACCGGGGTAACTGAAGCGCAAAAAAAACCCCGCAACCGAATGAGGTGCGGGGTTAAAAAATTGGTTGGTTGCGGCCAACCAAAGGAGCTCTGTAGTAAACCTTAGATGCAGTCCTGTGCTGCACGTTCAAAACTGGAAGGCAGTAAATTCGACGCCAGCAAGTGCCGCTCATAGATGAACACTTTGCCGCCGTGGCCGGCCTTGTAGGCTTCCAGCACGTTGTCCGCCGAGATTTTGCTCGGCACCACGATCCGGTAGCTGCGCTGTGTCTGGGAAACGGTCGGATGCAACGCACTGCCCTGCAACTTCGGTACGACGCAGTCAGCGTACTGGGCCGGAGTCTTGCTGGTCTGCAAGGTCATGGTCGGATCGTTCGGCGCGGAGGCACAACCGGCCAGCAGCAACGAGGCATACGCCATGGCAAAAACAAAAAGAGCACGCATCCATCTCATCCTGAAAAAATTGGGCGATTCAGCAGTTGAACGGCATCGCCCTGTTCGATGGTGGTGATTTTCCGGGTATTGTCAGCAAAGTAGAACTTGCCTTTGGTGATGTTCACTATTACTTCTAGCAATAGTTGCCCGCCGTCCCGGCAGGCACGCCATCTAACAAGATCGATGAGGGTCTCTACTTGAGAACTTTTGACTTTATCCGCGACGCCGTCTTGCCCCAGTACCGTGAACGGGTGGCCGAATATCTGGTGCAGTACGAAAGCGTGCTATTGAGCGACCCCGCGCCGAGCCCGGAGCTGGCCCGGGACACTGCCAATCAGCTACGCGGCTACCTGCGCGGCCTGAACACCACGCGTGTATTGGGCATGGCGGATCTGGAGGAGCTGGACCGGCGTCTGGCAGATACCTGGCTGTAGATTCGGCCGCTGCCTTGCTGTGGGAGCAAACCCCGAGCCTTCGATCAAACCGGTTGAACCTACCCGCCGCCCTACCCCTCGGATATTAAAATCAGATCGGGTAAACCCATGGACATCGAGGACACACTACTGCGCCAGCGCAAGGTGCTTGCCGAATTTGGCGAGCTGGCCCTGGTGTCGGATGATCTTGAGCACATCCTCGACGAGGCCTGTCGCCTGGTGGGTGAGGCGCTGGAAACCAATCTGGCCAAGTTCATGTTGTTGCGCGAAGACGGCATCACGTTCCTGGTGCGCAACGGGATTGGCTGGACGCCGGATGTCGTGGGCAAGGTCCAGGTGCAAGCCTGTGAAGGCAGCCCGGAGCGTTACTCCCTGGACACTGATCTACCGGTGATCTCGGTGAATGTCGCCACCGAAACTCGCTTCCGCTACCACGACTTCCAGACCAGGAATGGCGTGCAAGCGTTCGTCAACGTGCTGGTACACGGGGCCACCGATCAGCGTCCCTTCGGGATTTTCGAAGTCGACAGCCGCTGCCCTCGCGAATTTACCGACAGTGATATTGATTTCCTGCGGGTCTACAGCAATCTGCTGGGGGCGGTCCTTAAACGCTTCAACGCCTTGCAGGTCATGCGCTCCACCGAAGGAAAACTGCGCGAAAGCGAGAAGCACTACCGGATCGCCGCAGAGCTCAATCCGTTGTGGCCCTGGAGCGCCGACAGTCAAGGCGCGCTGATTTCCATCGATCAGCGCTGGCACGAATACACCGGGCTGAACCCGGCGCAAACGCTGGGTCGCGAGTGGACCCAAGCCGCCCACCCTGACGATCGCCAATCCCTGGCGCAAGGCTGGGATCATTCGCTGGCGACCCTGGAACCCTTCGATCTGCACGTCCGATTGCGCAAGCACGATGGCGAGCTACCCTGGTTCAGGGTGCGCGCATTGTGCAGCCTCGACGCTGGCGGGCACAGCGAGCAATGGTATGGCACCCTGGAGAACGTCGATGACCGGGTGCAACTTGAGTCAGCGTTGCGCGACTGGAACGATTTGCTGGAAGACCGAATCGCCCAGCGCACCGCGCAGCTTGAGGCCGAACAGCAAGAGCGGGCCAGGGCAGAATCCAAGCTTCGGCAAAGTCAGAAAATGGAAGCAGTCGGCCAGCTGACTGGCGGCATCGCCCACGACTTCAACAACTTGTTGGCCGGGATCATTGGCAGCCTTGAGTTGATGCAGCGACGCATCGACGCCGGGCAGCACAATCAGCTCACCCGCTACAACTCAGTCGCCATGACTTCCGCCTCCAGGGCGGCCGCCCTGACTCAGCGGCTGCTGGCGTTTTCCAGACAACAATCACTGGAGCCCGAGCTGCTCGAACCGCGCACCGTCGTCGCGGGCCTGGAAGAAATGATCAGGCGTTCGGTGGGGCCCAGCATTGTCGTCGAGTGCTCGTTCAGAGCGAGCGACCGCATCCGCTGCGACCTCAACCAGCTGGAAAATGCGCTGCTCAACCTCGCCATCAATGCGCGGGATGCGATGCCCGACGGCGGCACTCTGAGCTTGATGGTTGATCGCTGCACTATTGATGCGCCAGCGTCCTTTGACAGGAACATGCCCCAGGGTACCTATGTCAGCATTTCGGTCACCGACTCGGGCACCGGTATCAGCCCGGATATCCTCTCGCGCATCTTCGACCCTTTCTTCACCACCAAGAAAATAGGTGAAGGCACAGGCCTGGGCCTGTCGATGATCTATGGCTTCACCCAGCAATCCGGAGGCCAGATCAAAGTCCACAGCAGCCTCGGTGTAGGTACGACCGTCACCATGTACTTCCCGGTAGACCATTCGCAGCCGGGGCATAGCCGAAAAAAAGCCGGTGAAGCGCATTCCACGCTGCCCGCAGCCCACAACGAAGTCATCCTGCTGGTGGACGACGAAAAAGCCATTCGGCAGATGGTATCGGAGTTTCTGAGCGAGATGGGCTATCGCGTGATCGAAGCCGTGGACAGCGTGTCTGCCATCAAGCAGGCGGAAAAACTCGACCATCTGGACCTGTTGCTGACGGATATCGGCTTGCCCGGCGTGATGAACGGAGTCAGCCTGGCTGCGGAATTCAGGGGGCGATACCCGTCGCTCAATGTGCTGTTCATTACCGGTTTTGCCGCAGGTTCGCGCCTGGTCTCGATGGATGCGTCTACCCAGGTATTGCCCAAGCCGTTCAGCCTCAATGATCTGAGCCATCGGGTGCGCGAGCTGCTCGATTCAGGCCTGGGCAGCACATAGCTGTCGCTCTGGCCAGCGAAGCTGCGCACACACCGTCGTTTTGCCGACGGTGTGGAGCGAGCGGTTATTTGTCGGACTTGATACTGGTCCACACCCGAGTACGCACCCGCTCAAGTTTCTGTGGCAGCGGTTGCACGACGTAAAGGGTTTTCAGGGCTTCGCTGGTCGGGGTCAGGTTCGGGTTGCCGGTAATGTCCTTGTTGATCAGCGCGATCGAATCCTTGTTGGCGTTGGGGTACCCGAGGAAATCACTGATCGGGGCGATGACTTTAGGGTCCAGCAGGGTATTGAGGAACTCGTGGGCCTCCTCGACGTTCTTCGCACTTTTGGGAATGGCGAAGGTATCGAACCAGATCGGCGCGCCTTCCTTGGGAAGGCGCCAGTCCACTACTACGCCATTACCCGCTTCCTTGGCGCGGTTGCCGAATTGATAAAAGCTGCCGGAGTAACCAATGGCGACGCAGATGTCACCGTTGGCAATGTCGGTCATGTATTTGGCGGAGTTGAAGTAGGTGACATACGGGCGGATTTTCATCATCAACGCCTTGGCTTTTTCGTAGTCATCGGGATTCTGGCTGTTGGGATCCAGGCCAAGGTAATGCAGGGCCAGCGGCAGGATTTCCGAAGGTGAGTCGAGCATGGCCACGCCACAGGCCTTGAGCTTCTCCATGTTCTCGGGCTTGAACACCAGGTCCCAGCTGTCCACCGGGGCATTCTCGCCAAGTGCCGCCTTGACCTTGGCCGGGTTGAAGCCAATCAGCACGGTGCCGTACATATAGGGCACGCCGTAGAGATTGCCGGGATCGTTCTTGTTCAGCAGCTTGAGCAGTTCCGGGTCCTGATGGCTCCAGTTCGGCAACTTGGATTTATCGAGTTTCTGGAACACGCCAGCCTTGATCTGGGTTTCGATGAACTGGTTCGACGGCACCACCAGATCGTAGCCGGAGTTACCGGTCAACAGCTTGGCTTCCAGTGACTCGTTGGTGTCGAAGGTGTCCCAGGTCACCTTGATGCCAGTGTCCTTGGCGAAGTCCTTGGGCACCGATGGCAGGATGTAGTCTGCCCAGTTATAAACTCTCAGTTCGCGCTGTTCGGCGTGTACTGCGGCGGCCAGCAGTGTCAGCCCGCACAGGCCTGCACCGAGAATGCGTTTCATCGTTTGCATTGATTTCCCCAAGTGTGACGTCAGTACGATGGTTTTTATGTTCTGTACACGGCAGCAGGCTTGAAAAATAGCCAAAGGCAAGGAGCAGCAGGAATCTGATCGTCGTGGCGACTGCCACCGATTCTTGCTGACAGCAGGGTCGGTTCACAGTGGGCGATTGGCCAAAAGGGGATCGAAATGGCCAAAATACTTGTCCGCAAATGGACGTCGAAGGGTTTTATAGGCTATACGAAAAAGCCCGCTCTAAGCGGGCTTCAGATTTCGAGTAGGTGGCCAGTGCTGGTCTCCGGCTTACAAGGTTTATCAGGACTCCCACACAAGCGCTTTGTATGTACTGCACTAGTGCTTCACACGGCATCAGGGCTGGATCTCAGCGCGGAGATCTTTCTAACCGTGTACCCTTCGGAACGCTGCCCCGCGTCTCCTCGCTATCCGCTTGCGCATCAGTCTGCGTCTTCACCTACACCTTCAGGATAGCAAAAACCCTCGATTTTCAAACTGCTCGATTAGATTGATTCGCTCTGGCGCTAGAACCTTGTGAAGATAAAACCTGCCTGCAAAATTGCCTGCCGTTGAATGCGAATCCTACTGCCACATCAGGGGTCCACCTGCTCCATCAATTCGGCGACGCTCTCCTGGCGCTTGGCATAACGCTGCGCCAGCACTGCACAGACCATCAGCTGAATTTGATGGAACAGCATCAGCGGCAGGATCAGCACACCGATGGTGCTGCCGGCGAAGAGCACTTGTGCCATCGGCACCCCGGTGGCCAGGCTCTTCTTCGAGCCACAGAACAGGATGGTGATACGGTCTTCCTGGTTGAAACCGAACACCTTGCCCAGCACCGTGGCAGATGCCAGCACCAGCGCCAGGAAGATGCAGCACACCAGTACCAGGCCCGCCAGCTCCCATACCGGAATCAGCTGCCAGATGCCCTCGTTCACCGCCTCGCTGAAAGCACCGTAGACCACCAGCAGGATCGAGCCCTGGTCGACGAATTTGAGCCAGCTCTTGTTGCGTCCCACCCACGCCCCTATCCAGCGTCGGGCGATCTGCCCGGCAATGAACGGCAGCAGCAATTGCACGCTGATCTTCATGATCGCATCGAGGGTTGACCCGCCGTCGCCGTGCACGTCCAGCAGCAAGGTCACCAGCAACGGCGTCAGGAAAATCCCGAACAGGCTGGACGCCGCCGCGCTGCAAATGGCCGCCGGGATATTGCCCCGGGCCAGGGACGTGAAGGCGATCGCCGATTGTACGGTCGCGGGTAACGCACAGAGGTACAGCATGCCCATGTACAGCTCGTCGCCAATCAGTGGCGTCAACAGCGGTTTGAGCGCCAGCCCCAGCAGCGGGAACAGCACGAAGGTCAGGCCAAATACCAAGAGGTGCAGGCGCCAGTGACCGGCGCCGGCAATGATCGAGTCACGGGAAAGTTTGGCACCGTGCAGGAAAAACAGCAGCGCAATGGCGATGTTGGTCAACCAGCCGAAGCCCACGGCGACCTGACCGCTGGCAGGCAGCACGCTGGCGATAACGACCACGCCAACCAGGGTCAGGGTGAAATTGTCGGGCAGGAAACGAGGGCGAGTCATCAGATCATCATCCGGGGGTTGCCAAGTACGTGGCACCGACTCTAACGTGCCTGCTGATTACCGACTAACGCCGATGAGTCAGCTGATGCCGCCTAAAGGACATGAAAAAAGCGTAAGGCGCAGTGTACCGGGGCTTCCCAGCCTGCCCAGACCGGTCTACGGTCGTACCGAATCACTGCCCAATCGCGCGTTAACCCGCCGCCACAGTCACCCATGGGTGCAGTTGTCGTACGCGATTCAGGGCGTGCTGGAGGTGCAGACCAGTGTGGGCCGCTTCGTAGCGCCACCCGAACGGGCGGTATGGATACCGGCTGGTATGCCGCATCGGGTGTTCAGCTCGCCGCGCACGGAAATGCGCAGCCTGTACCTGGATTGCAGCGTGACGCAATGGGCACCGCCGCGTTGCCATGTGCTGGGGGTCAGTGATCTGCTGCGCGAGTTGATCAGGGCGTTCAGTAAAATCCCCATAGAGTATGAGCAGCACGGCGCCCATGGGCGGCTGACTCAGGTATTGCTGGACCAGCTCGCCGAGGCGCCGACGATCGACTTGATGCTGCCACTGCCTCAGGATCTGCGTTTGCGGCAGATCTACCAGAGCCTGCAGGCCCATCCGGAACAGCAGACAACCCTGGCTCACTGGAGCCAGAAATTCGGCGTGACGGAAAAGACCCTGAGCCGCCTCTTCCTGCGCGATACCGGCCTGACCTTCCGCGCCTGGCGCCAGCGTCTGCGCCTGCTGGGCGCGCTCACCCCGCTGGAACAGGGAGAACGAGTGACCGATGTGGCGCTGGCCTGCGGTTACGAATCGACCTCGGCATTCATTGCGGCGTTTCGGCAACAGTTTGGCGAAACGCCGGGGGAGTTTTTTCGGTAGATGCTGGTGGCTGCAAGCCGCCCCTGCAGGAGCTTGGCTTGCCAGCGATGGCGGCATCAAATGCACCATCGAATCGCCGGCAAGCCGGCTCCTACGAAGACTTTTGTGCAGCGTTAATTCATAGGCGAAGTGCTGACCACCCGCAGCGCCAGGCCCTCATAGGCATCCAGGGTGATGGTGAATTCACCCTCGGCCGTGAGGTCGCCTTCCACTCGTTCATTAATGATGTCGACCACCGGGCCCGGCGCGATGTTGGGCAGGTGCAGGGTTTCGGTGATCGGCGTCGAGCCGAAATTCAGCGCAGTGATTTGCGTGCCTTTGCCGGCGGGCAACTCATGCACCATGACCAACAGCCCAGGGTGCTGCACATCCGGCACCAGGATCTGGCGGCTGGCGGCGATGTCATAGGCGCGGCGCGCGGCGAGGATTTTCTGCAGCTGGGACGCGAAGGAGTCAGGGTCGTTTAGCTGCGTCGGCAAGCTGCCATAAAGCGTCTTCGGCCGCGGCATCTGTCCCGCGGACAGGGGCGCATCAGGGTTCAGATCGACCAGGTCGTAGGCCCCCCGATGGATCCAGCGGGTATCGCCATCGAGCATCAAGTGCTCGACCTGTTCCGCGGGCAGTGGCAAGGCGCCCACCAGATCCCAGCCAGACAAGGCAAACACCCCTGGCTGCATCGCGTTGTACATCACCAGCAGCAGGTGCACCTGACGGATCTGCGCGATATCTGCCGCAGTGATCGCGTCAAGATCACGAATCCCCAATGCCGCCGTGATGATGCTCGCCGTAGTGCACGACACGCCGTTGGTGACGAATTTAAGGTTATAGGGTGCATGTTCGCCGGCCAGGCGTTCGTACATCTGTTCGCGGATGTGCTCGCGCAGGATATTGCCGGGGAAGGTCTGGCCTTGATACAGGTAGGTATCATGGGCGTGCAGCGTCCAGAAGTGCACCAGCTCCAGGGTCAGCTCGTCGTGGTTTTGCAACGCGTGGATCAGCGAGCCGGGGTCGATGCCCAGGGTGTGCATCTGACGCAGCATCAGGCGCAGGAATTCGGTATCCCCCATCAGCAAGGCATGCTGGTAGGCCGGGCGGGTGATGAAGTCGTAGGACAGGTCCGCGCCGCCGTGGGACATGGCGGCGATGTCATCCACGGTGAGGTTCAACTCCTGGAAACTGAACCCGCCGGCCTTGCGGATCGCCCCGGCCAACAGCTGGTTGCCGGTGATCGACAGCGGGTGACTCTCCGACCAGGCGGTGCCATCGAGCTTGCGCTCCACGCCGAGAAAGCCATTGGCGTCCAGGCGCAGGATCTTTGCGCCCATCACGTCGATAGCGTGCAGGGCGTCGCCGATGATCATCTGCTGCGCAGCGAAGGTCGGGTCCAGCCAGTTCAATGACGGCTGGCCTTCCTTGAAGTAATGCAGGTACACCCAGCGGCGCGGTTTGCCGTCGACGCCGACGACTACCGGTGTGGCGCTCCAGTCGGTCTCCTTGACCCCTGGCTCGAAGAAAATCACCCGCTGCAACTGGCCGACGATGTAATGCTTGTCCCGCAACACATCAACCTGCTGCGGGCTGAGGTTGTGCGCGTCGCGACCTTCCTCGATCTCCGGTAGCAGGGGCCAGTCTTCTTCGCGGATCTCGACCATGTGGTAGAGACCCGGGTAATCCTCGTACGCCATCTCGGCCAGGCGAAAATCCGCGCCCTTGCCGGTGTGCGAAGGAATCACATCGTCGATGATCACCGCGTTATGCGCGGCGGCCATGCGGGTCAGCGCTTGCAACTGCGCCTCGGTGCCCAGTTGCGGGTCGATCTCGAAACTGATGCGGTCGAAGTTACCGTCGATGGTTGGCGTCTGGACCGTGCCGCGCAAACCACCGGACATTTTCAGCGGCCCATTGTGAATACCCTGGATACCGATTTTCGACAGCGCATGCCACAGGGTTTCATCGCCCAGTGCCTCAAGCACAGTGCCGTCTTCGCGGGTGACGATGGATGCCGGATACGCGGTGAACCACACTGAAGACAACGCCGAAGCATCTCGCGGGCGGGTATGGGCAAACGGCTGTTGCCACAGGCGGCCCTGCCCCGAGTAGAGCTTGGCCCGCTGGCGGGCGGCGTGCAGCATTGATTGTTGAACCAGCCAGGCCACATGGTTATTTTCCGCTGCCGTCATATAACAATCACCTGTGTTCGAGAATCGAAATCGCAGTCGGCCATTGCACTCCAATAGCACCGCTCGTTTTCATATGAGGGCCTGGGGCGCCATTCGTTGCATCTTCGTCGCGACCAACGCCACTATCGAGTGATTGCAGTGGCCATCATCTCGCAGGTAATATTGAGAGCGATTCTCACTCACATCTGGAAAGCCGACCGGTGCAACCCTCCTCGACCCGCAAGCTGGGCTTCTTTTTCAGCGACCATCACCGCTGGTTGCTGCAGCATATCCAGCAGCGAATGCGCAATCATGCGGATGCCGAGGACACTGCCGCCGATACGTTCTGCCAGCTGCTGGCGGCTCGGGTCGACCCGGACAGCATCGAACAACCACGCGCCTACCTGTCGACCATCGCCCGTCGGCTGATCTTTGACCGCCACCGTCGGCGCAAACTGGAACTGGCCTATCTGGAACGCCTGTCATTGCTGCCGGAAGCACTGGCGCCCTCCCCTGAAGAGCAGATGCTGCTGATTGAAGCATTGGTCGCCATCGACAAGGCCATCGATGGCTTGCCGTCGATCGTCAAGGCGACTTTCCTTTATAGCCAGCTCGACGGGCTGAGCTACGTGGCCATCGCGCAGAAACTGGGATTATCGGAGCGCACCGTCAGCCGCTACATGAAGCAGGCCCTGCGTCAGTGCTACCTGAGCGAGATCACGCCATGAGCAAGCTGCGCCTGGACCCGGTCAGCGAGCAAGCCATAGACTGGATGGTCAAGCTTCGCGCCGGCACCCCGGATGCCGCATTGCAAACGCGCTTCAATGCCTGGTTGGCGATGGACCCGGCGCACCTGCAGGCCTGGACGAATCTGCAGGAGCGACTCGGGGCATCGTTCAACACCGTGCGCGCCCTGGATCGCCGAGTGCCGGGCCAGGCCGGTGAAGCGCGGCAGATCCTGCTGCAACCCCAAGGCTCTCGACGGGATGCTCTGCGGGTCATTGCCGGGCTGGGTCTGCTGGGCGGCGGTCTGTGGCTCTGCGCCCGCAGTCCGCTGGGGGATTCCTTACTGGCCGACCTGAGCACCGGGCGCGGTCAGCGTCAGGGGTACAACCTCGCAGATGGCAGCCGCCTGAACCTCAACGCCAACAGCGCGGTGGACCTGCGCTTCTACGACCAGCAACGCCTGGTGGTTCTGCGTCACGGCGAATTGGTGATTCAGGTGGCACCCGATCCGCAACGTCCATTGCGTGTGCGCACCGCTCAAGGGCAGGTGCAGGCCCTGGGCACACGTTTCCTGGTGGCCCAGGAACAGGACGCCACCCGGGTCGTTGTGCTGCAGCATTCGGTGCAGCTGCGACTGCCGGACGGTACCACACGGGATCTGCAGGAAGGCCAGTCCGCCCTGCTGGCCACTGGGCGCATCACGCCAACGGCCGGCGACCAGCGTGGTCGCGCCGACTGGCTGGTCGGACGCCTGAATGTGCTCGACGAACCCCTCGAGCAAGTGGTCGAGGCCCTGCGTCCGTACCAGCGCGGATTCATCCGGATTGCGCCGCAGGTGCGTCACTTGCGGGTCCAGGGTGTATTCCCCCTCGACGACCCGGCCCGGACCCTCGCCGCGCTGGCAGAAACCTTGCCGATCCAGGTGGACAGCTACAGCCCGTGGCTGACGTTGATCCGGGCACGAAACACGTGAATGGAACTGGAAGCTGTGACCCTGTGGCGCTCGCCGCAAGAGGGGTGCAAAACTCCAAGCGAAAAATTTTTTTGAAAATACTTCTTATTCGTGTCCGGTTTTCGTTTCTCATCCCACCTATCTCCTGACACTTTCACATCATCAGGAGAACGCTGTGTTCAACCCGTGGCCCCACGCCCTTTCCGTCGCTGTTGCCCTGGCAACCCTGGCCAGCCCCATCCTGGCCCAGGCGCAACCCCTGACCTTCAACCTGCCGGCCGGCCCCTTGGCCGCCACGTTGAATGCGATTGCCAGCCAAAGCGGGCACATCGTCTCGCTTGAACCCGCTCTGGTACAAGGCAAGCAGGCGCCTGCGGTGGTCGGCCAGATGCTCCCCGAACAAGCGATGAACCAGGCACTGACCGGCAGCGGCCTGCAATTGCGCGTGACCGGGCAAGGCAACTTCAGCGTCGAGCCTGGCGCCGATGGCAGCGCAGCAGTGCAGCTGGGGGCGACCACCATCGTTGAGAACAGCGTCGAGGCCACGACTGAAGGCTCCGGCTCCTATGCCGCGCGGGCCGTGACCATCGGCAAGGGAACCCACACCCTCAAGGAAATTCCGCAGTCGGTCACCGTGATGACTCGCAAACAGATGGACGACCAGGGCCTGACCGACCTCAAGGACGCCGCCAACCAGACCACCGGCCTGGTCGGTGTGCAAGGCGTGGGTAAAGGCATGATCCTCACTTCCCGCGGCTTCCAGATAGATGACTGGCAGTACGACGGCGTGCCGATCCCGCGCAACACCTACGCCCTGGGCAACTGGGCGACCCAGGACCTGATCTTCTTCGATCGCCTGGAAGTGCTGCGCGGCGCATCGGGCTTGCTGCAAGGCACCGGCAGCCCTGGCGGTGCGATCAACCTGGTACGCAAACGCGGACAGAACGCACCGACCGTGACCCTCACCGGCAAGGCCGGCTCCTGGGACCGTTACGGTCTGCAACTGGATGCCGGTGGCCCGCTGAATGAGAGCGGGACGGTACGTGGACGCCTGGTTGCCGACGAGGACGACAGCCATTCGTTCACCGATTATGAATGGAGCAAAACCCACTCGCTGTACGGCGCTCTGGACTTTGACTTGCGCGAGGACACCACCCTTGGCCTGGCATTCAGTCGCACAGATGCCGAGTCGAGACCCATGATCCGAGGCCTGCCGCGCTACGCCGATGGCACGATGATTAACGTGCCGCGTTCCACGTTCGGCGGCTCGACCTGGAACCACTCGCAAATTGACGTCAATACGGTCTATGCGGATCTTGAACACCGCTTCAATGATGACTGGGCGTTCAAGGTCGGCGCCGTGCACATGACCGAGAACAACGACGCCAAGAACCAGCGGCTGCAATCGATTGATGACAGCATCAATGCCGATGGCAGCGGCGTGCAATATGCCGATTTCGTCACGGACTTCGATGCGACCAAAATTGGCCTGGACATGAATCTCACCGGACGCTTCGACGCCTTGGCGATGGCCCAGGAGGTGATGATCGGCAGCAATTACTCGAAGTTGCATTCTGACGACAAATTCGCACGCACCTTCAACGACAGCACCGACTCAATCTTCGGTATTGACCACCATCGTCCCGAGATCAGCTACGACGGACTGCTCAATACCGCCGGCGGTCGTGCGACCATAAGCGAATACGACATTCGGCAAAAAGGCCTCTACGGCAGCTGGCGGGTCAAGCCGATTGAGCCGCTGACCCTGGTGCTCGGCTCCAGGGTCAGCTGGTACGATTACAGCTACAAATCGGCGGACCAGCGAGCCTTCGCCAATGTCGCCACTACCAATGCGCCAAGCACCATGAGCGAGAACGGTGAAGTCACGCCTTACGCCGGTATCGTCTACGACCTGAACCGCGAATGGGCGGTGTACGCCAGTTACACCGATGTCTTCGAGCCACAGACCGCTCGCACCACCAGCGGCTCGGTGCTCAAGCCGGTGATTGGCAGCAACTACGAAATCGGTCTCAAGGGCGAACTGATGGATGGCAGGGTCAACACCTCCCTGGCG
Source organism: Pseudomonas sp. 65/3-MNA-CIBAN-0223 (assembly GCF_040310425.1). Taxonomy (NCBI): domain Bacteria; kingdom Pseudomonadati; phylum Pseudomonadota; class Gammaproteobacteria; order Pseudomonadales; family Pseudomonadaceae; genus Pseudomonas; species Pseudomonas sp. 65/3-MNA-CIBAN-0223. The sequence goes on from NZ_JBEOPV010000026.1 coordinate 78,649, forward strand.
CTATTCCGCTACGACCAGGAAAACCGCGCGGTCAACGATGTGGCCTCGGGGTTCGCCTGTGACGGCTGGTATTGCTCCACTGCTTCGGGGAAAGTCCGCAGCCAGGGGCTCGATGCCGAGATCAGCGGTGAAGTGCTCAATGGCCTGCAACTGTTCGCCGGCTACACCTACAACACCACCAAGTACCTCGACGACCCGGACAATGAAGGCAAGACCTTCAGTACCTGGACGCCCAAGCACATGCTGCGGGTATGGAGCGACTACCAGTTCAGTGGCGACTTCAACCGCCTCAGCACCGGCTTGGGCTTCACCACGCAAAGTCATACCCTGGGCTACGAACACACTTACGAGGTGCCGGGCTACACCGTGTGGAATGCCCGCGTCGGCTATCAGCTGACTCCGGAGATCGGCCTGGCGATGAACGCCAACAACCTGTTCGACAAAAGCTACATCACGGCGGGGTATAACCAGCTCAATGGCAATAACAACTATGGCGATCCACGCAACCTGATGTTCAGCGTCAAATACACTCCCACCTTTTAAGCCGGCTCAGTCGTCCTCATGCAGCTTGATGCCACGGGCAAGCAGCAGCGGCGGGACCACCAGCACCAGCAGCGTCAACGCCAGGAACGCAGCCGATATCGGTTGCGTGACGAAGATAAGCCAGTCGCCCTCGCTGATCGACAAGGCGTTTCGCAGCTGTTTTTCCGCCATGCGCCCCAGCACCATGCCGACGATCACCGGGGCCACAGGGAAATCGAATCGCCGCATCAACACCCCGCCCCAACCGATCCCGAGCATCAACAGCAGATCGAACGAGGAATGGCGCATGCCGTACACGCCGATCGTGGCAAACACCAGGATGCCGGCATTGAGGTAGGGCCAAGGGATCTGCAACAGCTTGACCCACAGGCCCACCAACGGCAGGTTCAACACCAGCAGAATCACGTTGCCGATGTACAGCGAAGCCACCAGCGTCCACACAAGGTCCGCAGAGGTTCAAAGAGCATCGGCCCCGGCTGCAGGTTGTAGTTCTGGAACGCTGCCAGCAGTATCGCCGCAGTGGCTGAAGTGGGGATGCCCAGGGTCAGCAGCGGCACCAGCGAGCCGGTGGCGCTGGCGTTGTTCGCCGCTTCGGGGCCGGCGACGCCCTCAATGGCGCCCTCGCCTTTGTTCGCCGAGAACTCCTTGGGGTATTTGCTCAGTTTGCGTTCCGTGGAATAGGACAGGAAAGTCGGGATCTCCGCACCGCCAGCCGGAATCGAGCCAAACGGAAAGCCGATCAGGGTTCCGCGCAGCCAGGCGGGCACCTAGCGTTTCCAGTCCGAGCGGGTCATCCACAGCGAAGTCAGGCGATGTCGGCCGGAGTGCCAGACCCGTGCGGAGGGGATCAGGCTATCGAAACCTCAGGTATTGGTCTTCAATCGAGTCCACAAGCGCGTACTCAACCGCGCAATCGCCGCTGGCAACTCCTCGACCGTGAACAGCTTCTCCAGCACCGTCTTTGGCGGATAGATCGCCAGGTCCTGCTTCACCGCCGGCACCACATATTGATCCGCCGCCAGATTGGGGTTGGCGTAGTGGATGCTGTTGCTGATATTGGCAATCACCTGCGGATCAAGCAGGTAGTTCATGTAGGCGTAGCCGTTCTTCTCGTGCGGTGCGCTCTTGGGCATCACCACCATGTCAAACCACAGGGTCGAGCCCTCATCAGGAATCGAATAGGCGATGTTGATGCCATTGTTGGCTTCCTTCGCACTGGCCGCCGCCTGTACCACGTCGCCGTTGAAGCCGATCACTGCGCAGACATTGCCGTTGGCCAGGTCGCTGATGTACTTGGAGGCATGGAAGTACTGCACATACGGGCGGATTTTCAGCAACGCCTGCTCGGCCTTCTTGTAGTCCGCCGGCTCGTGGCTGTGGGGCGGCAGGCCCAGGTAGTTGAGGGTGATCGGCAGGATCTGCGTGGGGTTATCGATGATCGCCACGCCGCACTGGCTGAGCTTCTTGATGTTCTCTTCGTCAAAGAACAATTTCCAGGAACGGGTAATATCGGTGTTGCCAAAGATCGCCTTGATCTTCTCGACGTTGTAGCCAATGCCTGCCGTGCCCCACATATAGGGGTAGCCATACTGGTTGCCCGGGTCGTTGACCTCAAGCTTGTGCAGCAATACCGGGTCGAGGTTTTTCCAGTTCGGCAGCTGGCTCTTGTCGAGCTTCTGCACGGCGCCGGCCTTGATCAGGCGCGAGAGAAAATGGTTTGAAGGGCTGACCACGTCATACCCTGTGTTGCCGGTCATCAGCTTGGATTCCAGCACCTCGTTGCTGTCATGAATGTCGTAGGTGGCCTTGATCCCGGTTTCCTTGGTAAAAGTAGTCAGGGTGTCATCGGCAATGTAGCCGTTCCAGTTGGAGATATTGACCACTTCATCCGCGTAACTGGCTGCCGGGAACGAGGCGAGCATGACCACCAGGGTAAGGTTGTTGATGCGCATTTTCTGTCACCGTGTGTGCTGAGTTGTTGTTCTTGGTTGATCGACGGATGTTCTAGATTTCAGTTCTGGCCCTGACTGACTCCACACGCATGCGCAGCATGGCACCGATATCCAGCAACGGTTTGGGTGGCAGCCAGCCGGGTTGGGCTCGGCGCATCACCGATTGCAGGACTGGCGAATCGACGCCAGAGGACATTTCAGCCAGCAACCGCCCCCACAAAGTGCCGCGTGCCACGCCGGAACCATTGCAGCCGGCCACCGCATAAACCCCCTCCTCGACCTTGGCGAAGTAAGGCTGGCCGCTGCGCGATGCGCTCAAATGTCCGGTCCAGGTGTACTGGATGTCGTGCGCGCCGAGGAATGGGAAACGCCGCTGCAAACCCAGCACATGATGTTCACGGCGCACTCGCAGCTCGCTGGCGGACAAATCCCGCGACCGGTATTCCGCCGTGTTGCGGATCATCACCCGGCGGTCCGGGGTCAAGCGCACGGTGGCGCCCAGCGGGCGGGTGGACAGCACGCCCCAGGGCTCGACCGCGCCGATTGCCTGGTACTCGGCGTCAGTCAGCTGCCGGGTGAGGCTCGCGCTGAGCTCCATCGCAAACGTTGCGCTGTCGTCGATGCCCGAACGCGAGATGAATGCATTCAGGCATACCAGCACCTGCTGCGCTTCAATTCGGCCGGCAACGCCATTGGCGCGCACGCGCCCCTGACTCAGGCGCTCCAGACCGGTGATGTCGGTGTTTTCGTAGAGGGTGACGCTGGCGGGCAATGCATCCAGCAAGCCCTTGACGTACTTCGCCGGCTGCAACAACGCGTTGCCATTGCCGCACCAGATAGCCGCCTGGTAATGCCGGGTGCCCAGCTTGTGATACAGCGCCTCGCCTTGTAGAAAATGCGCCGAAGCACCCACCGCGCGCAGGGTTTGCAGCTTGTCCTCGACCTGGGTCAATTTGCCGGGATCGCTCACCGCAAAAAAGTAACCATCGTCGCGAAAATCGCATTCGATGCCATGCCGGGCGATACGCTGGCGCACTTCGAGGCTGGCAACCCGGGAGATCTCGGTGTCCACCTGATAATTGGCAAAACCCTTGCTACCCAACAACTCATCGGTGCCCGGATGTTCGTGGGCCACGGCAAACCCTGAGTTGCGCGCCGAAGCGCCTTGCGCCGCACGCTGGCGATCAACGATCACGATGCGGGCCTGAGGGTGCATCTGCGCGAGGGTGTGGGCGGCGTTCAACCCGGTAATCCCAGCCCCGATAATCAGCCAGTCAGCCTTCTCGGTACCCTTCAGGGAACCGCGCACGGGCGAGCTGCCCGCCTGCGCAATCCAGCCACATTCATTGGTCATGCATCACCTCGATCCACTGTTGTCCCGCCGTGGGCACTGCCCTTTCCCATGCGCTGAACGCATGAGAAAACTCGGCCTTGACTGGAATTTAGAGCGTCATCGGTGATAAAACCAACGTTATAAAATCATCGAAGTATTCGGAAAACGCATGGATAAGCTTCGTCACGTGCCGTCGCTGCAAGCAATGCAGGCGCTGGTGGAAGTCGCCGACTCGGGCAGCTTTACGCAGGCCGCATCAAGGCTGTGCCTGACTCAAAGCGCTGTGAGTCGGCAAATTCAGCAGCTGGAGAGTCACTTCGGTGTGGCGTTGTTCGTGCGCACCAGTCGCAGCCTGAGTCTCACGCCCCAGGGCGAGCAGGTGCTAACCAGTGCCCGCAGCATCCTTGAGCAACTCAAAGCCCTGGAGGAACGGCTGGCCCCCAGGGAGCGTCCGTTTCGCATCCGCATGCACGTATCCCTGGCGGTGCGCTGGCTGCTGCCCAGGCTGAGCGAGTTCTACCGATCTCATCCCGAGGTTTTGCTGTCGATCGAGACTGTGGCAACTGAAGTGGTGGAGCCAGCCGTCGACAGCGACGCCTACATCCTCTATCTGGCGCAACCCTCGAATGATCCGCAGTCCATGACGCTGTTCGAGGAAGCGCTAGTGCCCGTCTGCGCGCCGGGGCTGGCTGACCCGCTGCGAGCAGTTGAAGACCTGGTGCATTGCACCCTGCTGCATCGCTCCTCGGACCGGCATGACTGGATAAAATGGTTGGCAGCCAACGGCGGTGGACCGCTGGAGCGCTACCGGCACATTCCTTTCAACCTGGATGAACTGGCACTGGATGCGGCTGCACGCGGGCTGGGTGTGGCGATGACAGACCTGACCCTGGCGGGCGAGTCGGTAGATCGAGGCGTGTTGGTGATTCCCTTCGGCAAGGCGCTGAAGACAACGGGCGTGTATGCGCTGATCCTGCAACCCTCAGCGAGCACGCATCCGGCCTGTGGGCTGATCCTTGAGTGGTTTGCCCAGCAGGCCGAGGGGGAAATCGCGAACCCCGAAAGCTAGGTGCCGTTACCGATGCCCTCGGTCGCCTGGGCAAACGCCACACCGGCCTCGCGCACCAGCTGACGCCATTCATAGCTGTTGATCAGACCGGTACGTTCCATCTCGTCAGCGGCCTTGAGGAGCTCATCGTACTGCTCTTCACAATCCATGCGAATCAACGGCTCCTTGAGCAGTTGGTACCAGGCCGCCATTGCTTGCTGCTTTCGATCGTCGTTCATGGCCAGACTCCAACGGTTGTTTCTGGTTGGGCGTCTGGTGCAGATAGCGGTTCCCGGGTGCCGACATACGGCGATTAACCTCATTATTGTTAGTGGCAGATGCTGATCCGCGCGCCCTTTGCAGGGCCGCGTGAACAGTTTTCAGGGGGAATCAGGCGATCAGACGAACAGGCTCAGTGCACCGGTCAACAGCGCCAACGCTTGCTCAGTCTTCCCGGCACCCGCGCCGAGCTGATCAAGGCGATGCGGGCACGAGGCATCGCGATTGAAGTCGGGATGGGCAACAGAGCTATTTCGGTTGCGCGACTGTGCGCAAATAGGGTTTTACCGTTTTAAAACCGTCCGGGTACTTCTTCTTCGCGTCTTCATCGGAAACCGAAGTCGGGATGATCACGTCCTCGCCCGGGCGCCAGTTCACCGGGGTGGCCACGGTGTGTTTGGCATTGAGCTGGATGGCATCGAGCAGTCGCAGCACTTCATCGAAGTTGCGCCCGGCGCTCATTGGGTAGATCAGCATGGCCTTGATCTTCTTGTCCGGGCCGATGATGAACACCGAGCGCACGGTGGCGTTGTCCACGGCCGTGCGCGCGCCGCCACTGGCATTGGGGTGGATCATGTCGTAGAGCTTGGCCACCACCAGGTTCTCGTCGCCGATCATGGGGTAATTCACCGCGTGGCCCTGGGTTTCCTCGATGTCCTTGGCCCAGCTTTGATGGTTACCCACCGGGTCAACGCTGAGCCCGACGATCTTGGTGTTGCGCTTGTCGAACTCGGGCTTGAGCCCGGCCATGTAGCCAAGTTCAGTGGTGCACACCGGGGTGAAGTCCTTGGGGTGGGAAAACAGGATGGCCCACTGATCGCCAATCCATTCATGGAAATGCAGCGTGCCCTCGGTGCTCTCGACGGTGAAATCCGGTGCTTCGTCGCCAATACGAATGGTCATGTGCGTTCTCCTCGCGGTGAAGGGTTGGGAAACTGCTGGACGGGTCAGTATAGGAGACGGTTGAGGATAGAGGTCCGGGAATGGAGAACCCGTAGAGTCTGATGTGCTGCACAAATCCCGTGCACAACCCTGACCCTGTAGATACTCTGTTACCGGTCAAGCTTTCAGCAGGTGTTTTTCGCTGAAAAGCTTGGCCGTATCAAAATCTTCT
>NZ_JBEOPV010000027.1:0-83658 GCF_040310425.1 Pseudomonas sp. 65/3-MNA-CIBAN-0223
AACTGCGTAACTCATTGTTTACCAAGGAGTTTTCCGTTTCGACTGCGCCGGAAGTGGGGCGAATTATAGACACCTGAAATCTGCCGTCAAGCACTGATTACGCTTTTCTATCAGAGGATCGAATTTGCTGCATAGAGATAGACGTATCACCACCGAATGCGCAGTATATTGCCCAGATATGGAATTACTCTCGCTTCCTGCCTTGGACGATGCCGCGAAATGAACAACCAGCCCCGCACTCTCTCCTCGACCCTGTTCTCGGTTGGCCTGCTATTAATAGCCATGGCATCGATCCAGTCTGGCGCATCACTGGCCAAAAGCATGTTCCCATTAATAGGCGCTCAAGGAACCACGACCCTGCGCCTGATCTTCGCCAGCGTAATCATGCTGCTGATACTGCGGCCCTGGCGCGCCAAGCTCACCGCCAAGTCCCTGCGCACTGTAATCATCTACGGCATGGCGCTGGGCGGCATGAACTTCCTCTTCTATATGTCTCTGCAAACGGTTCCCCTGGGGATCGCGGTCGCCCTGGAGTTCACCGGCCCCTTGGCCGTAGCGATCTATGCCTCGCGCCGAGCCATCGACTTTCTGTGGATTGCTTTAGCTGCGGTAGGCCTGCTCCTGCTGATTCCTACCGGCGCCACCAGTACCGGGATCGATCTCGTGGGTGCCGGTTATGCACTCGGTGCCGGCGTGTGCTGGGCGCTGTACATTCTGTTCGGGCAGAAAGCCGGCGCAGACAACGGCGTCCAGACAGCCGCCTTGGGCGTAATGATCGCAGCGCTGTTCGTCGCACCCATAGGGATCGTGCATGCAGGTGCGGCCTTGCTTACCCCCTCGCTGATTCCCGTGGCCATCGGCGTTGCCATCCTGTCCACTGCCCTGCCTTATACGCTGGAAATGGTCGCCCTCACGCGCATGCCTGCCCGCACCTTCGGTACGCTGATGAGTATCGAACCCGCTTTCGGCGCACTGTCTGGCTTACTGTTTCTGCAGGAATACCTTTCGTTGTCACAGTGGATGGCCATCATGTGCATTATCCTGGCATCCGTCGGAGCGACCCTGACCATGGGCAGCAATGCCAAGCCCGCGGTCGCGGTAGACTGATGAAGGATTTTACGAGGGTCTGGTATTTGACGACCAATTAGGCCATGTTTAACGCCCTGCCCGGCCCGACGACCCGGTGCCAGGCAGGAATGTTCAAGATCTGGATATCAAAACGCTTCAAACGAAAGCGAATGCAGTCAGACCCGGGCATCAGACCCGGGGACGCTATAGGGATAGTAATGAAACGAATTTTGATACTGATCGCGGTACTCGCAATTGCGGGTTGTGCGGCAACCTCCAAAACCCAGGTCAAGCACGGCAAGAAAGGGCTGCACATCAACTGTTCCGGTCTGTCGTCCTCTTGGGACAAGTGCTACACCAAGGCTGTCGACTCGTGTGCACCCAAAGGTTACAAGGTCATTGCCAAGTCGGGGGACTCAGTAGAAGAGCCAGGCGATTACCCGTTCGGCCTCAATCCAGCCGGCTACACCAGCCGCAGCATGATCGTCATTTGCAAGTAAGCGCACGTCAGGTTCGCGGCTCTGCTATTTGCTTGCGGATTTCGTCGTAGCTGGACTTCAGCACCGTGCGCTGGACGTCCGGTGTCGCCAACATCCGCGCCACTACCAGTGCGCCAACGCACTGCGACAGGATGGCCCAGGCGAGGCTTTCGCTGCCCAGTGTCAGCGCCCAGTTTTGTTGAAGCCGACAGATCCAGTCTTGCGCCAGCTGACGGACCGCATCGTCCGAACGGGCAATCTCGGCGCCCAGGGCGGGCAAAGCGCAACCGTTCTGCGCACTCTCGACGTGCGCCATGCTGAGGTATTGCCGCAGACAGCGATCCAGCTTCTGCAAGTCCTGATCCCCTTCCAGCCGGCACAGGCTTTGCCCCAGCTCGCGCTCCACAATCGCAGCGAACAGTTCATCCTTGGACGAGAAGTGGCTATAAAAAGCCCCTCCGCTCAAACCGATCGCCTTCATCAGGCCATCCACCCCCACGGTAGAGAACCCGGACTGCTTCGCCGATACGGCGCTGCTCTGCAAGAGCCTTTCTCTGGTTTCCAGCTTGTGGTTGGCCGAATAACGCATCGCCTTGCCCTCAGAAGTAATCACCTTGACGCTAGTCGGATCGTAGCATAACGTTCGTTTAGTTAACGATCGTTTACTAAAGGGTTTGCCATGAATAACAAGAAGGTCGTACTCGTTGTTGGCGCCGGTGATGCTACAGGTGGCGCGATTGCCAAACGCTTTGCGCAGGAAGGCTTCATCGCCTGTGTCACCCGACGCAGCGCCGATAAACTCCAGCCCCTGGTCGATGCCATCAAGGCTTCCGGTGCAGAGGCCCATGGTTTTTCCTGCGATGCGCGCAAGGAAGAGGAGGTCGTGGCGCTGATCGAGCAGATCGAAAGCCAGATCGGCCCCATCGAAGCCTTCGTTTTCAATATCGGCGCCAACGTTCCTTGCAGCATCCTTGAAGAGACCGCGCGCAAATACTTCAAGATTTGGGAGATGGCCTGTTTCTCAGGTTTTCTCAACGGGCGCGAAGTGGCCAAGCGCATGGCCCAACGGCAGCGCGGAACGATTCTGTTCACCGGCGCGACCGCCGGGCTGCGCGGTGCAGCAGGCTTTGCAGCTTTTGCCGGGGCCAAACACGGGATCCGCGCCTTGGCCCAGAGCATGGCCCGGGAACTGGGGCCGATGAATATTCACGTGGCCCACGTGGTGGTCGACGGCGCAATCGATACCGATTTCATCCGCGAAAACTTCCCCGAGAAATACGCCACCAAAGACCAGGACGGCATCCTTAACCCCGAGCACATTGCCGACAATTACTGGTACCTGCACAGTCAGCCCCGTGATGCCTGGACCTTCGAGCTCGATCTACGTCCCTGGAACGAACGCTGGTAAACCCTTCCCTACAATTAAGCAGAGCACTTCGATCATGACTAAAACCGTGGAGTTCTTTTTCGACCTCGGCAGCCCGGCCACCTACCTTGCCTCTACGCAACTGCCGCGGATATGCCAGCAGACCGACAGCCAGCTGATCTACGTTCCGATGCTGCTGGGGGGTGTATTCAAAGCGACGGGCAACGCTTCGCCGGTAACCATTGCCGCCAAGGGCCGGTACATGTTCCAGGACCTGGCTCGATATGCGAAACGCTACGGCGTGCCACTCAAGTTCAACCCGCACTTTCCCATCAATACCCTGATGTTGATGCGCGCGGTGACCGGCATGCAGCTACGCCATCCCGAGCGGTTCGAGGTATTCATCGACTGCCTGTTCCGGGCGCTGTGGGTTGAGGGTCGCAACATGGATGATCCGCAAACGGTTGCCGCAGTGCTGACGGAACACGGATTTGATCCAGCTGAAACGCTGGCACTGACCGCAGACGAGCAAGTGAAGACGGCGCTCAAGGACAACACTGAGCGAGCGGTACAACGAGGGGTGTTTGGTGCACCGAGCATGTTCGTGGGTGATCAGCTGTTCTTCGGCCAGGACCGACTGGACTTCGTGGTTGAAGCCCTGAGCTGAATACAGGCGCCGCCATCGGCGCCTGATATTGCGATAATCAGATGGCAGCTGTCCGTGTGTTCAACCACTCAAGCGCAGCGCCATCGAGCAGCGGAGCGAGGCGCTCACGCACTTGGGCGTGATAAGCGTTGAACCACTGTTTTTCGTCCTCCGTCAGCAGCGCTGGCACCAGGCAGCGGGTATCGATCGGGCACAGCGTAAGCGTTTCAAATTTGAGGAATTCACCAAACTCGCTCTTGCCCGCTTCGCGATTCAGTACCAGGTTTTCGATTCGAACACCCCAGCGGCCAGGACGGTAGGTACCCGGTTCGATGGAGGTAATCATGCCCGGCTGCATGGCGGTTTGCGGTGCGGCAGCGGCTTGGTAGGCAATCACCTGCGGACCTTCATGCACGTTCAGGAAATACCCTACGCCGTGACCCGTACCGTGGCCATAATCGACGCTTTCGGCCCAGATCGGCGCGCGTGCAATGGCGTCCAGCAGCGGTGAAAGAATACCTTTGGGAAACTGCGCCCGGGACAAGGCGATGACGCCCTTGAGCACTCGTGTGCAATCACGCTTCTGCTCCTCGGTAGGGGTACCGACTGGAACCATCCGCGTAATATCGGTGGTGCCGCCCAGGTACTGGCCACCGGAGTCGATCAACAACAGGCCATCGCCCTCTATCACCGCGTGCGCTTCTTCGGTGGCGTGGTAGTGCGGCATCGCGCCGTTGGCGTTGAAGGCGGCGATGGTGTTGAAACTCAGCGACACATAACCCGGACGACGCATGCGTGCTGCCGTCAGGTGTTCGTCGATGGTCAGTTCGGTGATGCGCTCACGACCCCATGCCGACTCCAGCCAGGCGAAGAACTCGCACAGCGCCGCACCGTCCTGCTCCATGGCCAGGCGGATATGCTCGGCGTCCGCCAGGCTTTTCTGCGATTTGGCCAGGGTGGTCGGGTTCAGACCCTCGACCAGTTTCACGCCGCTATCCAAATTGCCCAGCAGCCCGGCGGTGACCCGTGCCGGATCGATTTGCAGGCTCGCGCCGGCCGGTAACGCGCGCAAAGCGTCAGCCACTTCGCTGTAATCACGCAGCGTCACGCCGTCCTGTTCAAGGGTGGCGCGCAACTCGGCGCTGACCTTGCTCATGGCCACGAACAAGGTAGCCTGGTCCTGCCCGATCAAGGCGAAGGAAACAAACACCGGATTGAAAGACACGTCGCCGCCACGCAGGTTGAACAACCAGGCAATGTCATCGAGAGTGGCGATGAAATGCCAGTCAGCTCCACGCGCCTTCATTACCTCGCGCAGCTTGCCGAGTTTTTCGGTGCGGCTGACGGTCGCCTGGGGTGGCAGGTGCTGATAGATCGGCTCGTTGGGCAAGGTCGGGCGATCGCTCCAGACTTCGCTTAACAAGTCGATGTCCGTGCGCAAGCGAGCACCGCGCTCCTCGAGCTTGCCACCCAGGGTGCGCGCCGAGGCCACTGCCATCACCGCACCGTCAACTGCCACCACACCACCTTCGGGGGTTTGCTCAGCAAGCCAGTCCAGCGGCCCAGGCTGGCCCGGTTGCAGCTTGACCAGTTCAATGCCACTGCCCTCAAGCTCCTTGGTCGCCTGCTCCCAATAACGGCTGTCGGCCCAGACTCCAGCGAAGTCCGGTGTGACGATCAGCGTGCCGACGGAACCATGAAAGCCCGACAGCCACTGACGCCCTTGCCAGTAACCCGGCAGGTATTCCGACAAATGCGGGTCTGCTGACGGCACCAGCAGCGCATGAATGCCCTCCCGGCTCATCAGCTCGCGGGTTTGCGCCAGGCGCTGGGGCACTGACCCATTGATCGAAGGCTGCGTACTCATCATGTCTCCTGCTAATCACGTATTCATTATTGTTGAAGCGCTGAGGTGCATGGGCGCTTTAAGACCTATTGCCAGAATGCCGGAGCATTGGTGCAGGCCGCTTTTATCAGGTCTGCCGCCTGGTCAATGTCCTGCGCGGTGGTGAACCGTCCAAGACTCAAGCGGATGGTGCGACTTGCCGAGTGGGTGTCATGCCCCAGGGCGAGCAGCACGTGAGAGGGGGCGTTACTCGCGGAATTGCAGGCCGACGTCGCGGAAAACGCGATCGAATGGCTCAACGCCGCGGAATTGAATTCACCCTCGGCAAACGTCAGGCTCAGGGTGTGGGGAATGCGTTGCGACGGGCTACCGTTGAGACGAACGCCGGGAATGCTTGAAAGTTGTTCGAGCAGGCGTTCGCGCAGACCGGCAACGATGACTTTTTCATCCTCGAACAGCTGCGCCGCCAACTCGAATGCCACACCCATGGCCGCAATCTGATGGGTAGCCAACGTACCCGAGCGCAAGCCGCCCTCGTGCCCGCCACCGTGAATCTGCGCGTGCAGGCGTTGTTGCGCACGAGGACCCACGTACAACGCACCGATACCTTTAGGGCCGTAGATTTTGTGGGCGGAAAACGACATCAAGTCCACCGGCAATTGCGCCAGGTCGATGACGACCTTGCCGGCGCCCTGCGCCGCGTCGACGTGGAACAAAGCATGACGCGCACGCACGATGTCGCCGATGGCAGCGATATCGTTGACCGTACCCAGTTCGTTATTGACCAGCATCAGCGAGACCAGGAAGGTGTCCTCACGCATGGCTTCGCTGACCGCCTGCGCGGTAATCAGGCCATCGGCATCAGGCACCAGGTAAGTGACCGCGACCCCGGCATCCTGCAATTGCCTGGCCGTGTCGAGTATCGCCTTGTGCTCGATCTGACTGGTAATGAAATGGCCGCCAGCGACGCCTCGCGCCTGGGCCACGCCCTTGAGCGCGAGGTTATTCGATTCGGTGGCGCCGGAAGTCCAGACGATCTGATCGGCCTCGGCACCCACCAGATTGGCGACCTGCCGGCGGGCATGTTCTACGGCTTGCCGGGCTTGTTGCCCGAACGCATGGGAGCTGGACGCGGGGTTACCGAAGTTTCCGGTGAAACCCAGGCACTCGACCATGACCTTAATGACCCGCTCATCCACCGGAGTGGTGGCGGCGTAGTCGAAATACAACGGGCGTTTATTCATATAAGACTCGCAGAGCAGGTTCCGGGATCAGGAATCTCGTTGCTGGAACGGCAAAGCGCAGCCTCGTGAGCTGCGCCGACATCCCAGAACGTTAGAAATACCCGATCAGAGGCCGTTAAAGAAGAACAACTTCATTTAAAAGTGCGTAGGAACGCTCCTGAAGTCGAGCTTAACAGGCATCGGCCAACCGGTTGAAGCAATGCATCAGCCGATGCTCTCCCGCAGCAGCGGATAAAGCGATATCACCAGCAGTGCGGCCATGCCCCAGTTGAACACGCGCAACCAGCGGTGATCCTTCAACACATTGCGCAGCAGCGTGCCGCAGGCCGCCCAGACGCCGACGCTGGGCAGATTGATCACGGCAAAGACGGCGGCAATCACGATCACATTGGTGAAGTAGCCCTGCATCGGTGTGTAGGTACTGATGGCGCCAATGGCCATGATCCAGGCCTTGGGGTTCACCCACTGAAACGCCGCCGCACCCAGGTAGCTGATCGGCTTGCCCTTGCCGTCCTCGCTGTCTGACACCGGTCCGGAATGGGCGATCTTCCACGCCAGATACAACAGATAGGCGGCGCCTGCATAACGCAACACGGTGTAAAGCAACGGATAGGTTTGAAACACCGCGCCCAGGCCGAAACCCACCGCCACCACCAATACGAAGAAGCCGCAGGTGATGCCCAGCATATGCGGGATGGTGCGGTTAAAGCCGAAGTTCACGCCAGATGCCAGCAACATGGTGTTGTTCGGGCCAGGAGTAATCGAGGTGACCAGCGCAAACAGCGCAAAGCCCATCAGCAGATCGAGAGAGAGCGTCATCGGTTGCAGTCCGTCAGGGTCGGTCAGGTATCGACCCTATCGCAAGGGTTGCCTGAAGCCCATGGACAGTTAGGTAAAACTTCGAGCGGTACAGTCGTTCAGCTTGGGCGACCGTGCAGTTGGACAGTACGTTCGGCGTTCATTTCGCCCTGTTTGTCGAAGCTGAAGGCTTTCTGCGGCTTGCCGAGCAATTCGGCTTTTTTCGCGTGGTACTCGTCAAATGACAGGCTGCGACGATTCAGATCTTCCAGGGCCAATTGGCGGCTTTCTTGCGGAGTGTAAGGGCGTAACTCCGGGGAAACGTGGCTTGCACATCCAGCGAGTACGGAGACAGCGAGCAGTAGCAAAACGGCGATGGGAGATTTCATGGCGTGGCGTCCTGGCATCTGGGTTCGGGGCAATGAACACAGGCTACTCGCGCCCCTCGCCGGGCAGAAATCAACGCTCTCGATAGTGGGTATCAAGCTTTCAGCCTCCCTACCGCAAGCACCTAGGAGGCAAACCTCTATTATTCTATATGGATCTATAAATATCTTTTAATGTTCTTTTTAGGAATAAGAGCAAACCTTTATAACAACTCCATCGCGTCGGCATCACTGTTGCTCCTGCAACTGTTGGCCGGGCAACAGCGAATCAACAATCAGCACCCGCAAGCGACAGTGGCAAGCGCCAGGCGGGCCGCAGCCCTCATGAAACAAGGCCTCCAGGGGTTGGTATAGCTCTTGCTCAACTCAGTGACTACTCACTGCTCCCCGAGCAACTGTTTAAAAGGAACTGATCATGTCGCGCCCATTGAAAGTCGTTGCCGTCTCCGGTGGTACCTGGCGTCCATCCCGTACCCTGGTACTGACTCAATCGCTGTTGGCCGAGCTGTCCGAACACTTGGTGATCGAAAGCAAAGTGATCGAGCTGGGCGACATTGCCCGGCCCTTGGGTGCGGCGCTGTCCCGTCAGGAACTGGGGCCGCAGGTCGAAGCCGAGTTGCAGGCGATCGAGAACGCCGAGCTGTTGATCGTTGCCGCACCGGTGTTTCGCGGCTCCTATCCCGGCCTGCTCAAGCACCTGTTCGACCTGATCGACCTCAATGCGCTGATCGATACGCCGGTGCTGCTGGCTGCCACCGGCGGCAGCGAACGGCACGCCCTGGTACTCGATCATCAACTGCGCCCGCTGTTCAGTTTCTTCCAGGCCCTGACGTTGCCGATTGGCGTCTACGCCACCGAAGCCGATTTCTCAAACTACCAAATAACCAGTGAGCCCTTGAAGGCCCGCATTCGTCTTGCTGCAGAACGCGCCGCACCGCTGTTCGGCGCGCACCCCAAAAATCTGCTGAAAATCGCTTAAGGATCTCTTCATGGATGTTTTCTGGTTCCTGCCCACCCACGGCGACGGCCACTACCTGGGCACCACCCAGGGCGCTCGCCCGGTGACCCTCAACTATCTGAAGCAAGTGGCCCAGGCCGCTGACAGCCTTGGCTACCACGGCGTGCTGATTCCCACCGGGCGCTCCTGCGAAGATTCGTGGGTGATTGCCTCGGCACTGGTGCCGCTGACCGAACGTCTGCGTTACCTGGTCGCCATCCGGCCGGGCATCATCTCGCCGACCGTATCGGCACGCATGGCTGCCACCCTGGATCGCCTGTCCGGAGGGCGCCTGCTGATCAACGTGGTCACCGGTGGCGACCCGGATGAAAACCGCGGCGACGGCAGTTTCCTTGATCACAGCGAACGCTACGAGGTGACCGACGAGTTCCTGAAAATCTGGCGCCGAGTTCTGCAAGGTGAATCGGTTGATTTCGAAGGCAAACACTTGCGGGTGCAGAACGCCAAGGCGCTGTATCCACCGGTGCAGAAACCCTACCCACCGCTTTACTTCGGTGGGTCTTCGCAGGCTGCCCACGATCTCGCGGCCGAACAGGTCGACGTCTACCTGACCTGGGGCGAACCGCCCGCCGCCGTGGCGCAAAAACTCGCCGATGTGCGTGAGCGCGCTGCGTGCCAAGGGCGCACGGTCAAGTTCGGAATTCGCTTGCATGTCATCGTGCGCGAGACGGCTGAGGAGGCCTGGAAAGCCGCCGACAAATTGATCGAACACATCAGCGACGAAACCATCCAGGCGGCCCAGAAATCCTTCTCGCGCTTTGATTCGGAAGGCCAGCGACGCATGGCCGCATTGCATGACGGGCGTCGCGACAACCTGGAGATTTCACCCAACTTGTGGGCCGGTGTCGGCCTGGTACGTGGCGGTGCCGGTACTGCACTGGTGGGGGATCCGCAGCAGGTTGCCGCGCGGATCAAGGAGTACGCGGACCTGGGCATCGAGAGCTTCATTTTCTCCGGCTACCCGCACCTCGAAGAAGCCTACCGCTTTGCCGAACTGGTGTTCCCGCTGCTGCCTGAGCCCTACGCCAGCCTGGCCGGGCGTGGCGTGACCAACCTTACCGGACCGTTTGGCGAAATGATTGCCAACGATGTGCTACCCGGCAAAGCCACCGCTTAAAGGGTGCTCCCAGTGGGAGTGGGTCTGCTGGCAAGGTCGTCCGTTCAGCCGACAATCATGTTGGATGTTCCGACCTCATCGCGAGCAGGCTCGCTCCCACCGGGGATCTGCGTCGAATTTCCTGAGGAACCCCCGTGACTGCCAAGCCACAAAGCGCCTTGATATCCCCGCTGCAGACCGCCCGGCAACTGGCCGCGCAGTTTGCCCTCACCGCTGTCGAGCGCGATGAACGCGGCGGTACGCCCAAAGCCGAACGTGATGCTTTGCGTGAAAGCGGCCTGCTCGCCTTGAGCATCCCCACCGAATACGGGGGCCTGGGCGCGCGCTGGAGTGAAATCCTGGCCATCGTGCGCGAGTTCGCCAAGGTCGACAGCTCGATCGCCCATGTCTTCGGCTTCCATCACCTGATGCTCGCCACTGTGCGCCTGTTTGCCAGGCCCGAACAATGGCAACCCTGGTTTGAGCAGACCGCGCGCAAGAACTGGTTTTGGGGCAATGCCTTGAACCCCCTGGACACCCGCACCGTAGTACGCAAGCTGGATGGCTGGCGCGAGTTCTCCGGCAAGAAAAGCTTCTGTTCCGGCGCCAGCGATTCGCAAATGCTGATTGCCTCGGCGGTGGATGAAACGGCCGGTGGCAAGCTGTTGATCGCGGCGATCCCCAGCAGTCGCAGCGGCATCACCCTGCACAACGACTGGAACAACATGGGCCAGCGCCAGACCGACAGCGGCAGTGCCACCTTCGAACGGGTGCGGGTGGAGGAATCGGAACTGCTGCTCGACCCAGGCCCGTTGAGCACGCCATTCGCGTGCCTGCGCCCACTGATCGCCCAACTGACCTTTACCCACATGTTTCTCGGTATCGCCGAAGGCGCCTTCGATGAGGCACGGGCATACACCCTTACCGAAGCCCGGCCCTGGCATAAATCCAACACCCGGGAGGTCAGCCAGGACCCTTATGTGCTGGGTCATTACGGCGAATTCTGGGTGGCGCTCGAAGGCGTTCGATTGCTCGTGGAGCGCGCCGCCGACCTGCTCGACAAGGCCTGGGCAAAGGGCCCGAAACTCAGCGCCGAAGAACGCGGGCACTTGGCGATTGCCATCGCTACCGCGAAGGTTGCCGCTACCCGCAGCGGCCTGGACCTGTGCACGCACCTCTTCGAGGTGACCGGCGCGCGCTCAACCCACGCCTCGCTCAGGCTGGACCGTCACTGGCGCAACCTGCGCACGCAAACCCTGCACGATCCGGTGGATTACAAACTCCATGAGCTGGGTGACTGGGCGCTGAACCAGTGCCTGCCGATTCCGACTTTCTATTCCTAGCCTGCCATTCATGGAGCGAACCCCATGCAACTGCTGACCTTACCGCCCTCGCCCGCGTTGGCCACGTCAATCCGAGCCACCGCCCAGGTGTTCGAAGACCCGAAATCCCAAGCCCTGCTTGCGCATTTGCAGCAGGTGGCGCCGAGTGAGGCCAGCGTGCTGATCATCGGCGAAACCGGCACCGGCAAGGAGCTGGTAGCGCGACACATTCATAACCTCAGCGCGCGGCGCAATCGCCCTTTCGTCGCCGTGAACTGCGGCGCCTTCTCCGAATCCCTGGTCGAGGCGGAGCTGTTCGGGCATGAGAAAGGTGCTTTTACCGGCGCTCTCAGTGCCAAGGCCGGCTGGTTCGAAGAGGCGAATGGCGGCACCTTGTTCCTCGATGAAATCGGCGACCTGCCGATGGCGATCCAGGTCAAGTTACTGCGAGTGTTGCAGGAGCGCGAAGTCGTGCGCCTGGGCTCGCGCAAGAGCATTCCGATCGATGTACGGGTGCTCGCCGCCACCAACGTGCAGTTGGAGAAAGCCATCAACGCGGGGCACTTTCGCGAGGACCTGTATTACCGCCTCGACGTGGTCAGCCTGGAACTGAGCCCGCTGCGCGATCGACCCGGCGACATCCTGCCGCTGACCCGGCACTTCGTTGATGCCTACAGCCAGCGCCTGGGCTACGGCACTATCACGATCAGCAAAGAGGCTGAACTGAAACTGCGCAGCTACAGTTGGCCAGGCAATATTCGTGAACTGGAAAACGTCATTCACCACACCTTGCTGATCTGCCGCAACGGCGTCATCGAACGCGATGACCTGCGCCTGTCGAACATGCGCATCGAACGTCAGGACGACCAGGGCGGCAGCTTCCACGACTCCCCGGAAGCCCTGCTCGAGCGGGCATTTGAAAAACTCTTCGAGGAACAGGCCGGAGCGCTGCATGAAAAGGTCGAGGATGCATTGCTGCGCGCAGCCTATCGCTTCAGTCATTACAACCAGGTGCACACCGCCGCACTGCTGGGGCTGAGCCGCAATGTGACGCGCACCCGACTGATCAAGATCGGTGAACTGGCGGTGAACAAACGCCGGCCTGCGGAAAACCTCCAGGGTGAGCGCTTGATGCAGCTGTCTATCTAGCCCACCAGATGGCAGTGCAGCGCGTTGTCATGGCTACGTTCCAGGCTGTGCAACACCTGGAACGAGCCGAAGGTTACGGTCTTCGCCTGATGGGCACGAATCAATTGCCAGAAATCCTGCTCGCCACTTTCAAACTGCTGGAACGCCGCTTCCCCTGCTTCGCGCGTCTGCCATTGCAGATAGTTGAGCACCCGCCGGCCATCGTCGCTGGCCTGGATACTGGCACTGAGGAAACCCGCGTGGTCCTGAGCCAGGCGTTCGGTTTGCATCGATAGCGCCGACACCAGTGCCGGTTGCTGATGAGGTTCGATCTCGAACTCGATCAGTTGGGTAAAGCTGCGATTTTTCTCTGGCGCCTGCATGAAAAAGTCCCCGTCTGTGTATGCCGGACATTGCGATCCGAAGGCTTGCAGGGTAAAACCTCTAGTTAAGTCAAGGTCAAGAGGGATTTTTCAAATGATGACCCCGGAACCCCTGCAGCGGGAGCTCACGGTCGGCCAGGTTGCCGCCCGCAGCGGCGTGGCAGTCACCGCGCTGCATTTCTATGAAACCAAGGGCCTGATCAAGAGCAATCGCAACCAGGGCAACCAGCGCCGCTATCCGCGGGAAGTGTTGCGCCGGGTGGCGTTGATCAAGGTGGCACAACGCCTGGGCATTCCGTTGGCAGAGATTGGTAAGGCGCTGCAATCGCTGCCCGATAACCGCGCACCGACCGCCGCCGACTGGAGGGTGTTGTCGGCGCAGTGGAGCCGGGATCTGGATGAGCGGATCAACCAGCTGACGTTGCTGCGCGACCGGTTGAATGGATGTATTGGTTGCGGATGCCTGTCGATGGAGGCCTGTCCGTTGCGCAATTTTGGTGATGTTTTGGGGGACCGTGGGCCTGGGGCGCATTTGCTGGAGGAGGACTGAGTGCTGGCGAAGGGTAAAGCAGGTCAAAAGATCGCAGCCTTCGGCAGCTCCTACTATATTTGTGGGGCATTCTCATTGCATAAAACCTGGGAGGACCGCCATGAGCGTCAAACCCATTCCAGAGTGCTATCACAGCATTACGCCGTATCTGGGTATTCAAAAAGCTGCCGAAGCCATCGAGTTCTACAAAAAAGCCTTCGGTGCCGTCGAAGTGATGCGCCTGGCGATGCCCGATGGTGGAATCGGTCACGCCGAATTGCGCATAGGCGATTGCCCGATCATGTTGGGCACCCCCTGTGATCAAGGGCCATTGAGCAATCCTGATGAGTCCCCTTGCGTGGGATTGCATCTGTACGTCAATGATGTGGATGCCTCGTATAAACAGGCGATTGCTGCTGGTGGCATTGTCGTGTCCGAGGTCAAGGATCAGTTCTATGGTGATCGGTCCGGCACGCTCAAAGACCCCTACGGACACATGTGGTTTCTGGCCACGCGCAAGGAAGATCTGACCCAGGAGCAAATCGAGCAGCGCGCGCAGGAAATGTTCCAGCAGGGCTGACTTCCCGCTCCGCCTCCACCGTTACCTCGACGCTGCAGGCGGATTAACGACGCTCGAAACATTTTCTTGCATATGCGGATTCGGGATTCTTGATTCTCATTCGTCTTATATAGATGCAGTCTGCTCGCGTAGGCAAAAGCCACGAGCGACTTTTCATCGACCCAACGCTGGGAAGCCTGCAGCCAAGGTCCTCTCATCGCTATAAGACTTACATCATGTCGAAGAAATCCCGTTCCAAAATCTGGTTTCTGGTGCACAGCTGGCTGGCGCTGCCGATCTGGTTTTTTGTACTGATCGTCTGCGTGACCGGCACACTTGCCGTGGTCAGCCAGGAGATCGTCTGGCTGGCCAATCCGCAAATGCGCGCCAGCCAGCCTTCCGATGATGCCCCGATGCTCAACTACGACCAGATCGTCGCCGCGATCAAAAAGGCCGAGCCGAACACCCTGGTCGAAAGCATCAGCCGTCCCGATGAGTCGCACTTTGCCCTCGACGTCGAGGTCAGCTACCCGGACGGGCGTTCGGTGACGGTCTACGTCAACCCTTATACCGGGGTGATACAGGGCACGGCACCGCAATTCAATTTCCAGGCCTTCACCCGCGCACTGCATGGCTGGTGGCTGGTGCCGTTCACCAACGGTTACAGCTGGGGCTGGTACCTGGTGTCGTTCCTGAGTCTGCCGATGCTGGCGTCCCTGGTCACCGGGCTGGTGGTGTACAAGAAATTCTGGAAAGGCTTCCTCAAGCCGACCCTGCGCATTCGTCACGGTGCACGAATCTTCTGGGGCGACTTTCACCGTCTCAGCGGCATCTGGTCGATCTGGTTTATCGCGGTAATTTCCGTGACCAGCACCTGGTTCCTGATCGAGGCATTCATGTTCGATAACCAGGTGACGATTTCCACTGCCCCGGTGGCCCTGGTAGTGCCTCGAGAGAGCGTGCCGGTGAGTACCGATGGTTCGCCTGCGCCGATGATCAGCCTGCAGAATGCGATTACCGAGGCCAAGGAGCGTATTCCCGGGCTGGAGGACAGCTTTGTCAGCATGCCCGCCAATGCCTACAGCTACCTGACGGTAGGCGGACGCAGCTGGTACCCGCTGATGTTCCAGACCGCCGATATCAATCCCTACACCGGTGAAATCGCCTCCACTCGCCTGCTCTCGGATCGCTCCGGGCTGGAGCTGGTAACCGAATCCATGCGTCCCCTGCACACCGGCGACTTTGGCGGCCTGTGGATCAAGCTGATCTGGTTCTTCTTCGGCTTGCTGCTGAGCATGATGGTCCTCAGTGGCCTGCTGATCTGGACCAAACGCACCGTCCTGGCCACGGCCAACGCCCTGAAGCGGGAAAACAAACGTGCCCGAGTGCCAACTGCCCCTCGCCACGAAACCACGGAGGTGAGCCAATGAGCCTGCTCGTTGCGGATAAACCTTCTTCGAAACTGAGCCGTTTCTGGCACAAGTGGCGCTTCCACATCAATGTCCTGCTGTTGCTGGTACCGCTGGGTTTCATGCCCAAGTACTTCGCCGATGCCGCGCTGTTCCGGGGTGATACCGGTTTGGGTGAACGCGAAGCCGGAGAAGTGCAGGTCGGCCCCTGGAGCCTGCGCCTGGCTGAACTGCGCAACGAAGCGCCGCGACTGGATGGGCCCGCCGGCTACATGAAGAGCTTCAACGCCGCGCTATGCGACAGCTGCCGCGACCAGGTCAAGGCCACCTACCTGCGCATCGGCAAGCCCCGCAGCCTGCGCGCCGCCGGGGTGATTTTCTTTGGCACGCCTTACCGCATGGGCGCCATGTTGCCAATCCCGGAAAAGACCAAGGCCGATGCCGAACTGTGGATCACCATGGAGGGCTGGGACGGTGCCATGCACCAAGCTTCCATGCCCCTGAGCCAGGCATCCCCCGCCACCATCGAGTGGCTGAACAAACAAGGAGGCAAACCATGACTTTGCGTCATCTGCTTAACCTGGTGCTGGTGCTCTGCGCCGGATTCAGCACCAGCGCCCTGGCCCATAACCCGATGTGCGAATGCAAGGCCGTCGACGCCGAACAGATCGAATGTACCGGAGGCTTTTCCGATGGCAGCGGTGCCCCGGGTGTGACCCTGGATGTGATCGGCTACGACGAAACCATTCTGGTGCCCGGCAAGCTCGGCGCCGACTCGAAGATGACTTTCAAGAAACCCGCCGCCGAGTTCTATGTGCTGTTCGATGCGGGCCCGGGCCATGTGGTGGAAATAGACCAGGCGGACATCCAGACCCCATGAGCACTCCCACAAACCAGATAGTCCGCCCGGCCGGAGCCGGCCACGAAACGCTGTACGTATTGCTCTTGTGCCTGATGATCCTGGCCGTGGCCGCCTCGGTCGTGGCCTGGCGCCATGAGGCCCAGGAGGTCAGCACCGTAGCCAGTCATCAACTGGATGCGCGCCGCGACCTGAGCGCTTCCGAACAGGGCATCTACGCCGACCTGCGGGTCACGCTCGACGAGATCCACTTGTTGCGCCAGGAGCAGCAGGCATTGCCAACGCCGGCGCTGCTGGCTGACGAAGGCTTCGCGCCATTTGCCCAGGACGCCAGCTCGGTCAGTCGTGGCAGCCATGCCTGGGAGTTGCTGCAGGACCAGGCTTATTTCGGCCAGAGCCAGTCTCCCGACGTGGCCGGCTCTTTCCTGATGCGCCTCACCGCGGGTGACGATGAGCCGGACATCTGGCTGCATCGCGGCAAAGCCCTCAAGGCGCCAGCCGATCTTGCCGACTCCGCGCTCGAAAGCGCCGGCTGGCAGCAGATCGTCGCGCAATTCGATGCCGGCGTCACTCGCCAGCAGCGGCACTGACCCCTCGCCTTTACCCGAGAGAAACCGCTTTCCCATGCCTATTTCATCTCAACGTTTCATGCCCGCCCTGCTGGCTGGCCTGCTTGCCTGCCTGCTGGTCCCCCTGGCCAGTGCTGAGGAGGCCAAGCGCCTGCGCATCGGTATCACCCTGCATCCGTACTACAGCTACGTGGCAAATATCGTCGGCGACAAGGCCGAAGTGGTGCCTTTGATTCCCGCCGGTTTCAACCCGCATGCCTACGAGCCACGCGCCGAAGACATCAGGCGCATCAGCGGACTGGACGTGGTTGTGCTCAACGGGGTTGGGCATGACGATTTCGCCGACCGCATGATCGCCGCCAGCGAAACGCCGAACGTGGCGGTGATCGAAGCCAACCAAAACGTGCCGCTGCTGGCCGCTACCGGCGTGGCTGCCCGTGGGGCCGGCAAGGTCGTCAACCCGCATACCTTCCTGTCGGTCAGCGCCTCGATTGCCCAGGTCAACAACATTGCCCGGGAGCTGGGAAAACTTGATCCGGCGAACGCCAAGACCTACACCCGGAACGCCCGAGCCTACGGCAAACGGCTGCGGCAGATGCGCGCCGACGCCCTGGCGAAACTCACCGAAGCGCCCAATGCAGAGCTGCGCGTAGCCACCGTGCATGCCGCCTACGACTACCTGCTGCGCGAGTTCGGCCTGGAAGTGACGGCCGTGGTCGAGCCTGCCCACGGTATCGAGCCCAGCCCGAGCCAGTTGAAAAAGACCATCGACCAGTTGCGAGAGCTGGACGTGAAAGTGATTTTCTCCGAGATGGACTTCCCTTCGAGCTATGTCGACACCATCCAGCGTGAATCCGGGGTGAAACTGTACCCGCTGTCGCACATTTCCTATGGCGAATACACGGCTGACAAGTATGAGAAGGAAATGACCGGCAACCTCAACACCGTGGTCCGGGCTATTCAGGAGTCGGGCGCATGACTGTCCAGGAGACCCTGATTGTCCAAAGCACCGGCCCGACCCTGGATTTCGCCGACGTCGGCCTGACCCTCGGCCGCACCACGATCCTTGACCAGGTGACCTTCCAGGTACAGCCCGGCAGCATCCATGCACTGGTCGGACCCAACGGTGGCGGCAAGAGCTCGCTGATCAAGACCCTGCTCGGGCAAATGCCCCACCAGGGCCGCCTGAGCCTGCAATGGCCAGGCACCCCGGGGACGATCGGCTACGTGCCGCAAGCGCTGGAGTTTGATCGCGGACTGCCGATGACCGTCGACGACTTCATGGCCGCGATGTGCCAGCGTCGACCGGCATTTCTGGGGGTGAGCAAGCATTACGCGGCAGCCATCGGTGATGCCCTGGAACGGGTCGGCATGCAGGACAAACGCAAACGACGCATGGGCGCTTTGTCCGGTGGCGAACGTCAGCGAGTATTACTGGCCCAGGGGCTGATACCGGCGCCGCAGTTGCTGGTACTCGATGAACCCATGTCGGCTCTCGATGAAGCCGGCATCCAGGTTTTCGAGCGACTTCTCGGGGACTGGCGCCAAAGCGGCATCACGGTGCTGTGGATCGAACATGACCTGGAAGCCGTAGGTCGTCTGGCGGACCGGGTCACCGGGCTCAACCGCCGGGTGCTGTTCGATGCAACGCCCAAGCAGGCACTGACACCGGAACGCCTGCTGACGCTGTTTTCCACCCATCCACGGAGCGCCGCCTGATGAGTTATGAAGCCTTTCGCCTGATGATTCAGGGCTGGGCGTCTTCGGGTTACCTGCCTGAAGCGCTGGCGTACGGTTTCGTGGTCAATGCGTTGTTGGCCGGCCTGCTGATCGGACCGGTGCTGGGTGGCCTGGGCACCCTGGTGGTGGTCAAGCGCTTTGCGTTTTTCTCCGAAGCAGTCGGCCACGCGGCACTGACCGGCGTGGCCGTCGGCATTCTGCTGGGGGAACCTTACACCGGGCCTTATGGCAGCCTGTTCGGCTACTGCCTGCTGTTCGGCATCCTGCTCAACTATTTGCGCAACCGCACCGGGCTGTCACCGGATACGCTGATCGGCGTGTTCCTCTCCGTTTCGTTAGCCCTGGGTGCCAGCCTGCTATTGATTCTCGCCGGGAAGATCAACGTGCACATCCTTGAAAACGTGCTGTTCGGTTCGGTCCTGACGGTCAACGGGAATGACCTGCTGGTGTTGGCCATCGTGGGTTCACTGGTCATGGCACTGGCCTTGCCGCTGTACAACCGCATCATGCTCGCCAGCTTCAATCCGCAGCTGGCGGCGGTGCGCGGGGTGGCGGTGAAGACCCTCGATTACCTGTTCGTGATTCTGGTAACCCTGATCACCGTCGCCGCAGTGAAAGTGATCGGCGCCATTCTGGTCGGGGCCCTGCTGGTCATTCCGGCGGCGGCTGCACGATTGCTCAGCCAGTCGCTCAAGGGCTTTTTCTGGTGCTCGGTGCTGATCGCCACGATCAGTACCCTGTGCGGCATTCTCGCCCCGATCGTTTTTGATCTGCCAATTCCATCCGGTGCCGCGATCATTCTGGTGGCCGGCATCGCCTTCGCCCTGGCGGCCGTTGCCCGTGGCGTCGTTCCTGGCCTGAAAGGGAATATCGGATAATGTCTTTTAAGTTGCGTCAACTAACCCTGGCGGTCGCCTTGTGCACCTTGGCCCACACGGCCTTCGCGGCCGACAGCACAAAACCCCTACGCGTCCTGGCCTCGCTGCCGATCACCTATGGCTTGGGCGAAGTCCTGCTCAAGGGCACCAACGTCCAGCTCGAACGTGCCGCGCCGGCGAACCTGCCCGGCAGCCGGCAGACCGCCTACTTCACCGGCCGAGGTGCACCGGTCCTGGCCAAGCTGGCGACCGATGCCGATGCCGTGATCGGCCTGCGTTCGTTGTGGGCCGACGACCCGCTCTATCCCATGTCCCGACGCAGCAACATCCGGGTCGTCGAAGTCGATGCTGCCCGCCCGGTGGACGGCGCCCTGCCCGGCATCGCCGTACAGCCGGACAACAAGGTCGACGGCCTCAACAGCCAGCCATGGTTGTCCAGCAACAACATGGGACGCATGGCGGATGTGATGGCGGCAGATCTGGTGCGCCTGGCACCCGCAGCCAAGCCGGTCATCGAGGGCAACCTGGCGACGCTCAAACAGCGCCTGCTGAAGTTCAGTGCCGACAGCGAAGCGCGCCTGGCCCGCGCCGACAACCTCAGCGTAATGAGCCTCAGCGATCATTTCGGTTACCTGATTGGTGGTCTCAACCTGGAACTGATCGGCCTCGACGCCCGCCCGGATGCCGAATGGACCCCGGAGGCACTCAAGCAACTGGGGGCGACGCTCAAGGATAATGATGTGGCCGTGGTGTTACATCACCGCCAGCCGTCGGATGCACTCAAAGCGGTGATTACCGAGGCGGGGAGTCGCCTGGTGGTACTCAATATCGATGGGGTGGATCCGGTGGCTGAGCTGGAAGGGAATGTGGATTCGGTGATCAAGGGGTTGAGTGACCCAGCCGCACCCTCCCCCCTGTAGGCGCTGTCGAGTGCAACGAGGCTGCGATCTTTTCTGCAGCCCAGGCACCAAAAAGCCCGCTGACTGTCACCAGTCCAGCGGGCTTTTTTTGACAGGCAGGCTCAGTGCACCGAAGCCGCCTGCTCTTCCATCTTCTTGCGCAGGCTCAGTGGGCGCATATCCGTCCAGGTTTCCTCGATGTAGGCCAGACACTCCTTTTTCAGGCCGCTCTTGCCCACGGTGCGCCAGCCTTGCGGCACGGCCTTGTAGTCGGGCCAGATCGAATACTGCTCTTCGTGGTTGACCACGACTTGAAATAGGATGTCCTCGCGGTCGAATACTGACGTCATTAGTGTTTCTCCATCGATGTAGGGTGGGCTGCACGCACGTGCATCCGGTCTGTAGAAGGTACGTTCGGGACGCGGAAAAATTTAGAGACTGGCGGTGGCAGCGGCCATGGCCCGACCAAAGATTTCGGCCACCTGATCGATTTCGCCGCAGGTAATCACCAGCGGTGGCAGGAAACGCACCACGCCGCCATGCCGCCCGCCCAGCTCGAGGATCAAACCTCGCTTGAGGCACTCACGCTGCACCAGCGGAGCCAGGCGGGCAAAGATCGGCGGGTGACCTTGGGCATCCGGCACACCGGAAGGGTCGACCAGCTCTACGCCGAGCATCAGACCTCGACCGCGTATGTCACCCAACTGCGGAAAATCCCGCTGCAGGATGCGCAGGTGTTCGCCCAGGCGCTCTCCCATGGCGGTCGCATGCTCGCAGACCCTGTGCTCGGTCAGGTAGCGCATCACGGCGGAACCGGCGGCCATCGCCATCTGGTTACCGCGGAAGGTCCCGGCATGGGCTCCCGGAAGCCAGGTATCGAGCCAGTCCCGATAGACCACCACCGCCAACGGCAGGCTGCCGCCAATGGCCTTGGACATCACCACCACGTCCGGAATGATCCCGGCGTGTTCAAAGGCGAACATCCTGCCGGTGCGTCCAAACCCGCTCTGGATTTCGTCGACTATCAGCGCCACCCCGGCCTTTTCGGTAATACGGCGCAAGCCACGCAACCAGTCGAGGTCAGCCGGAATAACCCCGCCCTCGCCCTGCACCGCTTCGACTATCACCGCCGCAGGCAACTGCACGCCGGCTTCCGGGTCACTCAGCAGATTTTCCAGGTAGCTCAGGTTGACCTTGACCCCTTGTGCGCCGCCGAGCCCGAACGGGCAACGGTAGTCGTAGGGATAGGGCATGAATTGCACTCCGCTGCCGAGTAAGGCAGCCATGGGTTTTTTCGGCGCCAGGCTGCCCATCAGGCTGAGCGCGCCCTGACTCATGCCGTGGTAGCCGCCTTGAAAGGACAACACGGTGCTGCGACCGGTGGCGGTGCGCACCAGCTTCAACGCCGCCTCCACGGCGTCGGTGCCGGTGGGTCCGCAGAACTGGATTTTCGCTTCGCCAGCCAACCCCTGTGGCAGCAGGGCGAACAGGTCCTGGACGAATTGATCTTTGACCGGAGTCGTCAGGTCAAGGGTGTGCAACGGCAATTCATCGGCCAGCACCTGCCGGATCGCCTCAATCACTACTGCGTGGTTGTGCCCCAACGCCAGCGTGCCTGCGCCGGCGAGGCAGTCGATGAAACGGCGGCCTTCAACGTCCTCGACATAGATACCCTTGGCCCGCTTGAGCGCCAGGGGGATGCGCCGTGGATAGCTGCGGGCGTTAGACTCCTGCCGGGTCTGTCGCGCCAGCAACGGCGACTCGTTGAACTGATAAAGCGTTTCGGCCGGCGCCGGAGCGACCCGCGCCGACTGATCTTGCACAAGGCTGGTAGCGACTGACATCTCTCGACCCCTCAAAAAGGTTTTCCTGTTGTGGAAACGCTTCAGGCGGCTGAGGATTTAGACCCTTGGTCAGCTTTTGCAGCAGGCAACAACAGCCCTTTGCGCATGGGAATGGCCTGCAGACCGGCAACCTTGAAGGTCGGGGCGCAGGGCTGGTATCCCAGATGCCGGTAGAACCCCTCGCCAGTGAGCGTACTGTTGAGTTGCACGTGGCACAGGCCATGACTGATCAACCAGCTTTCCAGGTCAGCCACCAGCGCCTGGCCCGCGCCGCGCCGAAACCATTCCGGTTGCACGTAGCAAAACGCCAACTTGCCGCTGATCGCAGCCATGGCGGCCCCCACTGGCTTGTCCTGTAGCAAGGCGATGTTGAGGTAAAACCGCGGGTCAGTCAGCCAGGCCATGACATGCCTGACGGTTTTGCTGTGGGTCCAGGTGGCAACGGTGTGTGGATCGTTGCGGTGATCAATGGCGCAGCCAACGCGGATCGAACGTTCGACTATCCGGCAGATGATGCCGGCATCGGCGGGGGTTGCCTTGCAGACATGCAGGGATGTTTCCATGGCGCCAGTACCTCAATCCATTGAGTCAAAACCGGCGAGGACGATAGCGCTAAGGGGGCGGGATGCCTATCGGATAGACGTTACTTTTGATGTGTAACCACGCCTTCTCAGACCGGCTGCAACGGCATCGTCAGTTCAACCCGCAAGCCATCCGGCTTGCTGTCGAACTTCAGCGTGCAACCGCAGCGCTGGACAATTGCCTGGACAATCGCCAACCCCAGGCCACAGCCGGTGCTTTGGCCATTGCGCCAGAAGCGCTGGGTAAGATGTTGCAAATCATCCTCGGCGATACCAGGGCCATGATCGCGAACCACGAACTGCACGCGGTTTTCGACAGTTTCCACGCTCAAGTCCACCGGACCATCACCAGGGGTATGGCGCAGTGCGTTGTCCAGCAGGTTACGCAGTGCGGCAATCGACAGCACCGCCGGCATTTGCACCGGCGCCGCTGAAAGCCTTGCGGGCGCCTTGAAGCGGATGCGCTGGCGATCGCCACTGCCGGCGTCCTGGATCGCCAGCCTGGCCACCTGCTCGGCATTGCATTGCACACCGTCATCGAACGACAGACTGCCTTCGACCCGCGCCAGCAACAGCAATTGTTCGAGGGTGCGGTGCAGACGGTCAGCCCCCTCCTCCGCCCGGGCGAGGGACTGGTCCCGAGCGGCGCCCTCGGTCATGCGCGCGACCTGCAGGTGGGTCTTGATCGCCGTGAGCGGGCTACGCAATTCGTGGGCCGCGTCGCCAGTCAGGCGCCGCTCGCGCTCGATGGTCTTGCCGATCCGTTGCAGCAACTGATTCTGGGTGTCGAGCAACGGCTGCAATTCGCTGGGCAGCGGCTGGATCTGCAACGGTTCCAGGGAGTCGGCGCTACGCCGCATCAGGGCATCACGCATGCGATTGAGCGGCGCCAGGCCCTGGCCGATCCCCAACCACAGCAGGCACAGGCAACCGAGCAACGCCACGCCGACCGGCACCGATGCCGCCAGCAGGATCGACATGTTCAAGGCTTCGCGCTCGATCTGCCGGTCGGCGGTGGTGATGCGCAGATCTCCCCGGACCAGGGTAAAACTGCGCCAGGGCGCGCCATCGATCATCTGGTCATGAAAACCCAGTTGCTCGGCTTCCAGGGTCTGTTGCGGATCGGTGTGACTGCGAGCCAGGATCTCGCCGCGCAGTGAACTGACCTGGCAGGCCATGCCGCCCGGGATGTTCAGTTGCTCGGCACTGAAATGGGTGCCCTCGCCCTTGCTCGGAAGCGCCGGCAGTTGCTCCATCAGCCCGGCGACCATGCGCGCCGACGCCACCAGGCGCTGGTCGAGGGAAAACATCATCTGGTTGCGCAGGTCGCTGAGCATCCAGGCGGCCGCCAGCGCCCAGATCAGCGCGAACGCGGCGCCCAGGGTCAGGCTCAGGCGCAGGCGCAGGCTCATCACTTCGAACGATCTCCACTGCCTGCCGGCCCCAGCCGATAACCCAGGCCGCGTACGGTCTCGACGATGCCGTTACCGAGTTTGCGCCGCAGGTGATGGATGTGCACGTTCAGGGCGTTGCTTTCCAGCTCATCGTTGAACCCATAGACACTGTCTTTGAGCTGTTCCGTGGACAGGACCCGGCCACGGTTGTGCAACAGCGCCTGCAACAGCGATTGCTCACGCCGTGACAAGTCGACCGGCTGGCCGCCCAGGGTGGTTTCGCGGCTACTCGGATCGTAGGTCAGCGCGCCATGCTCGATCAGGTTGACGCTGCGCCCCGCCACTCGCCGCAACAAGGTGTGCAGGCGCGCGGCCAGCTCACGCAGGTCGAACGGTTTGAGCAGGTAATCGTCGGCGCCCGCTTGCAGCCCATCGACCCGGTCCGTGACCGAATCCCGGGCGGTGAGGATCAGCACCGGAATCTCCAGGCCACTGTGACGCAACTGCTGCAACAGCTTCAGGCCGTCCTCATCGGGCAGGCCAAGGTCGAGCACCATGACGTCGAACTCGGCAACCTTGAGCATCGCCCGGGCAGCCGATGCGGTAGCCACGTGCTCCACGGTCAGGCCCTGGGCGGTGAGGCCGGCGACTATGCCGCTGGCGATCAGCTCATCGTCTTCGCAAACCAGTACGTGCATAGTGAGTACCTGAAAAGAAACCAATTAGGCCTGTAGCCGATTAAGCCGACATTATGCCGCAAGCGCCGTTGCGACAAGGCCGTGGCGGTTAATCATCGGTTAATCGCCGTCTCTCATCCTGCCCCCACTTGCACAGGGATAAGGCTTACCCATGCGTCGAATTTTACTGCTTTTCGTTCTCCTGATATCGGGCATGGCCCAGGCCGCCAACGATCCATTCGCGACCAAAC
Source organism: Pseudomonas sp. 65/3-MNA-CIBAN-0223 (assembly GCF_040310425.1). Classification (NCBI taxonomy): domain Bacteria; kingdom Pseudomonadati; phylum Pseudomonadota; class Gammaproteobacteria; order Pseudomonadales; family Pseudomonadaceae; genus Pseudomonas; species Pseudomonas sp. 65/3-MNA-CIBAN-0223. The sequence continues at coordinate 24,970 of NZ_JBEOPV010000027.1, forward strand.
CGGACTTCCTTCCAGTAGGCAAGGCGTTCATCTTCACTTCCGAGCGCCTGGAGTCCGGTGAAACCCAACTTTTTTGGCAGATCGCCGATGGCTACTATCTGTACCAGCAGCGTCTGAAGTTCGACGGCTTGCCGCCAGAGCACAAGCCAGCGATGCCCCCTGGGGAATCTCACAGCGATGAATTTTTCGGTGAGCAGCAGGTGTACCGCCAGGGCCTTGAGCTGAAAATACCGGCCGGTGCCACCGGCCAGGTGAAAGTAGGATTCCAGGGCTGTGCCGATGCCGGCCTGTGTTATCCGCCGCAAACCCAGGTCGTCGACCTGGGGGGGACAGTCGTTGCCCCTGCCGCCGCCGAAGCGCCGGACCAGGCCCTGGCCAGCGGCCTGCAACAACGGGCGCTGGGCTGGAGCCTGCTGGTGTTCTTTGGCCTGGGCCTGCTGCTGGCATTCACCCCTTGCACCCTGCCGATGTTGCCAATACTTGCAGGGCTGGTCGTCGGCAGCGGCGCCAGCCCTCGACGCGGCTTCGCCCTCGCCGGCAGTTATGTGGTGTGCATGGCTTTGGTCTATGCCGCGATGGGCGTATTGGCAGCGATGCTTGGCGCCAATCTGCAGGCCTTGCTGCAGAACCCCTGGCTGCTGGGCACCTTCGCCGCCGTGTTTGTATTGCTGGCGTTGCCGATGTTCGGCTTCTTCGAATTGCAACTGCCCGTGGCCATTCGTGACCGCCTGGAAAATGTATCGCGCAACCAGCGTGGCGGCAGCCTGATCGGCGCTGGCGTGCTGGGTGCGGTGTCGGGGCTGCTGGTGGGACCTTGCATGACCGCGCCCCTGGCCGGCGCCCTGCTCTATATCGCGCAGAGCGGCAACGCCTTGCATGGCGGGCTGATCCTGTTCGCCATGGGCATCGGCATGGGGATCCCGCTGCTGTTGCTGGTGACGGTTGGCAATCGCTTCCTGCCCAAGCCAGGCGCCTGGATGAACCTGCTCAAAGGCGTGTTTGGCTTCCTGTTCCTCGCCACTGCCCTGCTGATGCTGCGCCCGGTGCTGGATGAATCACTGTGGGTCGGGCTGTGTGGAGCATTGCTGTTGATCGCAGCCTACAGCGCCTGGAAGCAATCGGAAGGTTTCGGCCGGGTTGCCCAGCTGTTCGGCGCAAGTTCCTTGCTGATGGGGGTGTGGGGCAGCCTGCTGCTGATCGGTGCCGCCGGCGGCAGTGATGACCTGTTCAAGCCATTACAGGTCTACAGCACGGCAAATTCGACCAGCATCGCCCGCCCGGTTGGCCACGAGGCCTTCACCACCATCAAGGACCCGGCTGCGCTGCAACGGGAACTGGATGCGGCCAAGGCTCAAGGTCAATGGGTGTTGCTCGACTATTACGCCGACTGGTGCGTGGCCTGCAAAATCATGGAAAAACGCGTGTTCGGCCAGCCGCAGGTGCTCGCGGCACTCAGTGACGTACGTTTGCTGCGTCTGGACGTAACCGCCGATAACGCCGCCAGTCGCGAACTTCTCGGTCGATACAAGGTGCCAGGGCCACCGAGCCTGCTGTGGATCGGCACCGACGGCGAGGAGCGACGTAGCCAGCGCATTACCGGCGAAGTTGATGCCGCCACATTCCTGCAACGCTGGAACCTCACCCGAGAGGCCCGTTAATGCTGACGCTCACCCTCGGCACGTTTGCCATTGCGCTCAATCACCTGCTGCTGATCGGTGCCCTGGCGCTGGCGACCTTTGTGGGTTGGCGAGCGGCCAGGCGCGGTGGCGAAAACCCCGAGTCGGTGCTGTTCAGCCTGTTCCTGATCGGTATGCTGGCGGCGCGGATCGGTTTCGTGGCGCTCTACTGGAAGCATTATCGTAACGATCTCTGGCAAGTCATCGACCTGCGTGACGGCGGCTTCCTCGCCTGGCCGGGGGTGATCGCGCTGTTGCTCGTTGCCCTCTACCGGGGCTGGCGCCGCCCGGGACTGCGTCGCCCCCTGGGGTTTGGCGTGGGTAGCGGCCTGGCGTTCTGGCTGCTCGCTACTTTTTCCCTCTCCATCTACGAACAAGGCACGCGCCTGCCGGAAATCACCCTGCGCAATGCGGCCGGGGAAACCGTGCGACTGGAGGATTACAAAGGGAGTCCGCTGGTGATCAATCTCTGGGCCACCTGGTGCCCGCCCTGTCGCCGGGAAATGCCGGTGCTGGAAAATGCCCAGCAACAGCGTCCGGACCTGACTTTCCTGTTCGTCAATCAGGCCGAAAGCATGCAAAGCGTAAGTACTTACCTGGAAACCCAGGGCCTGAGCCTGTCCAACGTATTGTTCGATGGCAGTGGCCGCCTGGGTCAGGCGGTGGGCTCCATGGCCTTGCCGACTACGCTGTTCTACAGCAATGAGGGCCGCCTGTTGGGCAGCCATCTGGGCGAACTGTCGGAAGCCAGCCTGGCCCGCGCCCTGGAAAACTTCGACAGCCCTGGTTCCGCCACTTCTTCAAGGAAACTGCCATGCCCCGCCTCCGCCACCTGCTGACGTTGACCCTGGGCACTGCCCTACTGCACCTGCCATTCGCGCAGGCTGCCGAAGAGTTGCCTGAAGCGATCAAGAAAATAGAAGCCAAGGGCGCAAAAATCGTCGGCCAGTTCGACGCACCGGACGGCCTGCGCGGTTACGCCGCGCAGTACCAGAACCGTGGCATGGCCCTGTACCTGACCCCGGATGGCAAACACGTGCTGCTGGGCAACCTGTATGACGCCGACGGCAATGACCTCAGCACAGCCCCCCTGCAAAAGCTGGTTTACGCGCCGATGTCCAAGGAAGTCTGGGGCAAGATGGAAGCGAGCAACTGGATTGCCGACGGCAACAAGGACGCACCGCGCGTGGTGTACCTGTTCAGCGACCCGAATTGCCCTTACTGCAACATGTTCTGGGAGCAGGCGCGGCCTTGGGTGAAAGCCGGCAAAGTGCAACTGCGCCATATCATGGTCGGCATCATTCGCGAGGACAGCCCGGGCAAATCCGCAGCGCTGCTGGCCGCCAAGGACCCGCAAAAGGCCCTGGCAGACCACGAAAAAGCCGGCAAGGCCAGCTCGCTCAAGGCCTTGAAGGATGTTCCACCGGCGATCCAGGCCAAGCTCGCGGCGAACATGCAGTTGATGGAAGAGCTGGAATTGTCGGCCACCCCGGCGATTTTCTACATGGACGACAAGGGTGAGTTGCAACAGCAGCAGGGCGCGCCGTCGCCGGATAAGCTGGTGAAGATTTTGGGGCCGAAGTAAGAGTCCGTTGGCCGCGGACTCAATGAGTTCGCCCATTTACTACTTCCGTCACGGGGTCACATCTCCTACTGGGTAATGCGGCCAAATACACACTGCCGGGGGTGTCATGTCACTCCATCGATCGGGGCCACGGCCGATGTGCTGGAGATGAGTACTTACGATGACAGCATCGGCATCTGCGCCCAGGCCCTGCCGTTTATCTTCGAGCCGTTTGCACAAGACGTGCATGCCAACGGCTTCAACGGCGATGGCCAGGGCAGCCCTTTATCGTGACATTGCCGCTGGCAGTTTGAGTTTTTCCGCTGGTCACGTAATGCTTACGTGACGATCCATGCCAACCGGAGCGCTTTATGCCGCTGTTGTCCCTGCCCTGTAAACGCCTGACGCTGGCGGTACTCGATCCTGAACAGGCGGCGCTGGAAAGCGACTTCTACCGGCGCAACCAGAGGCATCTGGCCCGCTGGTCACCGATTCGCCCCACTGACTACTACAGCGCCGAACGCATCCGACCACGCCTTGAGGTGCAAGCCAGCGCTTTCGCCGCCGGCCTGGCGGTGCATTTTGCACTGCTGGATACGGACGACGGCCAGATGATCGGCGCGTGCAACTTCAGCGGCATCACTCGCGGCGCGTTCCAGGCGTGTTATCTCGGCTACCACATCGACGAAGCCCACCAAGGCCAGGGTTTGATGCAGGAAGCACTGGAAGCGGGCATCCGCTACATGTTCGAAGAACAGCAACTGCACCGGATCATGGCTAATTACATCCCTGGCAATGAACGCAGTGCGCGGCTGCTGGAACGTCTGGGATTTGAACGTGAGGGCTACGCCAAGGCCTACCTGAGTATCGCTGGACGCTGGCAGGATCATGTGTTGACGGCGTTGATCAACTCGGCGCCCAGCGCAGTGTTCCGCTAGGCACTCATGGGATGATTGCGCAACGATCGTCTGCGCTGCATCTGGCCTCAGGCACCTTTTGGCCATCCACTGACAGTCCCTCGCCCAGTGATAACCGGTTTCCAGGTTGGCTCCGTCGCCGTAACAGGTAGCTTTGCTCCCGCAATCCCAAGTATTCCAAGCCGTCACAACCCCTCAAGCTCCGCCATCAGATCGGTCAACCGATCCACCTTCTCTTCGGTGATATCGCTTGCCGCCAGCCCATCGATGTATTCGGCCAGGTCCTCAACCGTGCTGCACTCGAACATCGCCCGCAGCGGCACCTCGCGCTGCAGCGCTGTCTGCACCCGCGAAGCAATCTGCGTGGCCAGCAGCGAATGCCCGCCCAACTCGAAGAAATTATCGCGCACACCCACCCTGTCGACTTTCAACACCTGCGCCCAGATATCCGCCAGCTTCAGCTCAAGCTCAGTGCGCGGCGCCTGGTAGTCCTGGCTCTGCAACTGACCTATCTCCAGTGCGGGCAACGCTTTGCGATCCAGTTTGCCGTTGGCATTAAGCGGCATTTGCTCCAGCCACAGCCAGTGCAGCGGCACCATGTACTCCGGTAGCTCGGTGCGCAGACGCTGCTTGATGCGCTCCAGGCGTTCGCCGGGATTGAGCGCCGAATCCGCCGCTACCAGATAACCCACCAGGTGCTTGCCATTGGCGCCCTCCTGCAGGCCCACCGCAGCGTCCCGCACTTCTGGTTGTTCGTGCAGGCGCGCCTCGATCTCACCCAACTCAATGCGATAGCCGCGAATTTTCACCTGATGATCGATTCGTCCGACGTACTCCAGCACCCCATCGCTGCGGCGGCGGGCCAGGTCGCCGGTGCGGTACAGACGATCCCCCGGCGCGTCAAACGGGTTGGGCACAAATGCCTGGGCTGTGCGCAACGGATCGCTCACATACCCGCGGCCAACCCCTGTGCCGGCGACACACAATTCACCTACGGCACCCAAGGGCACCAGTTCCAGCGCGCCATCGAGCAGGTACAGGCGATTGTTGTCGGTTGGCATGCCGATCGGCAGATAACTGCTGCGGGTCGAGGCCAGGTCGACTCGATAAAACGCCACGTCATCCGAACATTCCGCCGGGCCATACGCGTTCACCAGGCCGACTTGCGGGTAACGCAGCAGCCATTGGTGGGCCAGTTCAGGTGGCATGGCTTCACCGGTCGGCAGCATCCAGCGCAGGCCATCGAGGCTCATGTGTGCTTGAACGAGCATGCCCTGGATCAGCGACGGCACGCTTTCCAGCACGGTGACGCCTTGGGCGACCACGTGTGCCAGCAATCCCTGCGGATCATGGGCGATGGCGTTCGGCACGATGTCCACACGTGCACCGAACAGCGGTGCCGCGAGGAACTGCCAGACGGATATATCGAAGCTTTGCGAAGCGGTCTGCGCGATCACATCGGCCTCGCCCAGGTTCAGGTACGGCACCTTGCTCAACTGATTGTTGAGCATGCCGCGCTGTTCGACCATCACGCCCTTGGGCAGACCTGTGGAACCGGAGGTGTAAATCACGTAAGCGAGGTTATCCGGTCCACTGTAGATCCCGGGATTGGCGACCGATGCAGCGCTCGCCTGCACCTCTTCCCAGACCAGCAGCTTGGGCCGATGCGCACAGCTGAATGAATCCAGCAGCGAAACGGCCTGCTCCCGGCAAGCCTGGGTGCACACCAGCAACGGCGTGCGGCTGCGATCGAGGATACGGCTCAAGCGTTGGCTCGGCAGGCCCGGATCCAGCGGCAGATACCCCGCACCCGCCTTGAAGCTGCCGATGATCATGCCCAGCAACGCAAAGTCGCGTTCGGCCAGCAGGGCCACCGGTTGATCCAGCCCCACCCCGGCCGCCAGCAGTGCATGACCGAGCCGGTTGCTGCACACGTTCAGTTCGGCATACGTGTGCCGCTGATCGAGACAGCTGGCCGCCACTCGCTGCGGATGCCGGGCCACCTGCGCTTCGAACAGCGCCACGTAGCTCTGCTCCAGCGGATACTCATGGGCGCTCTGGTTGCAACCGTAGAGCAGGAAATCCCGTTCCTCGGTGCCCAGCAGCGGTAGATCCGCCATGTCACCATGGAAACCCTGTACCAGTGCCAGCAACAGGCGCTTGAACTCGGCGAGCATGCGCTCGACCGTGGTTTCATCGAAGAATCGCTGGTCGTACGACAGATGCAAGCCCAGGTCGTCCCCCGGATAACACACCGCCGTCAGGGGGAAGTTGGTGTGCGTACGGCCTGAGTCCGACGTGGCATTGAGGCTCTGCGCGCGGTCCAGAACCGAGACTTCGACCGGCGCGTTCTCGAACACGAACAGGCTGTCGAACAGCGGCTGGCCCTTGGGCAGCTCACTGTGTTCCTGGATGTTCACCAGCGGCAGGTACTCGTATTCACGCAGCTGCATATTGCTGTCGAGCAACTCGCCAAGCCATTGGCGAACGCTGCAACGCTGATCGTCCCCGGGCATCTTCACCCGCAGCGCGATGCTGTTGATGAACAGCCCCACCGTGCGTTGCATTGCCGGCATCTGCACCGGACGGCCGGCCACCGTGACACCAAACAACACGTCGCGATCACCGCTGAGGCGCCGCAGGACCAAGGCCCAGGCCGCCTGGGCGAAGGTATTGACGGTCAACTGATGGGCCTGGGCCAGTTCGCGCAGTTGCACGCCGTCCCGGACAGCCAGACGGGTGTAACAGTCGCCGACGACCATGCCGCCACTGTCGCCGGCATGCTCGCGCAGCAAGGGCCGATCGCTTGGAATCGGCGTTGTCCGTTCAAAACCCTGCAGATTGTCTTTCCACCACTGCCGGGCTTCGGCAAGGTTCTGCCGTTGCAGCCAGGCGATGTAATCACGATAACGCGGCGGTAGCGTTAATTGCGCTTCGCGCCCCTCGCCCAAGGCGGTGTAGATCTCAAAGAAATCGTTCATCAATAGCGAACGGCACCAGGCATCGATAAGAATGTGGTGGTTGCTCATCATGAACCAGTAGCGCGCCGCGCCGACACGGATCAGGCGCAGGTGAAACGGGGCCTGGTCGAGCAGGTCGAAGCCGGTTTCACGTTCGCTTTTGAGCAGCGCCTGCAACCTGGGTTCCTGCTCGGCCTGGGCAACAGCCGACCAATCGAGGTACTCGATCGGCGTGCTGCCCGGCTTGTGGATAACCTGCAGCATGTCCTCGCCAACGTTCCAGCAGAACGATGCCCGCAGGGCCTCGTGCCGGGCGATCACCGCATGCCAGGCATCGGCAAAACGCTGCGGGTCCAGTTCACTGTTGATGCGGTAACGGTCTTGCATGTAGTACAGGCCGGTGCCCGGTTCCAACAAGGTGTGCAGCAGCATGCCTTCCTGCATCGGCGTCAGCGCAAAGACATCTTCAATGAGCGCGGCAGGTACTGGCAGCGCATCGAGCTGGGGCTGGGTGAGTTTCGCCAGCGGGAAGTCCGACGGCGTCAGGCCTCCCGCGCCATCGCCCAGGCAATGCTCGATCAGACTCTGCAATTCTTCGAGGTAGGCGTGCGCCAGCTCGGCGATGGCCTGCGGGTCGTGACGCTCTGTACTGAAGGTCCAGCGCATCACCAGCTCACCGCCATAGACCTGGCTGTCGACGCTCAGCTCGTTGGGCAGCGGCGCCTCCGGATCGTGTGCCGCGCCGACCGGTTCGTCCAGCGGACGGAACAAGGCGTCGTCAGCAAAACTCTGGTCGAACTGGCCCAGATAATTAAAGGTGATCTGCGCCGCCGGCAAGGCCGACATGGCGTGGCGGCAGACGTCGTCGGCCAGGTAACGCAGTACCCCATACCCAAGGCCCTTGTGCGGGACGGCGCGCAGTTGCTCCTTGATTGCCTTGATCGTGTGCTCATGCTCAAGTCCTGGCGTCAGGCGCAGTACGAATGCGCTGGTGAACCAGCCAACCGTGCGGGTCAGGTCGATGTCGTCAAACAGGTTCTCGCGGCCGTGGCCTTCAAGTTGAATCAGCGCCGACTCGTGCCCGCTCCAGCGGCACAGAACCCGGGACAAGGCACTCAGCAGCAGGTCGTTAACCTGCGTGCGATAGGCACTCGGCGCCTGTTGCAGCAACTGGCGGGTGCGCTCGCCGTCGAGGCGTACGCTGATGGTCTCGGCGTGGCGATGCTGGCGTCCACCCTCAGGGCGGGCGCACGGCAGCGCAACATCCGGCCCGGCCAATTGTGCCTGCCACCAACCCAATTCCTCACGCAGCGAATCACTGCCTGCGTAGGCCTGCAGGCGAGCCGCCCAGTCGCGCAAGGCGCTGCTTTTCGCCGGTAACTCGACGGATTTTCCCGCGAGCAATCGACGATAAACCGTCTGCACATCGTCCAACAGTACTCGCCAGGACACGCCATCCACCACCAGGTGGTGAATGGCGATGAACAGGCGTTGCTGACCCTGCGGACCATCCACCAGCAGCGCCCGCAACAACGGCCCCTGCTTGAGGTCCAGACTTCTCTGGGCGTCGGCGAACAGCGCGGTGCACTGTTCCATGGATTTGACCCGCACCTGCCACAGCACGGGGGTGTCGCTATCGATCCGATGTTCGGCGCGCCAGGCGCCAGCCACTGCGGTGAAGCGCAGCCGTAATGCATCGTGTTGCTCGATCACCGCCAGCAGTGCCTGCTCCAGGCAATGGGGTTCGAGCAGCATGGTCGGCTCCAGCAACAAGGCCTGGTTCCAGTGTTGAGGCTCAGGAATTTGACAGTCGAAAAACCAGTGCTGGATCGGCGTCATTGGCGATTCACCGGTGAGCAGGCCTTGTTCGGCCACCACCTGTTCCGTACGCGTGGCGATGGCGGCGAGCGCCTGCACGCTCTGGTGCTGGAACAGGTCCCGTGGGCTGAAATGAATGCCCTGCTGACGGGCGCGGCTGACCACCTGGATAGACAGGATCGAGTCGCCACCCAGTTCGAAAAAGTTGTCGTTGAGACCCACTTGCGTGACGTTCAACACCTCGCACCAGAGGCTGGCCAGGGTCAGTTCAAGCTCGCTGCCGGGTGCCACGTAATGCTGACGATTGAGCGCCGGGTCCGGCGCCGGAAGCGCACGACGATCGAGCTTGCCGTTGGCCGTCAGCGGCCAGTGTGCCAACAGGATCAGGTGCATGGGCACCATATAGTCCGGAAGCTGGGCATTGAGGTGAGCCTTGAGGGATTCGCGCAGGCTGCTCTGTTGCGCGTCATCCTGCTCGGCGACCGCCGTCAGCAGGTAGCCCACCAGCTGCTTGCCACTTGACGCATCAAGCGCCAGCACCACCGCTTCACGCACCGACTCATGCTCCAGCAGGCGATTTTCGATCTCGCCAAGCTCGATACGGAAACCGCGAATCTTCACCTGATGATCGATGCGGCCGAGGTACTCCACCAGCCCATCGCCGCGCTGGCGCACCCGATCTCCAGTGCGGTACAGGCGTGTGCCATCGGCGGCAAAGGGGTCGGCCACAAAGCGTTCGGCGGTCATGCCCGGACGCTGGTGGTAACCCTGGGCCAGGCCGGCACCGCCGATGAACAACTCGCCCGTCGCGCCCTGGGGCACCAACGCCAGGTCGGCGTCGAGGATGTACCCAACCCGGGCGCCGATCACGCTGCCGATCGGTACGCTGCCCATGCCCTCTTCCAGCTGTTCCGGGGCCAGGCTGGCCAGTGGCATGACCACGGTTTCAGTCGGGCCGTAAGCATTGAAGAACAGGCTCGGCTTGAACGCCGCGCGAATTCGTTGCAGATGTTCGCCGGTCAAGGCTTCGCCGCCGGTGATGCACATACGCACTGGCAGGGTTTCATTGCGGGTGGCCAGCCACTGCGCCAACTGGCTGCCATAGCTTGGCGTGAAGCCAAGGATATTGATGTGGTGGCGACGGATCAGCTCGCAGATCTCCTGCGCATCCCACTGACCTTGCGCCCGCAAGACGACCTGGGCGCCGCTCAACAAAGGCACCAGCAATCGCTCGGTGGCGGCGTCGAAATTGATCGAATAGAAGTGCAGTTCGCAATCATCGGCGCGCATGCCGAAGCGCTCGATCACCGCGCGGCAATGCATGGCGATTTCGCCGTGGGACACTACCACGCCCTTGGGTTTTCCGGTGGAACCCGAGGTGTAGATCAGGTAGGCCTGATGCTGGGGCAAACTGCTGCGAGGCAACTCTGCCGCCGGGTAATCGGCCAGGGCGGCGCTGTCATCTTCAAGGCACCAGCGCGAAACGCCAGTCGGCAACTCGCCCAGGGCCGTGAACATGGCCGAGTTGCTGAGGAGCAAGCCGATGCCACTGTCCTTGATCATGTAGTGCAATCGGTCCAGCGGGTATTCCGGGTCCAGCGGCACATACGCGCCGCCGGCTTTGAGTATCGCCAGCAGGCCGACCACCATCTCCAGCGAGCGCTCCAGCGCCAGGCCAACCCGCACCTGCGGCCCGACTCCACGCTCACGCAGCATCCAGGCCAGGCGATTGGCCCGGGCGTCGAGTTCGGCATAGCTCAGGGTTTGCCCGGCGAAGGTCAACGCCGGTGCATCGTTGCGCAGCAGCGCCTGTTCACTGAACAGGTGATGCACGCACTGGTCCAGACGATGCTCGCCCGGCTCCACGCCGAGGCTGTCGAGCAGGTTTTTCTGCTCGTCGGCGGCCAACAGCGGCAACTCGCTCAGTCGCTGTTGCGGATCGGCCAGCAACGCCTCCAGCAGGTTGCGCCAATGTCCGGCCATGCGCGCAATGCGCGGCTCATCGAACAGATCGGTGCTGTAGGTCAGGCAGCAACCCAGGCGATGGTCAAGGTCGGTGACTTCCAGGTTGAGGTCGAACTTGGTTGCACGAGCATCGTTGGCCAGGTACTCGACGGTCATCCCCGCCAGGGTGCGTTTTTGCTGGAATTCCCAGCGCTGCACATTGCACATCACCTGGAACAGCGGGTTATAGGCGGCGCTGCGCGGCGGCTGCAAGGCTTCCACCAGATGATCGAACGGCAGATCCTGATGGGACTGGCCTTCGATGACGGTGTGGCGCACCTGCTCGAACAACTCGCCGACGGACATCTGCCCATTGAGCTGGCAGCGAAGTACCTGGGTATTAAGGAACGCCCCGATCAGCCCCTCGCTTTCCGGACGGATGCGGTTGGCCACCGGCGCGCCGATGCGCAGGTCGGTCTCGCCGCTGTAGCGATAGAGCAATACGGCCAGTGCAGCGGTCATGGTCATGAACAGGGTCAGGCCATGTTGCGCATTGAAGGTTCGCACCCGCGCGGCCAACTCGTCGGGCAGGTCAAAACGGTACAGCTCGCCCCGGTGGCTTTGCACCGGTGGCCGCGCTCGGTCGGCGGGCAGCTCCAGCAACGGATGTTCGCGGCCCAGCTGCGCGGTCCAGTAATCGAGTTGACGCTGGCGCTCGCCGGACTCCAGCCACTGGCGCTGCCAACCGCTGTAGTCGAGGTATTGCACCGGCAGCGGCACCAGGGGAGATTCGCGGCCATCAACCAGCGCTTCGTACAGTGCGCTGAGCTCCCGGGCAAAGATGTCCATGGCCCAGCCTTCGGTGACGATGTGGTGCAAGGTCAGCACCAGGTAGTACTCCTGCAAGGCGGTCCTGACCAGGCAGGCGCGCAGCAGTGGACCTGTTTCCAGATCGAAGGGTTTATGGGCCTCGGCGTCAGCCAGAAGCTGGACCTGGCGCTCGCGGTCAGCGTCTGCCAGCGCGCTGAAATCCTGCAATTCCAGGAGCACGCTGCTGTGCGGGTGAACCTGCTGTCGAGCCACACCGTCGACACTCGGGAAGGTGGTGCGCAGGGTTTCGTGGCGCAGGATCAGCGCTTGCAGCGCAGCGTCGAAGCGCTCGACATCCAGCTCGCCGCGCAGTCGCGCCATGCCACCGACGTTGTAGGCAGGGCTGTCGGGCTCCATCTGCCAGAGAAACCACATGCGCTGCTGGGAGTATGACAGCGGCACCGGCTGGCTGCGGTCAACCTGCTCGATGGGCGGCTGCCGATTGATGTTGCCGCTGATTTGGAGCAAACGTACCTGTTCGGCGAACGCACCGAGTTCACTGTTCTCGAACAGGGCCCGCAGCGGCAGTTCGACGTCACACGCCTGGCGGGTCCTGGAGATGATTTGCGTGGCCAGCAAAGAGTGGCCGCCAAGGGCGAAGAAGTCATCGCGCAGGCCGATCTGCCCATGGCCCAATACCTGGCGCCAGATGCCGGCGAGCTGCTGTTGCAGCGCCGTCACCGGCTCGACATGCTCGCACACCTGCCACAGCGGCTCCGGCAAGGCCCGGCGGTCGAGCTTGCCGCTGGGACTCAGGGGCATCGCCTCCAGGCGCATCAGTTGCGCCGGCACCATGTACTCGGGCAGCTCGGCCACCAGGGCAGCGAGCAGCCGGGTGTTATGCCCGTCATGTGGCTCAGCGTCAGGCGTAGCGGTGTAGTAACCGATCAGCTGTGCACCAGCGACAGTGTCGCGCACCAGCACCGCAGCCTGGGCGACGCCGTCCTGAGCCAGCAGGCGCGCCTCGATCTCCTGCGGTTCTACGCGGAACCCACGTAATTTGACCTGCTGATCGAGCCGCCCGAGGTATTCAATCACCCCGTCTGCGGTCCACCGCGCGCGGTCTCCGGTTCGGTACAGGCGCGCCCCTGGCTCGCCCAGAGGGTCGACGACAAATCGTTCGGCGGTCAGCGCCGCACGTCCCAGGTAACCCCGCGCCAGGCCGAGACCGCTGATGCACAGCTCGCCCGGCACGCCGGCCGGGAGCGCATTCAATTCGCTGTCCAGTATCCGGCACAGCACGTTCCCCAGCGGGCGGCCGATTGGCGAGCGCTCGCCGTCGGCGCGGGTGCAATGCCAGTGGGTGACGTTGATCGCGGTTTCGGTCGGACCATACCGATTGTGTAACTGCACGGCGGGCAACTGCGCCAGGACGCGGTCGCGCAGCTCGGGGGCCAGGGCTTCACCGCCGCTGAACACTTGACGCAGGCTGGTGCACTCGGCGCTCAGCGGCTCGTCAATGAACAACGAAAGCAACGGCGGCACAAAGTGCAAGGTGGTGACGCCGAACTGTTGCACCAGCCTCGCGATACGGTGGGGATCGCGGTGCTCGCCAGGCCCGGCAATCAGCAAGCGCGCACCGGTCACCAGCGGCCAGAAGCATTCCCACACCGATACGTCGAAACTGATCGGGGCCTTTTGCATCAGCACGTCAGTCTGGTCGAGGCGGTAAGTGTCCTGCATCCACTGCAGCCGTTCGGCCAGGGCCGCATGAGTATTGCCCACGCCCTTGGGCTGGCCGGTGGAGCCCGAGGTGTAGATCACATACGCCAGGTTGTCGCCTTGCAGGTGCAGGCCCGGTGCGTGGCTCGGCCAGCTTTCCAGGTGCAGGGTGTCCATCGCGATGACGCTGACGCCTTCGGTGGCCGGCAAGCGGTCGAGCATTCCGGTCTGGGTCAGCAGCAACCCGACCGCGCTGTCGGCGAGCATGTAGGCCAGGCGCTCGGCAGGGTAATCGGGGTCCAGCGGCACGTAGGCACCACCGGCCTTGATGATCGCCAACAGGCCGATCAGCAACTGCGGCGAACGCTCGGCGGCAATCGCTACGCGCACGTCAGGACCGACGCCTTTATCGCGCAGATAATGGGCCAGGCGGTTGGCCTGGGTGTGCAGCTGGGCAAAATCGAGGCTGCCGCTTTCCCAGATCAGCGCCGTACGTTCGGGGGTCAGGCGCGCCTGGTCGTTGAGCTGGTCAGGCAGCCATTGAGTGGCCGGCGCGCGGGGGGCACCGCTCCACTGCGCCAGTTGTGCCTGCTCGCTTGAGGTCAGCAGGGGCAGGTCGCCGATGGCGGTAGCAGGCTGCTCGCAAACCGCGCGAAGCAGGTTGCAATAATGCTCGGCCAGGCGCTCGAGGGTGCTGGCGTCAAACAGCTCGCTGGCGTAGTCGAAGGACAGGCTCAGGCGCCCCTTCTGGTCCTCTTCACTGTGCAATTGCAGGTCGAACTTGGCTTCGCGGCTGTGCCACGGCAGCTCTTCGGCCAACAGACCCGGCAGCCGCCGCAGTGCACTCAGGTCGCGCTGCTGGTGGTTGAACATGACCTGGAACAGCCCTTGTTCGCGCGCCTGGGGACAGGCTTGCAGCAGCTGCTCGAACGGCAGGTCCTGATGGGCTTGCGCACCCAGCGCGGCGTCGCGGGTCTGCGCCAGCAGCTCGACGAAAGGCTGCCGCGAATCCACCTCGGCACGCATGACCTGGGTGTTGATGAAGAAGCCGATCAGGCCCTGGGTTTCCAGGCGCGGACGGTTGGCGTTGGGCACCCCGATACGGATCTCGCGCTGGCCGCTGTAGCGATGCAACAAGCTCTGGAAGGCCGCGAGCAGCAGCATGTACGAAGTCGATTGATGCGCCAGGGCGGTCTGGCGAATGGCATTGCTCAGGGCCCTATCGAGCTTCACGCCATGGCGTGCCGCGCGGCGCAGGTGCTGCGCCGAGCGCGGATGGTCGGTCGCCAGGTTCAACGTCGGATGTTCATCGCCCAAGTGCGCTTTCCAGTAGGCCAGCTGCCGCTCACCCTCCCCTTGCCCCAGCCATTGGCGCTGCCAGCTGGCGTAGTCGGCGTAATGGGTCTCCAGGGCACCCAGCGCGGCGGTCTGCCCCTGGGACGCGGCGGCGTAAATCCGCGAAAACTCGTCGATCAGTACGTTCAGCGACCAGCCGTCAGCGATGATGTGGTGCATCGTCACCAGCAGTTGATGGTCTTGCTCATCGAGGCGTACCAGGGTCACCCACCACAACGGGCCCTTCTCCAGATCGAACTGGGTCCGCGCTTCGTCCTCACGAATCTGCCAGGCACGGGCTTCACGCTCGGTCACCGGCAGGTGACTGATATCGATCACTTGCAGATTGAATTCGGCGGCGGCATCCACCTGCTGCAACGCCACCCCGTCATGCTCGAAAAAGCGCGTACGCAAGGCCTCATGACGCTCGATCAATTGCTGGAAACTGATGCGCAATGCGTTCTCATCCAGCTCGCCACGCAGGCGCAGGGCACCGGGAATGTTGTAAGCGCTGCTATGCGGGTCAAGCTGCCAGGTGATCCACAACCGGTTCTGCGCCAGGGACTGTGGCAGCGCTTCGCGGCGTGGCAGGGCAGCTATTGTGCCTTGGGCCAGGCCACCCTCCTGCTGTTGCTGCAGGACTGCTGCGGTGAAAGCGCCCAGGGTTGGCGCCTCGAACAGCAGGCGCAGGTTCAACTCCAGGCCGAGCGCCTCGCGCAGTTGGGCGATCACTTGGGTGACGGCGATGGAGTTGCCGCCCAGCAGGAAGAAGTGATCGCCGGCGCCGAGCTGCTCGACCTGCAATTGTTCGGCCCAGATCTTGCTGATCAGGCCTTGCAGTTCAGACCCTGCTTCGCCCGTCGCCTCGTCGGCCGGGGTCGCTGACGGGAACTGTGCATAGCTGTCCAGGCTGCCCTCGGCCAGGCAATTGCGACAGGCCGAGCGTTGCAGTTTGCCGCTGGAGGTCTTCGGCAGCGCACCCGGATTGAGCAGCACCACAACACCCGGGGCCTCCTGATACGCTTCGGCTACCGCTTGACGGATGGCCTTGATCAGCGCCTCGGGCGCAAGGATTTTCTGCACGCTGCGGCTGATTTCGGCGGCGATGCCGATGCCTTCGACACCGTCCACTGATACGGCAAATGCTGCGACGCGCCCCTTGCGCACCACCTCGACTTCGCGCTCGATGGTTTGCTCGATATCTTGCGGGTACAGGTTGTGGCCGCGCACGATCAGCAGGTCTTTCAGGCGACCGGTGATGAACAGTTCACCGTCACGCAGGAATCCCAGGTCGCCGGTTCGCAGCCAGGTGCGGCCGTGGTGCTGGACGAACGTCTCGGCACTGGCCTGGGGATTGCGCCAATAGCCGTGGGCGATGCTCGGCCCCGTGGCCCAGACTTCCCCCACGCAATTGTCTCCGAGTTCGGTCCGAGCCAACGGATCGACCACTCGCAGCCCATGGCCCGGCTGGCTGATGCCGCAACTCATGATCGCGCTGCCTGCACCCGCCTCGGCACGATTGGCGGCCAATGCCAGGTCGTCGACTCGCAGGCTGCCAATGCCTTGGCCTCG
The DNA here is from genome assembly GCF_040310425.1 of Pseudomonas sp. 65/3-MNA-CIBAN-0223. NCBI lineage: Bacteria > Pseudomonadati > Pseudomonadota > Gammaproteobacteria > Pseudomonadales > Pseudomonadaceae > Pseudomonas > Pseudomonas sp. 65/3-MNA-CIBAN-0223. The sequence continues at coordinate 41,288 of NZ_JBEOPV010000027.1, forward strand.
CGGACTGCCGGCAACGAACAATGTGGCCTCCGCCAGTCCGTAGGACGCCATGAAGGCATCCGGTATAAAACCGCACGTGGCGAATTTCCCGGCGAAGCGTTCCAGGGTGTCGAGGCGAATCGGTTCGGAGCCGGAATACGCCACCCGCCAGCCACTGAGGTCGAGCTGCGCCAGGGCCGACTCGCTGACCCGCTCGCTGCACAGCCGGTAAGCAAAATCCGGCCCGCCGCTGATGGTACCGCCGTACTCGCTGATCGCTTCGAGCCAACGCAACGGGCGCGCAAGGAAGTAAGCCGGCGACATCAATACACAGGGCACGCCACTGAAGATCGGCTGCAGCAGGCCACCGATCAGTCCCATGTCGTGGTACAGCGGCAGCCAGCTGACGATCACGTCATCGGGGTTCAGATCGATGCCAAAGCCTTGGCGGATCAGCGCCTCGTTTGCCACCAGATTGCCGTGGCTGACCTGCACACCTTTAGGCATCGCCGTGGAGCCGGAGGTGTACTGCAGGAAAGCGATATGCTCGTCCTGCACCGAGGGCTCAATCCATTGCCCGGCGAGCATGCGGTCGAGTGTGTCGACGCACAGCAGCGGCGGCGCTCCTTCGATTTGCCCCAGGGCGTCGCGCAGGCCGGCGCTGGTCAGCAGCAGGCGCGGCTCGGCATCGCTGATGATCGACAGCAGGCGTTCCTGGTGATGACGCCGGCTTGATTCCGGCGGATAGGCCGGCACCGCGATCACGCCCGCATACAGGCAGCCAAAAAAAGCCGCCACATAATCCGGGCCGCTGGGAAACAGCAGCACCGCGCGATCACCCCATTGCGTTTCCTGCTGCAATGCCCCAGCGATGGTCCGCGCCCGCTCATCAAGCTCGCGATAGCTGAGCACCAGCGCTTCATCCCGGGATTCGGCAAGAAACCTCAAGGCCACCCGATCCGGCGTCAGGGCCGCGCGGCGCTGGAGGGCTTGGACCAGATTGCTTGGAAGTTCGAACGCGTCGGTCATGGGGGTTCCTGCGAAAATTTGGGCTGTATGTGTGCGGTGCCATTCACCAAGGAGAACGGATGGGGTAAGGCAAGAATTAGTCGTCGGCAGCGATCGCCAACGGGGCTGGCGTGCGTCAGCGTGTCGCAGTTCACAAAACGCACCGCCAGGAAGCATTAATTCTCTTTCTCAATTGACAATCATTATCATTCAACATAATTTGTCGCTCGATGTGTAGGGCAGCCCGGGTCTCAGGCCGCTCCACTAACCTATTTGCAGCAGGGTGTTTTCCATGAAGGAACAAGTATCCACAAGCAGGTGCGATTCACCGCTACTTCAGGCATTCGTCGACAATCGACTGATACTGGTCAAGATTGCAGCACGCATTACCGGGTGCCGGTCACGCGCTGAAGACGTGGTACAGGATGCGTTCTTCCGCCTGCAGTCGGCGCCGCAGATCACCTCCTCCTTCAAGGCACAACTCAGCTACCTGTTCCAGATCGTGCGTAACCTGGCGATCGATCACTATCGCAAGCAGGCATTGGAACAGAAGTATTCCGGCCCGGAAGAGGAAGGCCTGAATGTGGTGATCCAGGGCGCGTCGCCGGAAACCTCGCACATCAATTTCTCGACCCTGGAAAACATCGCTGACGCCCTGACGCAACTGCCCAGCCGCACCCGTTATGCGTTCGAGATGTACCGCCTGCATGGCGTACCGCAGAAAGACATCGCCAAGGAACTGGGCGTGTCGCCCACCCTGGTGAACTTCATGATCCGCGATGCACTGGTGCATTGCCGCAAGGTGTCGGGAAGTCGCGCGGATACGTTTGCACGGCGTTGAGATCTGGCAATTGCGGTGCGCTCAATCACGAGCAGGCTCACTCCCACACGGGATCTTCCACCCTGGCCCCATGCCAAGCGCATATCCCCTGTGAGAGCCCGCTTGCTCGCTAAGGCTGACTCAAGATCAATGAAGACCTTGATCCCTGAAACTCAAGCCAGCACACACCGTTCGAAAAACCGCTCCCTCCCCAACACCATCAACGCCGCCCGCTTGTGCGGAAAGTCGAACTCCTTCTCGCAGTGAAACCGCTGCCCCTGCATGTACCCGATCATCTTCGCGTTGTCCGCGCGCGGCTCGGCGACTACTCGCTGGGTGCGCGGGTCATCGAGAAACAGGTAGTGCGTCAGCGCCGATAACCAACTCGCCACTTTGTGCGGGCCGCGGTGCTGCTCTTCACCTACCAGCATATGGATTCCACGGTCGTAATCGCCCGCCTGGTAGAACGGCGCGAGGCGGTCCTCCTTGGCCCAGTAGGCCTCGAAGTAGGCAAACGGCTGGTCATCGAAACAGCCGATCAGCGTCAGCGTGTGCGGGTCGGCCAGCAACTTGGCCAGATACTCCCGATGCTGATCGAGGCTGCCCTCCTCCTGCCAGAAACTCGCAACCCGCGCGCTGTTCTGCCAGCGATTGAAGCGCGCCAGGTCATGTTCGATATCGACCGTGCGCAGGGATATCCATGCCCCCAACCGCGCATCGAACCGTCGGTACACCTCGCCCCGAGGTTTGAGCGGCCGCAAGGGGTGGCGTTTGCCGCCGCTGATCACTGGATGCTGTGGGTAGCTGTTTACACTGGCCTGGCTCAACCAGGGGCGGGGCAACTGCCAGAACAGCGCGCGCTCGCAACGGTATTGGCCACTGACTTCACCGGTGACCAGCAAGCCGCTGAGCAGTGCCTCGGTGGGCAGTTCATCAAGGTGCCAGGTCAAGTGCTGACAGGCTGAATCGCGGGCGAACAACCAATAACAGGCCAGGTACAAGACTTCGCTGTCCGGGTGTTCGCAACGTTGCTCGATGGCCACGTGCAGCGCAGGCTCGCGGTTCAGTCGCAAGCTGAGCAACGGCTGCCCGTCGCAGCCGAGGCTCAAGCGGTCGGTGGTTTCATCCGCCATAAGGCACCGGCCATCGGGCAGAGCCAGGGCAGTCAGAGCGTTCAGATCAGGCATGGGTCAGGCTCAAGTTAGTCGTCCACTGTTAAACGAGGTGACGTGAGCCGATCAGGGAAATTTAACCGAAGACAGAAAATACCCGACGTGCGATCCCCATCAGTCCCCAGGAACAGGGACCACGGCGATTTGGTACGGCGCAAAAATTTTCATCATCTGGCCGCTCTCCCGCAACCCTTGCAGCAATTTGCCAAAGGCTTCACCGCTGATGGGTGCCGCAGGACGAAGGATTGCGTAATGGTGATAGACCTGGTCCACCCGCTGGGACACCAGCAACTGAGCGGCGACTTTTGCGTTGCGCAGGAGGTAATCGCTCAGGTACGACCGCGTGACCAACGCGATGTCCGCACGGCCGCGCAGCACCATGAGCAAATTGCTGTCATGGGAATAGGTCAGCGAGGCGTTGTAGCGTTGCGCAAGTATTTTGGGGTCGGCATCGAAGTTGGCGAACTCGTAGTGATACCCACTGAAAAGTGCCAAACGTTTGCCGGCAAGTTCGGCAAAATAGTCTTGCTGGCGGTCCGGCAGCTGTTGCGCGACGAAAATCTCGGCATCTTCCAGGCCCATGTCGACCGTAACATGTGGAATGTCCTTCCAGCCCCAATCAGGATTCTCGAAGATCGCCATGTCCACCCGGCCTTGCTTGAAATCACCAAAGCGGCGGGGAATCGAAGTTGGCACCAGGACAAACTGGTAGTCATGCTGGGCAACATTCAATGCTTCGACCAGCTGTGGCAGCAAGCCAGTGTCGGCCCCCATTTCCGGACGCACAGTGTAGGGAGGGAAATGCGCCGCTCCGACTCGAACCAGCTGTGCCGCCTGGGAAGGCAGTAACCATAATGCGGGAAGCGCCGCCAGTAAAAACCGGAAGGCCGTCCGTGTTGGCGAGGACATCAAAACAACCTACTCCCGAAAATTACGCGCTATGCATTCAAGCTAGGCGGTTTCGCCCGATTAGCCAGAGGCTACTGGCAAATCACCACTACCGTGGCTCTTTCAATACCATGATAAGGGCTTCGTCCGCCAGTTGATCCAGGCTCATGCTGCCGCCGGCACGAAACCAGGTGGTGGTCCAGGACAGCGCCCCCGTCAGGAAACGACGCGTGATAAACACATCGCCGCCAATCAAACCGGCGTCCTTGGCCTCTCCCAGCACCTGCAACCATAGCTCTTCGTAGATATCGCGCAGGGCCAGCACCTGCGCCTGGCCCTCCTCGGATAACGACCGCCATTCGTAGACCAGCACGGCCATGGCCTCGCCGCTGCCCCCCATGATCGATTGCAGTTCGCAACGAATCAGCGCCAGCACCCGCTCACGCACGCTTGCGGCGTCACCGAGGGCGGCACGCATGAGCGCCGTGTTGTAGCGGATGGTTTCCTCCATCACTGCGCGCAGGATGTCGTCCTTGCTTTTGAAGTGATGAAAAATACTGCCGGACTGTATGCCCACGGCGCCGGCCAGGTCGCGCACGGTGGTGCGCTCGTAGCCTTTATTGCGAAACAGGTGGGCGGCCACTTGCAGCAGTTTGCCGCGGGCGCTGTCCGGGTCGGTCAACTGGCCGCTGTCGACCAGTTCGCGCATGACGCCCAGGGCTTTTTGCTCGTCCACCCATTCTCTCCTACAGTCGATCAATCCAGATGCGCCGCTCGCCGCTGAAACCGCGGGCTTGCGCGGGCAATTTAAGCTGGCGCCGGCAACCAAGCAAGCGCTCGGGAAGAAGATATTTCAAGGCATTTACAAACCAAGCGCTTGCTTGGTAGTCTCGAATCGCGAATCAGCAGTCTCGCAGCGGTAGTCTCCCAATACTGTCGACGGAGGTGAGCATGAAGCCAACTGTGCCGGAAACCATTCGCATCGGGTGCGCCAGCGCGTTCTGGGGCGACACTTCGACGGCCGCGGCGCAGCTGGTGGAAGGGGGAAGCCTGGACTATCTGGTGTTCGACTACCTGGCAGAAATCACCCTGTCGATCATGGCCGGAGCGCGGATGAAAGATCCCCAGGCCGGTTATGCCAGCGATTTCGTCGAAGTTCTCACTCCGCTGCTCACGCAACTCGCCGAGCAAGGCATTCGGGTGATCAGCAACGCCGGCGGGATCAATCCACAAGCCTGCGCTGCGACCCTGCAAGCTGCTTGCGACAAGGCCGGGGTGGGGTTGAAAATTGCAGTGTTGCTGGGCGACGACCTGCAACCGCAGCTCAAGCAGCTCAGGACCCTCGGCATCCAGGAGATGTTCAGTGGCGCGCCGTTGCCGGCGATGTGCGTCTCGACGAACGCTTACCTCGGTGCACCTGGCATCGTCGAAGCCTTGCGCCTGGGGGCGGATATCATCATCACCGGGCGGGTGGTCGACAGTGCCGTGGTCAGCGCCGCCCTGGTGCATGAGTTCGGCTGGTCGTGGCAAGACTACGACAAACTCGCCCAGGCCGCCCTCGCCGGCCACATCATCGAATGCGGAGCCCAATGCACCGGGGGCAACTTCACCGACTGGCGTGAGGTGCCAGACTACGAACACATCGGTTTCCCCATCGTCGAAGTCAGCCGCGACAGCCAGTTTATCGTCAGCAAACCCGAAGGCTCCGGCGGCCTGGTGACGCCGCTGACCGTGGGCGAACAGATGCTCTATGAAATCGGCGACCCGCAAGCCTACCTGCTGCCTGATGTGGTGTGTGATTTCACCCGGGTCAGGCTCGTGCAACAGGGTAAAAACCGGGTTCAGGTGCACGGCGCCAAGGGCCTGCCACCCACTGACCAGTACAAGGTCAGCGCCACCTTCCTCGACGGTTTTCGCTGCACTGCCAGTTGTCTGATCGCCGGGATCGATGCGGTCGACAAGGCCCGACGCGTCAGCGCCGCGATTATCAACAAAACCTCGGACATCTTCAGCCAGCGCGGCTGGTTGCCCTACAGCGAGGTCAATGTCGAACTGCTCGGCAGCGAAGCCACCTACGGTTCTCACGGTCAGCGCCAGGACACCCGCGAGGTGGTGATCAAGCTGGCGGTGAGGCATCCGGACAAACAGGCGTTGATCCTGTTCTCCCGGGAAATAGCCCAGGCCGCGACCGGCATGGCGCCAGGGTTGACCGGGATAGTCGGTGGGCGACCGACGGTGTACCCGCTGATCCGCCTGTTCTCATTCCTGATCGATAAATCCGCGTGCACCCTGGGTATTCACTTCGACGGTCAGCGCCATCGCTGTGCCCTGCCCGCCATCGCCACGCTCGACACCCAGGACTTGCCGGTGCCGCTCGACCCGCCCAAACCGGTCGGCCTGGCCGACGCCAGCGTCGAGCTGGTCAAGCTGGCGGTTGCGCGCTCCGGGGACAAGGGCAACCACAGCAATATCGGGGTCATGGCCCGCGAAGCAGAGTACCTGCCGTGGATCGCCGAAGCCTTGACCCCGGAGGTGCTGGTCGACTGGATGAGCCATGTTCTCGACCCGGTATACGGGCGAGTCGAGCGCTGGTACCTGCCGGCCACCCACAGCCTGAACTTCCTGCTGGAGAACGCCCTCGGCGGCGGTGGCGTGGCCAGTCTGCGCATCGACCCGCAAGGCAAGGCGTTCGCCCAGCAGTTGCTGGAAATCCAGATACCGGTGCCGCAAAGCATCGCCGACCAGGTCAACTAGAGGACTGTCACCGTGGCCTACGATTCGATTTTCAAAGCCGGCTTGTTTACCGGGCAAAACATCATCGTGACCGGTGGCGGCAGCGGCATCGGCCGTTGCACCGCCCATGAACTGGCGGCATTGGGTGCCCATGTACTGCTGGTGGGGCGCAACGCGGCCAAGCTGGAGAACGTCGCCGGCGAGATAACCGCAGATGGCGGCCAGGCCGACTGGGTCGTGTGCGATATCCGTGAGGAAGAAACGGTGCGGCATATTGTCAGCGAATTGATCCGCGAGCATGGCCCCATCCACGGCCTGGTCAACAATGCTGGTGGGCAGTTCCCCTCAGCGCTGGCCTCAATCAACCAGAAGGGTTTCGAGACCGTGATGCGCACCAACCTGGTGGGCGGTTTCCTGATGGCCAGGGAAGTGTTCAATCAATCCATGAGCAAGCACGGCGGCTCGATCGTCAACATGCTCGCCGACATGTGGGGCGGCATGCCGGGCATGGGCCATTCCGGCGCCTCGCGCTCGGGCATGGACAACCTGACAAAAACGGCGGCATTCGAATGGGGGTACGCTGGCGTGCGGGTCAACGCGGTGGCGCCCGGCTGGATCGCTTCAAGTGGCATGGACACTTACGAGGGTGCGTTCAAGGCAGTGATTCCGACCCTGCGCGAGCATGTACCGCTCAAGCGCATCGGCACCGAATCGGAAGTCAGCGCGGCGATCGTTTTCCTGCTCAGCCCGGCGGCGACATTCATTAGCGGCAGCACCCTGCGCATCGATGGCGCGGCGAGTCTAGGCGGGCGGGCGTGGCCCATGCACAAGGCGCACAACAGCGAGTCGTACAACGGCTTTCACCGAGCGTACCTGCCCGAAGTACTTCAGGACAAGGACTAAGCCATGCCGGTCATACAGTCCCAGGTCGACCCCTTCAGCCAACAATTCGCGCAGAACCATGCCGCAATGCTGACGGGTATCGAGCAGGTGCGTCAGCTCGAACAGAATCTTCTGAACAAGGCTGCCGAGGCAAAATCCAGGTTCGACCAGCGCGGGCAATTGCTGCCCCGGGAACGTCTCAACCTGCTACTGGATCCCGGCGCGCCTTTTCTTGAATTGGCGAGTCTGGCCGGTTACAAGCTGCACGATGACAAGGATGGCCATTCGGCGGGTGGCGGCCTGATCGCCGGCATCGGTTACGTGTCGGGTGCGCGCGTGCTGGTGGTGGCGAACAACAGCGCGATCAAAGGCGGGACCATTTCCCCAAGTGGTCTGAAAAAATCCCTGCGCCTGCAGCAGATCGCCATGGAGAACAAACTGCCGGTCATTACCCTGGCCGAAAGCGGTGGTGCCAACCTCAATTATGCGGCGGAGATTTTTGTCGAAGGCGCACGCAGCTTTGCCAATCAGGCCCGGATGTCGGCCATGGGCTTGCCGCAGATTACCGTGGTGCACGGCTCGGCCACAGCGGGCGGTGCTTATCAGCCCGGCCTCTCCGATTACGTGGTGGTGGTGCGCGGCAAGGCCAAGCTGTTTCTGGCCGGGCCGCCACTGCTCAAGGCGGCCACGGGCGAGATCGCCACCGATGAGGAGCTTGGCGGTGCCGAGATGCACGCACAAGTGGCAGGTACGGCGGAGTACCTGGCGGAAAACGATGCCGACGGCGTGCGCCAGGTGCGCGAGATTCTGCGCCTGCTGCCATGGAACGCACGCCTGGCCATGCCCCCTCGGCCATCGTTCGAAGAACCTCTATACCCCATCGACGAGTTGCTCGGGCTGATCCCCGACGACGCGAAAAAACCCTACGACGCGCGGGAGATCATTGCGCGGATCGCCGACGGGTCGAATTTCCTCGAGTTCAAGGGCGAGTACGATCAGCAGACAATCTGCGGGCATTTGCAGATCCAGGGTCGCGCCTGCGGCTTCATCGGCAACAACGGCCCGATCACGCCCAGGGGGGCGAGCAAGGCGGCGCAATTCATTCAGCTGTGTGACCAGAGCCAGACGCCGCTGCTGTTCTTTCACAACACCACCGGGTTCATGGTCGGCACCGAGTCGGAACAGCAAGGCGTGATCAAACACGGTGCGAAGATGATCCAGGCAGTCGCCAACGCCCGCGTGCCCAAATTGACCATCGTCGTCGGCGGTTCCTACGGCGCCGGCAACTATGCCATGTGCGGTCGCGGCCTCGATCCGCGCTTCATCTTCGCCTGGCCCAACAGCCGCACGGCGGTCATGGGTGGCGCCCAGGCGGGCAAGGTACTGCGCATTGTCACCGAGGCCAAACAACTCAAGGATGGCCTGGTGCCCGATCCGAAAATGCTCGACATGCTGGAGCAGGTCACTGCGCAGAAACTCGACGGCCAGTCCACTGCCCTGTATGGCAGCGCCAACTTGTGGGACGACGGCCTGATCGATCCGCGCGACACCCGGACCTTGCTCGGCTACCTGCTGGACATCTGCCACGAGGCCGAAGTGCGGCCATTGCACGCCAACAGTTTTGGTGTAGCCCGCTTCTAAAGGGCGATCAGGAGAACAATAAAAATGATCTTCACCCAGGAACACGAAGCACTGCGCCGCACGGTCCGCCAATTCGTCGACAACGAGATCAATCCCCACGTCGACGAATGGGAAAAAGCCGGGCGTTTTCCCATTCACCAGCTCTTTCGCAAGGCCGGCGAACTGGGCCTGCTGGGAATTTCCAAACCGGAGAAGTTTGGCGGCATGGGGCTGGACTACAGCTACTCGATCGTCGCGGCCGAGGAGTTCGGCACCATTCACTGCGGCGGTATTCCGATGTCCATCGGTGTACAGACCGACATGTGCACGCCGGCGTTGGCGCGTTTTGGTAGCGACGAACTGCGGGAAGAATTTCTGCGCCCGGCGATCACTGGTGAGCAGGTCGGTTGCATCGGCGTGTCGGAGGTCGGAGCCGGTTCTGACGTCGCCGGGCTCAAAACCAGCGCACGCAAGGATGGCGACGATTATGTGATCAACGGCAGCAAAATGTGGATCACCAACTCACCGAGCGCCGATTTCATCTGTTTGCTGGCCAACACTTCGGACGACAAGCCGCACATCAACAAGTCGCTGATCATGGTGCCCATGAATACTCCGGGCATCAGCCTCAGCTCGCACCTGGACAAGCTCGGCATGCGCAGTTCGGAAACCGCCCAGGTGTTTTTTGACAATGTGCGTATACCGCAGCGCAACCGCATTGGCCACGAAGGGGCGGGCTTCATGATGCAGATGCTGCAGTTCCAGGAAGAACGCCTGTTCGGTGCGGCCAACATGCTCAAGGGCCTGGAGCACTGCGTCGACAGCACGATCGAGTACTGCAAGGAACGCAAGACTTTTGGCAATGCGCTGATCGACAACCAGGTGATTCACTTTCGCCTGGCCGAACTGCAAACCGAAATCGAGTGCCTGCGGGCGCTGGTCTATCAGGCCACCGAGCAATACATCAAGGGCCAGGACGTCACCCGCCTGGCGTCGATGGCCAAGCTCAAGGCCGGGCGCCTGGGGCGTGAAGTCAGCGACAGCTGCCTGCAATACTGGGGCGGCATGGGCTTCATGTGGGACAACCCCGTGGCACGGGCCTATCGGGATGTGCGCCTGGTGTCGATCGGCGGGGGCGCCGACGAAATCATGTTGGGGATCATCTGCAAACTCATGGGCATCCTGCCAGGGAAGAAGAAATGAACCGCTTGCCGGTATGCCAGACGTTGCTGCTCGAATTGCATAACGGCGTGCTGCACGTCACGCTCAATCGCCCGGAAAGTCGCAACGCCATGAGCTTGCAAATGGTTGCCGAACTGCGAGGCTTGTTGGCGAGCGTGCGCGAGGACCAAGCCATTCGGGCATTGGTGATCGGCGGCGCCGGGGGGCATTTTTGCGCCGGCGGCGACATCAAGGATATGGCCAACGCCCGAACTCAAGGCCCGGAGGGGTTTCGTGAGCTGAATCGGGCGTTTGGTGCGCTGCTGCAGGAAGTGCAGCACGCGCCGCAAGTGGTGATCACGGTGCTGCAGGGCGCAGTACTGGGCGGTGGCCTGGGGCTGGCGTGCGTGAGCGATGTCGCGCTGGCGGATCACCAGGCGCAGTTCGGTTTGCCGGAAACCAGCCTCGGAGTCCTGCCGGCGCAGATCGCCCCGTTCGTGGTCCAGCGCATTGGCTTGACGCAAGCACGGCGCCTGGCGCTGACGGCCGCGCGATTTGATGGCACCCAGGCGCGACAGATCGGCCTGGTGCACTTCGTCGAGCATGACGCCCAGGCCCTGGCCGAGCGGCTCGATGAAGTGCTGGCCCATGTGCTGCGTTGCGCGCCGGGAGCGAATGCACTGACCAAGCGTCTGTTGCTGGCCAGTGCCGGACAGCCGACTGATGCCTTGCTGGATGAAGCGGCGCAATGGTTCAGCGACGCAGTGACCGGGCCTGAAGGAGTCGAGGGGACTATGGCTTTCGTGCAAAAACGTAAACCAGGATGGGCTCTGTGACAGCATCGCAGGCAAGCCAGCTCCCACAGGGTTCGTCAACGCCACAGATCCCCTGTGGGAGCGGGCTTGCTCGCGTAGAGGCCCGAAAATCCACCGTGTAACCAGAGCGAAGACTCCATGCCCTCCTTCAACAAAATCCTGGTCGCCAACCGCGGTGAAATCGCCTGTCGCATCCAGCGCACCGCCCAAGCCCTCGGCTATCGCACCGTCGCCGTCTTCAGTGACGCCGACGCCGACGCATTGCACGTGCGCATGGCCGATGAGGCCGTGAACATCGGCCCGGCCCCGGTGCAACAGTCTTACCTGAGCATTGCGGCGATCATCGACGCCGCGCGCCGCACGGGTGCCGACGCCATTCACCCGGGCTATGGTTTCCTCTCGGAAAACGCCAAATTTGCCCTCGCCTGCCGGGAGGCCGGCCTGACCTTTATTGGCCCGAGCCCCGAAGCCATAGAACTGATGGGCAGTAAACGGCTGTCGAAAATCGCCATGCTTGCCGCAGGAGTGCCCTGTATCGATGGCTATCAGGGCGCTGAACAGGACGACGCGAGCCTCGGTCGTGAAGCCGCGCGCCTGGGTTATCCACTGATGATCAAGGCCAGTGCCGGAGGCGGCGGTCGCGGCATGCGCCTGGTACAGGATGCAAGTGACCTGCTGGCGCAGATTCACACCGCACGTTCCGAAGCGTTGAACGGTTTTGGCAGCGATGAGTTGATCCTGGAACAGGCGCTGATCGATCCTCGGCATGTCGAGGTGCAACTGTTTGGCGACGAGCACGGCAACCTGATTTACCTCGGGGAGCGCGACTGTTCGATTCAACGCCGCCATCAGAAAGTCATCGAGGAAGCGCCCTGCCCGGTGATGACCGAAGCCTTGCGCCAGGCCATGGGAGAAGCGGCGCTCAAGGCCGGCCGCGCGGTGAATTACGTCGGCACCGGGACCGTGGAGTTCCTGCTGGACCGGCAAGGGCGGTTTTACTTCCTGGAAATGAACACCCGTCTGCAAGTCGAGCACCCGGTGACCGAAATGATCACCGGCCTCGATTTGGTGGCGTGGCAGTTGCTGGTCGCGCAAGGACTGCCGCTGCCGTTGCGCCAGGACCAAGTGCAGCTCACCGGTCATGCCATGGAAGTGCGCTTGTACGCCGAAGACCCAACCCAGGGCTTTTTACCGCAAACCGGACGTGTCGGGGTATGGGAGCCCGTCTTGCAAAGCACTGTGCGGATCGACCACGGCTTGATTGCGGGCCAGAATATCAGCCCGTTCTACGACCCGATGCTCGGCAAAATCATCGCCCACGGCGCCACCCGCGAGGAAGCCCGGCGCAAGCTGGTGCGCGCCGTGCAGGACAGCGTGCTGCTGGGCGTGCAGACCAATCAGGCGCTACTGGCGCGCCTGTTGGAACATCCACAGTTCGTCAGCGGTGAATTTAACACCGGGTTCATCGCGACCCATTTCGCCGATCACGACTGTTTGCGCCCGCGGGTGCCGAGCGCTGCAGAACTGGCGATCGCAGCCGCACTGTTCCATCACCATTCGGCCCGGGTGCATGCCGGGCCGCTGGCCGGCTGGCGCAGCAATGCCAGCGTACCCCTGCTCTATCGCCTGGGCCTGGCGGAACAGGACTGGGCCGTGGAGTTGAATGGGCTTGCAGGACAACCCTACCGGGTACACATCGCCGGCCAGGCCCTGACCCTGAACGTGATCGAATGCGACGGCTGTTGGGCCATCCTGGACATCGACGGCATTCGCCAGCGTCATGCCTACCGTCTCGAAGCCGACCGCCTGTGGCTGTTCACCCGTCCCGGCAGCCTGTGCCTGGAAGACCGCACGCAAGCACCGGTCAGCGCGCAGGCCAGTATCAGCTCCGGCACCCTCAAGGCACCGATGGATGGCGCCATCGTCGACGTACTGGTCAGCGAGGGCAGCCCCGTGCACAAAGGCCAACTGCTGGTGGTGCTGGAGGCCATGAAAATGGAGCATCCGCTGAAGTCCGGCATCGACGGCGTGCTCAAGCGCCTGCAGGTCAGTGTCGGCGACCAGGTGAAAAATCGGCAGATTTTGCTCGAGGTCGAATAAGCCGCTAGGCGGAACCGCAGGGTTTGGCTACGCTCAAAGCCTATCAGGACGCGGATACCAGGAAACCTGCGATGCCCCATTGGCTGGTCATTGATCTTGAAGCCACCACCGATGAGGGTGGTTGGCCAGTAACGGAAATGGAAATCATCGAAATCGGTGCCACCCTGGTGGATCGCCAAGGTCGCGAGCTCGATCATTTCCAGCGTTTCGTACGGCCGCTACGCCGTCCCTTGCTGACGCCGTTCTGCCGCGAACTGACGCACATCACCCAGGCCAACATCGACGCCGCGCAGCCCCTGGACGAAGTCTGGGCTGCCTTCGAGCGCTGGCTCGGCCAGCATGAATCACGCCTGGAGGGCTGGGCCAGCTGGGGCGACTACGATCGCCAGCAGCTGGTACAGGAGTGGCAACGCCTGCAACTCGACAGCCTGCTCGGTCGGGTGCCGCACATGAACCTCAAGCAGCGCTTCGCCAAGGTGCGCAGGCTGGAACGCCCGCTGGGCCTCAACGGCGCCCTGCAACTGGCGGGCATGCAGTTCACCGGGCAACAACATCGGGCACTCGAGGACGCACGCAATACAGCGCGCCTGTTGCCGCTGATTCTCCCCGCCTAGAGTGGTGACGGCGCACAGGGGCTTGTGCATACTGGCCGGCCCTTTTAAGCCCTTTTCGAGGAATCGCCCATGTTTAAAGTCAACGAGTACTTCGACGGCACCGTCAAGTCCATCGCCTTCGGCACTGCAGAAGGTCCGGCGACTATCGGCGTCATGGCACCGGGCGAGTATGAATTCGGCACCAGCCAGCGTGAAATCATGCATGTCGTCAGCGGCGCACTGACCGTCAAGCTGCCAGACAGCACCGACTGGGAAACCTTCGCTGCAGGCAGCCAGTTCAATGTGCCAGCTAACAGCAAGTTCCAGCTGAAAGTGGCTGTAGATACCGCTTACCTGTGTGAATACCGCGGCTAAAACCACGGGTTTTCATAGCGAAAAAAATGCCCGGGCATCTGACCCGGGCATTTTTATTTCCAACGCCGTTATTCGAGCACCGTCACTGGCATGCCGACTTCCAGCCGGCCATTGCCGTCGTTCACCAGGTTCTGGCCGAACATCGCGCCGTCAGCCTGGGCCCGGTATTTCTGCAAGGTGGCCAAGGGTTCACGGTCTTCGCTGCGTTGACCGGTCTGTGGATCGATCGTGGTCAGGATGCAGCGCGAACAGGGCTTGACCACCCGGAACTCGACATCACCGATGCGAATGCGCTTCCAGCCGTCCTCGGCAAATGCGTCACTGCCTTCGATGACCAGGTTGGGTCGAAAGCGCTGCATTTCCAGCGGGCGCCCGACCCGTTGCGACAGGTCTTGCAGGGACGCCTGGCCGATCAGCAACAGCGGAAAGCCGTCGGCGAAAGCCACTTGATCATCGTCCTTGCCATAGCCGGACTGGGTCGTACGGGCACGATCGAGGGGGATTTGTACCAGTCGAGTAGGTTTGCCTATGAACTCGCTGACCCAGGCACCCGCCTCGTCTCCGGCATCGGGTACGCGCAGGCTGTCGCGAAAGATGGTCACTCCGCGCAGTTCGGCATCGCCGCCAGGCAGGGGTATATCAATGGTCGAATGCCCCGGAGCACTAAGCGTCAGGCCGCCCTGGGCATTCCACAAGGCGGACAACTGGCTCATCGTTGCCACCGCACGCTGGGTGAGGAAGCGGCCGGTGGCTTCGTCCACCAGCATCCAGCGTCGATCACCGTCCACGCCCAGTTTGTCCAGGCTGACCTGTTGCAGGGCCTCGCCTTTGCCGGATTTCAGGGGGTAACGGTAGAGTGCGCTCAGATGCAGCATGGCCAGGTTCCTGAGGGGAAAACGTCACCCTATACGAGCTTGGGGCCTGAATCAAAGAACGGGTGTCTGGCGTTGATCAAACCGGTACTTCATCCAGCATCAATCGCTGGCGCACCACATCAACCAGCTTGTCCGGCTGGAATTTGGACAGAAAATTGTCACAACCCACCTTCTTCACCATCGACTCGTTGAAACTGCCGGACAACGACGTATGCAGCACCACGTAAAGCCCGCGCAAGCGCGGATCGTTGCGAATTTCGGTGGTCAGGCGGTAGCCGTCCATTTCCGGCATCTCGGCGTCAGTGAATACCATCAGCAACTTGTCGGTCATGTTCTCCCCTGTATCGGCCCAGGCCTTGAGCATCCTCAAGGCCTTGAGACCATCGCTGGCGATATGCATCTTTACGCCCAACTGGCCCAGGGTGTCGCGCAATTGCGCCAAGGCCACGTTTGAGTCATCCACCAGCAACACTTCACGGCCCCTTGCGCGCTCAAGCACCGGGTCCTCGAGTTTCTCGCGAGACACTTTGGCATTGTACGGGACGATTTCCGCCAGGACTTTCTCGACATCGATGATTTCCACCAACTGGTCATCAACCTTGCTGATCGCAGTCAGGTAGTGCTGGCGGCCGGCGCTGGTCGGTGGAGGCAGGATGGCTTCCCAGTTCATGTTCACGATCCGATCTACGCCACTGACCAGGAATGCCTGCACCGAGCGGTTGTATTCGGTGACGATGATCGTGCTGGTCGGCCCCGGAACCAATGGCCGCATGCCGATAGCCTGGGACAAGTCGATCACTGGCAGGGTCTGACCCCGCAAATTGACCACGCCGCAGACGAATGGGTGGCGCTGGGGCATCAGGGTCAGCTTTGGCAACTGCAACACTTCCTGGACCTTGAACACGTTGATCGCAAACAGTTGCCGGCCTGTCAGGCGGAACATGAGGATTTCGAGGCGATTCTCACCCACCAGTTGCGTGCGTTTATCTACCGTGTCGAGAATGCCGGCCATTATGACTCCTGGGCTTGTACGGGTGAGTTCATTAAAACGGTTTATCGGCTGCCAACGGCAGACCTTGACCCCTTGATTAAGATGCCCCGCTCCTGTGCCCGACCGAATACGCGGACGCCATCCGCAACAGCAGGAGCGCAGCCGCTCTTGGCCAAAACGGAGGAATGCCTGAGTCACTTGCAACCTGATCAGCAACGACAACGATGCGATCGATTGATCTTGTCGATGCACACCGACCCGGCAACAGGCCCAAATCAGTGACCCACAACCTGACGGCGCGCCAGCTGGAAATCCTGCGCCTGATCGTTCGCGGCAAATCCACCCGGGAAATCGCCAGCGGCCTTGGGCTGAGCATCAAGACCGTGGAAACCCATCGCTCGCAGATCATGAAGCGCTTGCAGATCTACGACGTGGCCGGGCTGGTCCTGTTTGCCGTGCGTGAGCGGATCATCAGTCTGGATGATTAACGATCGTCGAACCGCTCAACAAGGGTGAGTTCGCCGGCAGATGCACTCGAAGGGCTGCCGGGCGCGCCGCGAAGCGCAGGTTGTCGCCTTCCAGTGGCTCGCCATCAAGGTTGATGTAGAGCCCTTCCGAAACCTTGATTTCGACCCAGGGCAAGCGGGCGCGCACGAACATGTTGTCCAGACCGAAGCCATCGGCCAGCAGGTTCTTCAGGGTGCCGACCACTTCCTGGGGTGCAGGCAGAATGCTGATATCAAGCAAACCATCGTCAGCCAGTGCTTCGGGGCACAGGACGTGCCCGCCACCGGCCTGTCGACCATTGCCAATGCCCAGTGCCAGGAGCTCGCCGCTCCAGTGGAAATCAGGCCCCTGCAACTCGCCGTAGGCGGCGTGCAACTCGCTGAAACGCGACAATCCGGTAAACAGATAGGCAGCTCCACCGAGCACTTTTTTCAGGTCTTCCGACGTGTTGGCGGTGACCTGGCTACCGAAACCAC
Source organism: Pseudomonas sp. 65/3-MNA-CIBAN-0223 (assembly GCF_040310425.1). Classification (NCBI taxonomy): domain Bacteria; kingdom Pseudomonadati; phylum Pseudomonadota; class Gammaproteobacteria; order Pseudomonadales; family Pseudomonadaceae; genus Pseudomonas; species Pseudomonas sp. 65/3-MNA-CIBAN-0223. The sequence continues at coordinate 58,283 of NZ_JBEOPV010000027.1, forward strand.
CCGTGGCCATGTTCAAGAAAACTTGCGAGCCGGCTTCGCCCAGGTCAATGGCACTGGCCGGAGCATCCAGTAGCTCCAATGCGGGCCCAGGTTCCAGCGGTACCCCGGCGGCGCGTGCAAAATCATTCGCGGTGCCCAAGGGCATCAGCACCAGGCTGGCATCTGCCGAGTGATTGGCGATTGCTTCGGCGATATCGCGCAGAGTGCCATCTCCGCCCCCGGCGATAATCTGCACATAACCGGCATCCAGTGCCTCATCGACCAGCCGCTGGGCATCGCCAGCCTCCCAGGTCACCCGTACAGCCAGGTCCCAGCCCTGCTGCCGTTTCTCTTCAACTGCGTTACGCACCGCTTCGTTGAGCGCTTGCTTGCCGTGCAGAATTAACAGCGCTTTGCGTTCGCTCATGGCAGTCACTCCCAGGATTGGATTCCGTATGGCAGATGTTGACCGCGCCCACGGCCAAAAAAGCCGTAAAAAAAACCAAATATTTAAGCGAGGCCAGAGGCGAGTCCTACAGCGGTGACCATGCTGGCCCGGTGACCGGGTGCAACACGCACCCGTTAGTTGCCGGCCACAGGTGTCAGCCCAGGACTTCACTCAGTGGAATGAACCCGACAAGCTCGCCTTCGACCAGCGTGCGATCCTCCCGCACCTCAACCAGTCCCTCGGCCCACGCTGCACTGCGTAACACACCGGAGCTCTGGTTCTTGTAGATGATCGCCCGGCCGTTCTCCAGACGCCCTCGCAGGTACTCTCGACGATTGCCTGCCATCGGCCAGTCGAAACCCGCCGGCACCTGGAACTTCAGGGGTTCTACGTCCTGCACGCCTTGACGGCGCAAGAGATAAGGCCGGGTCAACAACGCAAAGGTCACCAGGGTCGAGGCCGGATTACCTGGCAGACCGATCACCGGCACCCCGCGAAAGTGCCCGAAGGTCAGCGGTTTTCCAGGCTTGATGGCGAGTTTCCATAGCGTCAGCTCACCCTCCTCGCGCAAGGCAATTCCAAGAAAGTCAGCCTCACCCACCGAGACGCCTCCGGTGGAAAGGATCAGGTCAACGTCGTTGAGCTCGCCGAGGCGAGCGCGGGTAGTGGGCAGGTCGTCGGGGAGAATACCGGCGTCGATCACCTCGCAACCCAGGCGCTGCAACCAGCTGCACAGCAGCACCCGGTTGCTGTTGTAGATTTGCCCCGGGCCGAGGGGCTGACCGGGCTCGATCAGTTCATCACCGGTGGAAAGCACCGCAACGCGAACCTTGCGAATGACTTCCAGCTCCGCGCAGCCCAGTGATGCCGCCAGGCCCTGTTCGATCGGGCCCAAGCGAGTCCCGGCCACCAGCACCTGTTCTCCGGCAGTGGTTTCCTGGCCCTGGGGACGGATGTTTTGCCCCACTTTCAGACTTTGGGTGAACGCTACTCGCCCGTCCGGCTGGACCTCGGCGTTTTCCTGCATCTCGACGCAGTCGGCACCCGCCGGCACTGGTGCACCGGTGAAAATTCGCGCACACGTACCGGACTGCAGGGGCTGCGGCGCGTTACCGGCGAAAATCTTCTGGCTAACCACCAGCGCTTCGCCGGTCCAGTCGCCCAAGCGCAACGCATAGCCGTCCATGGCGCTGTTCGGCCAGGGCGGCAAATCCAGGGTTGAGATCAAGTCCTCGGCCAGAACGCGGCCCTGCACCTCGGCCAGGGGCAAGCGTTCACGCTGCAGAATAGGCGTGGCGCCAGCCATTTCCAGCAGGCGTGCCAGTGCGGCTTCGACCGGCATCAAAGTGCCGGTCTTGCCGGACTTACCCGCGGGATTCACAGGGAGCCGCCTGTTTCAGGTGAGTCACGAAGTTGCACGGGCGGTGCCGCGAGTCCAACTGTTCGGCGAGGATGCCATCCCACCCGGTACGTACTGCATTGGTCGAACCCGGCAGGCAGCAGACCAGCGTGCCATTGGCCAGGCCGGCCAGCGCACGGGATTGCACAGTGGAAGTGCCGATGTCGGCTACGGAAATTTGCCGAAACAGCTCGCCAAATCCGTCAACCTGCTTGTCCAGCAGGCAGCTCACCGCTTCCGGCGTGCTGTCGCGGCCGGTGAAACCGGTGCCGCCAGTGATCAGTACGACCTGCACGACATCTTCGGCAATCCAGTGGGCGACTTGCGCTCGAATTTTGTACAGATCATCTTTGAGCAGTACCCGCTCGGCCAGGCGATGCCCGGCAGCGCTCAGGCGGTCGACGAAGACCTGGCCAGAAGTGTCGGTTTCCAGGGTACGGGTGTCGCTGACCGTGAGCACCGCAATGTTCAGCGGCGCGAAAGGTACATCAGCCTTGGCTTTCATAGGCTCGTCCAGTTGTAGGAAAAACAGGCCGGTGTTATATCACAGCCCTCACTTTTTTCGCCGCCCCATGAAGGCTCGCCATGACCCTCGAGACCCAACTGCCGCCCTGCTCCATTCTGCTCCTGGCCGGCGGTCGCGGCCAACGCATGGGGGGGCAGGACAAAGGGTTGCTGGACTGGCACGGCGAGCCGCTGATTGCGCATCTGCACCGCAAGACCCGGCCACTGAGCGATGACCTGATTATTTCCTGCAATCGCAATCTGGACAAATACGCACCCTATGCCGACCGCCTGGTGCATGACGATGAAGGGGATTTCCCGGGGCCCCTGGCCGGGATTCGCGCAGGCCTGCAGGCCGCACGGCACCGCTTCATGATGGTCTTGCCGTGTGATGTGCCGCGCATTGATGCCGCGCTGCTGCAGGCCATGCGCGAAACCGCCAGCCGGCATCCCGAAAAACCCTTGATGCTGCGCCATGGCGAGCATTGGGAACCGCTGTTATGCATCATCCCCGCGGAACTCTGCCAGGCATTCGATGAGGCTTGGAGTGAGGGGGAACGCAGTCCCGGCCGGATAATGCGCAAACTGGGTGCGATCGCCCTGCAATGCCCCGAAAACGACCCGCGGCTGGCCAACCTGAATACCCCGGAGCTGTTAAGCAGCCACGGCACTGTGTCAGACTGACACTAGCCAAGGAACTTGCGCGCGTTGTACACGTCTACAAGATCAGTAACCAAAGAATTCATATCGGAGACACACTCATGACTCAACGGACCCTCGCCACTTTCATGCTCGCACTGGGCCTTGCGACCCTTGCCGGTTGCTCTTCGCCTACCGTGATCACCTTGAATGACGGTCGCGAAATCCAGGCTGTTGACGCACCAAAGTATGATGAAGATTCCGGTTTCTACGAGTTCCAGCAACTCGACGGTAAAGAAACCCGCATCAACAAGGATCAGGTTCGTACCGTTAAAGAGCTGTAATCTTTACGGCATAGCCCGATACAGAAAAGCCCGCTTCTGCGGGCTTTTTCATGCCTGCAATACCGTCATCACCAGTCCAGAAACAGCGAGCTTTCAAAACAACGCTCCTGCCCGGTGAGCGGGTCCACGAAACGCAAGCCCTGGGCCAGCAGCTTCAAGGGATTGGCATAATCATCGACGACGTCCTTGAGCACCTGGGGATAGAACGGATCATTACAGATGCCCGCGCCCAGGGCGGCCATGTGCACGCGCAGCTGATGTTTCTTGCCCGTGACCGGGTACAGCGCATAACGCCAGAGGTCGCCATTCTTTTCCCTAACGTCCACGGCTGTCTCGGTATTGGTCGCGCCGGGACCTTCCTGCATGCGGAAAAAAGGTTCGCCCTCCACCAGCCGACTTTTGTGCACCAGCGGGAAACACAGCCCGGGCAACGCAGGAGCAATAGCTTCGTAGCGTTTTTCGATCTGCCGGGTCGGGAACAGGGACTGGTAGGCCGAGCGGCTGTCAGGATGGGCTGAAAACAGCACGAGGCCCGCTGTGTGGCGATCAATGCGATGCAGGGGCACCAGATGCGGATTATCCAGCCGATGGATCAACCTGCGTAGCAGGGTTTGCTCGACGTATTCACCGGCAGGCGTTACTGGCAGGAAGTGCGGCTTGTCCGCCACCACCAGATGCTCATCTGCGTACAGGATCGACTCGACCACCGGAATCGGTTTTTCATCCGCGACTTCCCGAAAATAATGAATGCGCAGACCTTCCTTGTACGGCAAGTCGAGGGGGATAGGTTGCCCAAAACCATCCAGGACACGACCGCGGGCGATGCGGTCGAGCCATTGCTCGCGGCCGATGGCACTGAAATGCTCGCACAGGCAGTCGAGCACGGTCTGCCACGCACCCGGGGGCAGATACAGAGTACTGGCTTGAGTGCGCGCAGCACAAAACGATGAAGTGGACATAAGAACGCTCTGACCCCTAATGCAGGTCAGCATTATCCTGCAGCGGCCAGAACGATCCTAGAAGAGATTACTCATGCCGGTATCCGGTCGCGGGCGGCGGCCTCGGTGAACTCCTTGAGCCAGCGCAACACGTCGACCGCCTCCCACCGGCCAGGGTCATACAATGCGTACAGCAAGCCCTGGTAACCGACCACATCCAGCTGCCGGTGATACCCCGCGCGCTGGAACAAAGCTTCGATTTCGGCGAAACAGGTGTTGAAATGCAGTTTGTTGAAGGGGGTCTTCCCTTCGGTCACCAGGCCGTCCAGGCGCAGTTCGAGAACGGCCTCTCGCACCACGTCCGCCGACATGCGGTTCACGCTGTTCTTCAACTGTTCGACATTGACCATGACTCATCCTCTGACTCGCAGGATCGCCCGCAAGACAGGCCATCCGAATAACTGTATACACATACAGTAACCGAATCAGCGAGCTTTCGCCAACGGATCAATCGGGCAGAGCGATAAGTGGAGCGCTGTTCAACGCAAAAAAGCCACTACCTGCTCGGCATCGAATGGCCAGTCCAGCTCCGCTCCAGTATCCACGCGGCGCAGCACCGGAATTCGCAACCCGTAGTCCTCGACCCAGTCTTCGTTCTCGGCAATGTCGATCAGCTCGACCAGCAAACCGTGCTCGACCAGGGGCATCAACTCTTCTTCGGCAAGTTCACACAGATGGCAACCAAGGGTGCCGAACAGCTGGCATTCAGGAGGCATGGCGAGGGGCCCAGGCAAAGTAGGGGTTCATTCTAGGCCCACGATTCAAGTCAGTCGAGACGAAGCCTGCAGCCCCTGGGCAATGGCGGTTCGAGGGACCTGGCAATCCCCTGACTCAAATCATTCCCGGCAAATGCCATATGAGTGATGCTCGGTATTTTTTTGCCTCTACGCTTCATTAGCCAACTTCAAATTCGGAGAGTCCGTGTTCGCCAATCTGCTGATCATCCTCGCCTCCTCACTGGTGGTGATTGCGCTGTTCCAGCGACTGCGCCTGCCGCCGGTCCTGGGCTACCTGTGCGTAGGGCTGATGATCGGACCCACTGCGTTCAATTGGGTCAATGAAAGCGAAGAGCTGCCCGATCTCGCCGAGCTGGGCGTGGTGTTCCTGCTATTTTCCCTGGGGCTGGAATTTTCCCTGTCGAAAATGCTGGCACTGCGACAGGTGGTGTTCGGCCTTGGCAGCCTGCAAGTGCTGATATGTGCGGTATTGCTGGGAAGCCTGCTGATGCTGTTCGGCATGCCGGGTATACCTGCGCTGTTACTGGGTGCGGGGCTGGCCCTGTCATCCACCGCCATCGTCAGCAAGGAGCTTGGCAGCCTTGGTGAAATATTCAGCAGCCACGGCCAGAACGCCATCGCAGTGCTGTTGTTCCAGGACGTGGTCGCCGTTCTGTTGCTGACACTGGTGCCCGTGTTTGCAGGCAGTAGCGAGCAACCCTGGTACTGGGCGCTGCCCATGACGCTGGGCAAAACCCTGGTGTTGTTTGTCGGCTTGCTGATGGCCAGCCGCTGGCTGTTGCCGCGGTTATTCCATGAGGTGGCGGCGGCTCGCTCCGCAGAGCTGTTTGTGCTGCTGGCGCTGGTGATTGTCCTGCTCACCGCGTGGCTGACCCACCTGCTAGGCCTGTCGCCTGCACTGGGGGCGTTTCTCGCCGGCATGTTGCTGGGGGAAAGCCACTACCGCCATCAGATCGAGGCTGACATCCGCCCCTTCCGCGACATCCTCCTGGGATTGTTTTTTGTCAGCATCGGCATGTTGATCGACTTGCAGCTATTTGCCAGCCATGGCCTGCTGATCCTGGGGTTGACGCTGGCGTTGCTGCTGATCAAGGGCAGCGTTGTCGCGCTGCTGGTCAAATGGCGTGGCAGTGACACCGAAACCGCCTGGCGCAGCGGCCTCGCGCTGGCCCAGGGCGGGGAGTTCTGCTTTGCGCTGATGGCGCAAATGCAAACGAGCAAAATGCTTGCGGGCGACTTCGCCGCACTGCTGCTTGCCGCCACTTTTTGCTCGATGCTGGTGACGCCCTTGCTCCTGCGCGCAGCGCCGCGTATAGCAGCGCGCTTGCATCGCAAACCTAACGAAGAAGCGCAGCTGGAACAAATCAGCGCACTCAATGCTGGCCTGGACGGTCACGTAGTCATCTGCGGATACGGCCGGGTTGGCCAGTCCATCGGCCGCTTCCTGCGCCATGAACATCAAGCCTACATTGCGCTGGACAACGACCCGGTGCGAGTACAGGAGGCCGCTGTCAGCGAACGTTGCGTGCACTACGGCGACTCCCGCCGCGGCGAACTGCTGCTCGCAGTGGGACTGGACCGCGCCCGGCTGCTGGTGATTGCCGTGGACCGGGCCGACATTGCCATGCTCATCCTCAAGCAGGCGCGCGTGCTCAACTCGAGCGTGCCGATCCTGGTGCGCACTCGCGATGACAGCCAGCTCGCCGAATTGAATGCAGCAGGGGCCAGCGAGGTCGTCCCGGAACTGCTGGAATCGAGCCTGATGCTCGCCTCCCACGCGCTGATCATGCTCGGCCTGCCCGCACAACAGGTTAAGGACCGGGTAGACCAGGTTCGCAGCGATCGCTATCGCCTGTTGCACGACTTCTATCCAGGTTCGGACGACGATGAACGTTGAATCAATCCTGGCTGACCGCGCCGATCTTGTGGATCGCCAGGTCCGCACCGTGATACTCATCTTCCTGGCTCAAGCGCAGGCCATGCAGCGCCTTGATGCCGCCATAGATCGCCAGGCCGCCGAGCAGTGCCACGATTACGCCCAGCGCCGTACCGATCAACTGGCTGATCAGGTTGACGCCGCCCAGGCCGCCCAGTGCGACCTGGCCGAATATCCCGCAGGCGATCCCACCCCAAACCCCGCACAGGCCATGCAGCGGCCACACTCCCAGCACATCGTCGATGCGCCATTTGACTTGCGCGGCAGTAAAACACCAGACAAACAGCGCCCCGGCAATCGCACCGGTAACGAGAGCGCCCACCGGGTGCATCAAATCGGAACCGGCGCAGATCGCAACCAGACCGGCCAACGGCCCGTTATGCAGAAAGCCGGGGTCGTTGCGCCCGACGATCAGTGCCGCCACAGTACCGCCCACCATGGCCATCAGCGAGTTCACTGCCACCAGTCCGCTGACGTTACCCAGGGTCTGCGCGCTCATGACGTTGAACCCGAACCAACCAACGATCAGAATCCACGACCCCAACGCCAGGAACGGAATGCTCGACGGCGCGAACGCAACCAGCCGGCCGTCGCGATATCGGCCCTGCCGTGGTCCCAACAGCAACACGGCCGCCAGCGCCAGCCAGCCGCCCATGGCATGGACTACCACCGACCCGGCAAAGTCATGGAAGCTGGCGCCAAAACGCGCCAGCAGCCAGGCTTGCAGGCCGTAGTTGCCATTCCACATCATGCCTTCGAAAAACGGGTAGATGAACGCCACGATCAAAGCTGTCGCGCACAGCTGTGGTACAAACCTTGCGCGCTCGGCGATGCCCCCGGAGATGATGGCCGGGATTGCAGCAGCGAAGGTCAGCAGGAAAAAAAACTTCACCAGTCCATAACCATGATCGGCGTTCAATATCGCCGCCGGTTGCATGAAGGTGACCCCATACGAGATCCAGTAGCCTATAAAGAAATAGGCAAGGGTCGAAATGGCGAAGTCACTGAGGATTTTCGACAGCGCGTTGACCTGATTTTTCTGGCGAACCGTGCCGACCTCGAGAAAGGCGAAACCGGCATGCATGGCCAACACCATGACGGCGCCGATCAGAATGAACAACGTATTGGAGCTGTGAACCAGAGTGTTCACAGCGCTTTGCAGATTTTCCATGGGATCGGCAGACCTTAAGGCTAAAAAAGCACCAAAGCAGTTCGCGCAGAAGATTTATGCACCAAGTTGCGCCTCGGCAGGGTTCTCAAGTGAAGCCTGGGGAGCCGTTTTGGTGCGCAAGGTCATGACCTATGCGCGGGTTTCAATTATTTGAGTTATGGTTTTGCTCAAACCATGCCCAGCAACAGCGCGACGGCGCGGGCTGGCGCACCATGGCAAAGCAAAAGCTGCACCAGTCATTTGGACTGAACCTTCGCTTACCGCTCATACTCGAACGCAACAGACGCCACTTACGGAGATCACCAATGGCCAGCATCAAGGCAAAGACTGCTCAAGAAATACTGATGAATGATTTTCAAACATTGGTCAGCGACACTGAACGGTTGCTGGAACACACCAAAACCATCGCTGGTGATCAGGCTGATGAATTGCGCGACCAGATTCACGACAGCCTTCTGCGCGCCAGGGAAACCCTCAAACTGACCGAAGACTCCCTGCGCGAGCGCGGTCAGGCTGCGGTCACTGCGACCGAAGATTACGTCCAGGCCAACCCGTGGCAATCGGTCGGGATTGCCGCCGGCGTGGGTTTCCTGATTGGCCTTCTGGCCACCCGGCGCTGATATGGCGATCGGCGAATCCAGCTCGTCCGCGACGGGCCCAAGCTCCTCACCGCGGCGCTTGGGTGCCGCTTTTCTCGGGTTGCTGCACAGCCATGTCGAGCTCTTCGGCATCGAGTTGCAGGAACAGAAAGCCCGCACCGTAAGCCTGTTGTTGTTTGCGGGCCTGGCGCTGGTGTTTGCCCTGCTGTTACTGGTGGGCCTGTCGACCCTGGTCATGATCCTGTTCTGGGATACCTACCGCCTGGCAGCCATCATCGGCCTCTGTGTGTTCTACACGCTGGCAGCAATCTTCTGCGCGGTGCGCCTGAAGGCAGCGATTTTCGATGAATCCTCGCCATTCCACGGTACGCTGGAAGAACTGGCCAATGACCGGGAGCGCCTGTTGCCATGAGTCTGCCCGAACTGCCACACAACACCTCACGCACTGAAATGCGCAAGGCGCTGATCCGCCTGCGCATGGAAATGCATCGCCAGGAAATTCGCCACGAATCCGCGCAATTGCTGCAGCCTTTGCACCGAGTGCGCGGGATGACACAAAGCATTCAAGGCGGGTTTGGCATCAAGCATGCGCCGCTCTGGGGCGTCGCCGCAGTGACACTGCTGGGCTTCCTGACGGGCAAAGGCGCCAAGAGCGGCGGCGCCGGTGGCGTTACCCGGCTGATTCGCCTGACTACGACCCTGGGCCCGTTGATCAAACTGGTCATGCAGGGCTCATCGCGCAAACACTAAGCAAGCTGGCTGTATTCTTGCAACATCATGCGGGGTTGGATCTCTTGGACAAGAGGTTCAACCCCGCGTGCCTACTGCTGCGTGCCTGACAGGTACCCGGATAATCCCAGAACAAGAATTTAGCAAGGAGGCCTCGTGATCGACGGGCAACCGCTCGCCTGTTTCCAACCGTTCATTGATACCGCCACCGGTCGCATCGCAGGCGTCGAGGCCTTGGGAAGACTGCGTCAGGCGGACGGCCAGTTGACGTCGGTCGGCCCATTGTTTGCCGATCCCAGAATCCCTGCAGCCGCCTTGCGTCGCCTTGACCGGCAGATCCGCGAACACGCCTTGAGCCGCCTGCATGCAGCCCCCGCAGACTGGTTCCTGAGCCTGAACATGTCACCACGATGGGTCAATCGCCTGCGTCCAGAGCAGGACCTGCCAAGCCTCAAGCAGATGACCAGGCATGACGTCGACCCGCAACGCATCGTCTACGAAATCACGGAGCTCGGTGGCGACATCCAGCGCCTGGCCGATGTGGTCGCGCGATATCGCCGGGCAGGCGCCAGGATTGCCATTGATGATTTTGGTGCCGGGTATTCCCAGCTCGATCGGGTACTGGCCCTGCAACCGGATATTCTCAAACTCGACATGCGCCTGTTTCAGGCTGCAGCGTTGGGCGGGCCGAGCTGCGATGTGGTCAAGGCCCTGGCGCAAATGGCCGAAAAGACCGGTTGCTGGATCATCGCCGAAGGGGTGGAAACCGATGCCCAGCTCAATTTTGCCCTGGAGTGCGGTTCGCGCTACGTCCAGGGCTTTCTGTTCGCCCGGGCCGAGGAAGACTTCTTCCACACCGATGCGTTCGTCGACCATTTCGCCCAGTTGCGCCACCGCTACGTCCAGCAAAAACTGCTTGAGCGTGGCCGCCTGATGGTCATGCGCCAGCAGCTGAGCGAGCTGATGGGCATTCTGCAGGACTGGGCCCAGGTTAGCGCACCGCTCAGCGCTCTGCCCCGGCTCGATGCCTTCCCCTGGTTGCTGCGGTTTTACCAATGTGATCGACACGGCACACAACTGACGCCGAACCTGGAATGGAGCCAGAATGGCTGGAAAGCCGACAATCGCTATCTGGGCCACAACTGGTCATGGCGCCCATACTTCTATCACCTGCTGGCCGAAGGCTGGGACGAGCGCCGCCTGACGCTCTCCAATACTTACCGAGATGCCACCACCAACCAGTATTGCCTGACCGCCGGACAGTTTTTCGCCCATGGAGAAAGGCTGTTACTCATCGACATCGACGCCGCCGGGCTTTAGTTCCGCTTGCACGTCCCGACCTGAACCCGGAAGCTTAGGCCATCAGTCACCTGACGGAGAGAATCAGCCTTGGATTGGCAAACCCTGCTCACTCGCGAACGCCTCGGAAAGCCCCTGCACAGTCCGGAAGAGCTCGGACGCAGCCCCTTTCACAAGGACCACGACCGCATCATCTTCTCCGGAGCGTTCCGTCGCCTGGGGCGCAAGACCCAGGTTCACCCGGTCACCAGCAACGACCACATCCACACTCGCCTGACGCACTCGCTGGAAGTCAGTTGCGTCGGGCGGTCCCTGGGCATGCGCGTTGGCGAGACCATCCGCAACGCCCTGCCCGACTGGTGTGAACCCAGCGACCTGGGCATGGTGGTGCAATCGGCTTGCCTGGCGCACGATATTGGCAATCCGCCGTTCGGCCATTCCGGCGAAGACGCCATCCGCCATTGGTTTCAGCAGGCCGCCGGGCGCGGCTGGCTGGATGCGATGAGCGAGGTCGAGCGCAATGATTTTCTCAATTTCGAAGGCAACGCCCAAGGCTTCCGGGTGCTGACGCAACTTGAATACCACCAGTTCGATGGCGGCACCCGTTTGACCTACGCCACTCTGGGGACTTACCTCAAGTACCCATGGACGGCAAAACATGCCGACTCCCTGGGCTACAAGAAGCACAAGTTCGGGTGCTACCAGAGCGAGCTGCCGTTACTGGAACAGATCGCCCACAAACTCGGCCTGCCGCAGCTTGAAGATCAGCGCTGGGCGCGCCATCCGCTGGTCTACCTGATGGAGGCTGCCGATGACATCTGCTACGCGCTGATCGATCTGGAAGACGGCCTGGAAATGGAGCTGCTCGAGTACGCGGAAGTCGAGGCGCTGTTGCTGGACCTGGTGGGTGACGATCTGCCTGAAACCTACCGCCAGCTAGGCCCGGCGGATTCGCGGCGGCGCAAATTGGCGATCCTGCGCGGCAAAGCCATCGAACACCTGACCAACGCCGCCGCGCGGGCGTTTGTCGAGCAACAGGACGCACTTCTGGCCGGCATGCTGCCCGGCGATCTGGTGGAGCACATGCACGGTCCGGCAAAACGCTGCGTGCTGAATGCCAAGGACATGGCGCGTAAAAAGATCTTCCAGGACAAACGCAAGACCCTGCATGAGATCGGGGCCTACACGACCCTGGAGATCCTGCTGAATGCCTTCTGCGGTGCGGCGCTGGAACAGCACGACGGTCGAACGCCGTCCTTCAAGAGCCGGCGCATCCTGGATTTGCTTGGCAACAATGCACCCGACCCTCGCGGCCCGTTGCATACGTCATTCTTGCGCATGATCGACTTCATCGCCGGCATGACCGACAGCTACGCCAGCGAAATGGCCCTTGAAATGACCGGTCGTTCCAGTCACTGACCGACACCTGCTGATCGCCCATTACGCCCTGCGTGTGGCCGATCAGCCCTCAGTAGCCCTGAAACACTCAAGGCCTGACGAATCGTCCTACAGCGCATGTCGCGCCGGCTGATCGATTGCTCCCATCTGTTGCGAAATAATCACCCTCCGTCAGCTCGACGGCTCAGTGTGAGTATCCCGATGAAAGAAGCAGACTTGCGCATCCTGTTGGTTGAAGATCACGGCTTCCAACTTCGAGCAACTCAAATCCTGCTCCAAAGTTACGGTTTCGAACACATCACCACGGCCGGCAGTGCCGAGGTCGCCCTGCAAAGGATGCGCTCGACGCCTATACCCTACGACGTCCTGTTGTGTGATCAATGTTTGCCCGACTTGCGCGGCTTGCAACTGATCGAAGCGGCAACGCACATGGGAATGATCAAGCGCGCGATACTGCTCAGTAGCCTGACATCAGTGGAACTGGACGAACTTGCACAGTCGGCGATCAGACTGGGATTACCGCTATCAGGTTTTCTGATAAAGCCTCTGAAACATCTGGAACTTATAACACTGTTGACTTCAGCCAAGTAATTAACGCCAAAATCTCGCAGACTTAAACTCAGTAAAAATCGCTCTGGAGCTTTTTTTAAACTTATCGTCGCCCGCTAGAAACCTTGCAACTTTTAACTATCCAAGAAAATCACTAGTTGGAACGTAGTACTTTTCCTGCTCTGCTGTAGGAATCATCTGATATTAAGGATAGAGGTAGACCTGTTCATGCGATAGCGGAACCTTCTGAGCTAAGGTGCGCGCTTTATCTACATTCGCATGGGATTTGATTATGAACTCCGTTTTTATCGTCGACGACCACCCAGTTATCCGCCTTGCCGTAAGAATGTTACTGGAGCATGAAAAATTCAAAGTCGTCGGTGAAACGGATAACGGCGTAGACGCGATGCAGATGATTCGCGAATGCATGCCTGACCTGGTGATTCTCGACATCAGCATTCCCAAACTTGACGGGCTGGAAATTCTCACCCGACTCAATGCCATGAATACCCGCATCAAGACTTTGGTATTGACGGCGCAATGCCCGACACTGTTTGGCATACGATGCATGCAGTCGGGCGCCTCCGGATATGTGTGCAAGCAGGAAGGCTTGAGTGAACTGGTGAGCGCAATCAAGGCTGTATTATCAGGATACAACTACTTTCCAAGTGCGGCGCTCAATCCCATTCGTGGCGACCACATTCGCCACGCCGAGATCGAACTGTTCAAATCAGTCAATGATCGAGAACTGATGGTGCTACAACTTTTTTCCCAGGGCCGCAGTAACAAGGAAATTGCCAAGGCCATGCTCCTGAGCAACAAGACCGTCAGCACTTATAAAAAAAGACTCATGCAAAAGCTGAAGGCCAGATCGCTGGTCGAACTCATTGAACTGGCAAAACGCAACGCACTCGTGTGAGAAACAGCATGCCCAGTCGCGCCAAGGAATACCTGATGCTGATGACCGTAGCTCTTTTCCCGAGCAGTTCGGTACAGGCCGCGCCGATCGAAAGTCAAAGCTACTCCTTGCTCAGTCGGGCCACGGCCGCACAACATGAGGTGCAACTGGATCGACCGCAACGACTCTGGATGCTGAACAGGTCCGAGCTGGTTCTGGGCACCTCAGCCCCCGATTATCCGCCCTTCGACATGACCATCGACAGCAGCCAGGATTATGAAGGGTTGACCGCCGACTATGCAGGTTTGCTCGGCGCGACCACCGGTTTACCGATCAAGGTCAGGCGGTTCTCCACCCGGGACGATGCCATCGAGGCGCTGGAGAATGGCGAAGTCGATTTGCTGGGCACGTCCAACGGCTTCGAAGCCGAACATCCGGACATCCTGCTGTCCGCACCCTATGCCGTTGATCAACCGGTGCTGGTCACGCGCGAGGAAGAAACCCGATCCCTGTCCGATGGGCTGAGGGGTTTACGAATGAGTATGGTCTATCACTATCTGCCGCTGAGGGAAGTCAAGAGGCTATACCCCAACGCGGTCATCACGCCCTACCCCTCCTACCAGAATGCGATCAATGCAGTGGCCTTCGATCAGGCCGATGTTTTTCTCGGCGACACGATTTCAACTCACTACATGATAAACAAGGGCTACCTGAACAACATCCGCATGGCGAGCTTCGGCAAGCATGAAGCGCATGGCTTCAGTTTCGCGGTGCATAAAGACAATCAGCAATTGCTGGGCATCATCAACTCGATGCTGGCCGCACTCCCACCCAGTGAAAAAGACAACATCGGCAAGCGCTGGAGCGCCGGCAGTGACATTCTGCTCAGCGATCAAAGCCTGCAGTTCACCGATCGCGAAAAGCGCTGGATGGCAGCCCATCCGGTGGTGCGTGTAGTGGTGAACGAAGCCTATGCACCGCTGACGTTCTTCGACCGCGACGGCAACTTTCGCGGAGTCACGGCCGATCTTCTGGAATTGATCAGGCTGCGCACCGGCTTGCGCTTCGATATTCAGCGCAGCCGCAATGATGGCGAGATGATCAAGCGCGTCGCTGACAGGCAGGCTGACATGATCACCGCCCTGCTCCCCAGCACCCAACGTGAAGCTAACCTGAATTTCACACGGCCCTACCTGCAGAACTCGTTTGTCCTGCTGACGCGAAAACTGGCCGGTAGCCCAACCAATCTCGAACAGATGCAGGGCAAGCGCCTGACCATCGCCCAGGGCAATCCGATGGTGGATTATCTGCGTCGCGAATTCCCGCAAATAAAACTGATCGAGACACCCGACACCTTCAGCGCCGTGGAAATGCTGTCCGACGGTCGCGCCGACGCTGCGGTCAACTCACTGGTCATCGCCAACTACTTCATGTCCGCGCGGATTTTCGAGCACGATCTGCAGATCAGCACCACTATCGGCACTCAGCAGGCCGCGTTTTCTCTGGCGACTGCGCGGGACTCCAGGGAGCTGAACTCGATTCTCGACAAAGCGCTGCTGAGCATCGCACCGGACGAACTGGGGGTGATCAACAGTCGCTGGCGCGGCTACTCGGCATCGGCGCAGGACTCCTGGCAAGACTACCAACGCATTTTTTTCCAGATCGTCATCATTACCGGCGTACTGCTGCTGATTTTAGCCGCCTGGAACGCTTACATGCGCTGGCAGATCAAACTGCGCCAGGCCGCGGCGCGTGCGCTGAGTGATCAATACGAATTCATGCGATCGCTGGTCAATGGCACGCCGCATCCCATGTATGTCCGCGACCGCCAGGGGGTGCTGCAAAGCTGTAACGACAGCTATCTCGAAGCATTCAACGCCAAACGCGAAGACGTCATCGGCAAAAGCGTGATGTCGGGCAACATGAGCAACGCGTTCGAGGCCCGGGAATATCAGGCCGACTATGAGCGCGTGGTTGCCGAAGGCACCCCGCTGGTGCTTGACCGGGCTTTGCACATCGGTGGACGCCGGCTGACCATTTATCACTGGGTACTGCCCTATCGTGATTCGCGCGGCATGGTCCAGGGCATCATCGGCGGCTGGATCGACATCAGTGAACGGCGCCAATTGTTCGAAGAACTGCGGCATGCCAAGGAGCGCGCCGATGAAGCCAACCGAGCCAAAAGTAATTTTCTGGCGACCATGAGCCATGAAATCCGCACCCCGATGAACGCCGTCATTGGCATGCTGGAGTTGACGCTCAAGCGCATCGAACAGAATCACCCGGAGCGGCCCGCAATCGACGTCGCCTACAACTCGGCGCGGGACCTGCTGGAGCTCATTGGTGACATTCTCGACATTGCGCGGATCGAATCCGGCCGCCTGGAATTGAACCCGGAACGGGTCAACCTCCACGCTGTCGTCGCGTCGGTGGTCAATATCTTCGAGGGCCTCGCGCGGCAGAAAAAACTCGAGCTACTGCTGGAGTTTCACTGCGACAACCCCGCTATTGATGTGCTGCTGGACCCTATGCGGTTCAAGCAGGTGCTGTCCAACCTGATCAGTAACGCCATCAAGTTCACCCCCCAGGGCCATGTCCGTATCGTCGTCGACCTGAGCCCCACCGGGCCGGACGAAGTGCAGATGCATCTGAGCGTTGAGGACAGCGGCATCGGTATCAGCGAAGACGATCAGAGTCGGCTGTTCGCCCCTTTCGCCCAGGCAGACAACGGTGCCAAAGCGGGCCGTGGCGGAGCAGGCCTGGGGCTGATGATCAGTCGCAGCCTGTGCAAGTTGATGGGCGGCAGCCTGCAACTGAGCAGTCGCCCAGGTCTTGGAACTCAAGTGCAGGTCTCACTGCACCTGCCAGCTCTGGCGCAGCAACAGGCGGCATTGACCATTGAACAGGCACCCCAGCCGCCCAGGACAGTCCTGAAAGTCCTGGTGGTCGATGACCACCCTGCCAACCGGCTGCTCATGTGCCAGCAACTGGAATTTCTGGGTCATATGTCCTGGGTTGCGGAGGATGGCGCAGTGGCGCTCAGCCTCTGGCAGACCGAGGCGTTCGACCTGGTGATCGCCGACTGCAACATGCCGGTCATGAGCGGGTATGAACTGGTTCGCGCCATTCGCGACGAGGAGCAACGCCTGCAACGTGCACCCACGGTCATTTTGGGTTTCACTGCCAATGCCCAGCCGGAAGAGATCGCCCGCTGCAAAGAAGCCGGCATGGATGACTGCCTGTTCAAGCCGCTCACCCTGACCGCATTGAGCCACTGGATTGAAAACCTCAATCCCGAGGCGCAGTCCCCGGCATTCAACCTTGAGGGGCTGCAGCAACTGACGGGAGGCAACCCGGCGCTGGATCTACGATTACTCAACGAACTGCTCAAAAGCAATCGTCTGGACCGCCAGGAGTTACTGGCGGTGCCCAGCACCGCTGAGCCACAGGCATTTTTGGATATTGCCCACAAAATCAAGGGCGCAGCGCGGATCATCCAGGCCTCGTGCCTCATCGACAGCTGCGAATCACTGGAGGCAGCCTGCCAGGGTCCGTTGGACGCGGAGGCCGTATCCGACTGCACCCAGGCGATGGCACGCGACATGGTGCAACTGGAACTGGCTCTTTTGCAGCAAATAAGCGAGCACGAGCGCAGCACAAAGGGGGAGCCTTAACTATGCTTGGGCGCTAAGCAGTGAGTTAAATCCCATGGAGAACACTGCAATGCCCAGCCCACTGCGCCCGGATCCGCGGCGTTTGCCGTTGCATATCCATATCAGCGTCATGTTCACCTTGCTGTTGCTGCTGACCGGCGTAGTGCTGGGGATCTTCAACTATCGACAGACCACCCAGATCATATTGTCGAGCAGTGAAAAGCTCTTCGAACGGATCGAGCAGGACGTGCGGCTTGACCTGCACGCCACCTACCAACCCATTCGTCATCTGTTGAGCCTGCTGGCGGACTACCCGGCCACCCAGGCCACAGACCTCGAGCAGCGACTGGCTTTGCTCAAGCCTTTGAGCCAGGCGCTTACGGACAATCCAGACCTGGCATCGCTGTATCTGGGTTATGGCAACGGTGATTTCTTCATGGTGCGGCCCTTGCGCACCTCGGACCTGAAAGCGCGCACCCAGGCGCCGGACGCCGCCGCATTCCAGGTCTGGAGCATCGAGCGCGACCGCAGCGGCCAGGTCAGGTCCCAATCACTGTTTTTTGACCGCAACCTGAGGCTCCTTGGCCGTCTGGACCACCCCGACGACGACTACGATCCGCGGACTCGCGCCTGGTTTTCCAGCGCTCGCAGCGAGCAGGAACAGATCACCACAGAGCCTTACGTGTTCTTCTCCACCCACAACGTAGGCACCACGCTGGCCCGACGCAGTGGCGAACAGGCAGTCATGGGCGCCGATCTGACATTGGCCGAACTGTCAGCCACCCTGGCGAAACACGTCGTGACCCCAGCAACCGAAATCGTGCTGTTCGACGCCCAGGGCAATGCCATTGCCTATCCCGACAGCAGCAGGCTGATTGTTGACGACCAGAGCGCCCGCTTGATCAAGGCGGCCGATTTGACCCCGGGCCTTGGCGCCCTGCTGAACAACCAGGCGCCGGGCAATCGGCTGGAGGCCGGTGGTCGACGCTGGATTGTGGCCCAAAGCAGCATCCAGGAAGGTGGTCCAAAGGGATTGCACCTGGCTTTGCTGGTGCCCGAGGATGAACTGCTCGTCGATGCGTATCGCCTGCGCTGGCAAGGTGCGCTGGTGACCTTGGCGACGTTGCTGTTGTGCCTGCCGCTGGGATGGCTGACCTCCCGAATACTGGTCCGCCCCCTGCGCGCGCTGGTTCAGGAAGCTGACGCTATTCGCAGTTTCGACTTTAATTTTCCCTCCGTCAGGCGTTCACCGGTACTCGAAGTGGACCAGTTGGGCGTGTCGATGGCGCGCATGAAAGACACCTTGGCCAGTTTCTTCCAGATCACCGACAGCCTCAGCGCCGAGACCCGCTTTGGCCCGCTGCTGGAGCGCGTGCTGTTTGAAACGGTAAAGATCGGCCAGGCCCAGGCCGGCCTGATCTACTTGCGGGAAAATGACGGTGACCGCTTCGCTCCCCTCGGCCTGGTGATCGACGGCGCGTCCCAGGATTTGCCCACATTCGACGTTCAGGCGCACGAGCCGAAGTCTGCGCAGAGTCCTGCCTGGCTTGGGCAACTGGTGGAAGTCGACACCATGGTGACCAGTCTGGGGTTCGAAGAGGCCGGGGATTGGCGCAAGGTGCTGCTGGCGTTGGAGTGCCCGCGGGTTCACCTGATCGGCATTCGCCTGCGCAACCGGCATAACGAGACGGTGGGCCTGCTGGTACTGCTGCTGGCCGACAGCGGCCACCCGAGCGACCTGGAAAAACTGCGCCCGGATCGCATCGCCTTTCTGCAGGCGGTTTCCGGAGCGGCGGCGGTGAGCATCGAAAGCCAGCGCCTGCAAACCAGACAGAAACAGTTGCTGGACTCGTTCATTCAACTGCTGGCCGGTGCAATCGACGCGAAAAGTCCCTATACCGGCGGCCACTGCCAGCGGGTGCCGGCGCTGACCCTGATGCTCGCCCAAGCCGCTGCCGCCAGCCAGGCGCCGGCGTTCAAAGGCTACCAGCCGACCGAAGACGAGTGGGAAGCCTTGCACATCGCTGCCTGGCTGCACGACTGCGGCAAGGTCACGACCCCGGAATACGTGGTCGATAAAGCCACCAAGCTTGAAACCCTGAATGACCGTATCCACGAAATCCGCACCCGTTTCGAAGTGCTCAAGCGCGACGCCTGGATCGATTACTGGCAAGGCGTGGCTCAGGGCGCAGACGAGCAGCCACTGGCTGACTTGCGAGAGACCAGCCTGGCGGCGCTGGATGAAGACTTCGCCTTCATCGCCCGCTGCAACCTGGGCAGCGAAGCCATGGCTGAAGATGATCTGCAGCGCCTGCGCAGCCTCGCGCAACGCACCTGGAACCGCACCCTGGACGATCGCCTGGGAGTTTCCTGGGAAGAGAACCGCCGTCAGGCGCGCACCCCGGCGCCGATCCTGCCGGTCAATGAACCCCTGCTGGCGGACAAACCCGAGCATCTGTTCGAGCGGGCAGAGAGTGAGCTTATTCCTGCGGAAAATCCCTGGGGCTTCAAGCTCGACGTGCCCCGCTACAAGTACAACCGGGGTGAGCTGTACAACCTGAGCATTGCCCGCGGCACGCTGACTCGTGAGGAGCGCTACATTATCAATCACCATATGGTGCAGACGATACTGATGCTCAGCCACCTGCCCTTTCCCGGCCACCTTGACAACGTCGCGGAAATCGCCGGCGGCCATCACGAAAAAATGGACGGCACCGGCTACCCCAAGCAGTTGAAGCGAGAAGAAATGAGCCTGCCGGCGCGGATGATGGCGATTGCCGATATCTTTGAAGCGCTGACCGCCGCCGATCGTCCCTACAAGAAGGCCAAGTCCTTGAGCGAAGCACTGGGCATCATGGCGACCATGTGCCGGGACGCGCACATCGATCCCGAGTTGTTCGAATTGTTCATCGATGCCGGAATCTACCGGCAATACGCAGAGCAATTCCTCGATCCACAGCAGATTGATGTGGTAGACACTGCAAGCCTGCTGGTCAAGGCAGGCTTGCAGGGGTGATCAGCAATCGGTCAGGCGCAGGAAAATCGCGGCCAACTGCTCGATGCCCGCCTGGTCCAGCGCGGTAAATCTGGCCAGTTTCGGACTGTCGAGATCGAGCACGCCAATCAGCTGACCGTCCTTGACCAGAGGCACCACCAACTCGCTGTTGGAGGCGCTGTCGCAGGCGATATGCCCGGCAAACGCATGAACATCCTCGACCCGCTGAGTCTGTAAAGTCGCCGCCGCAGCCCCGCATACACCCCGTCCGAAAGGAATGCGCACGCAGGCGATCTGCCCTTGGAACGGCCCCAGCACCAACTCATGGTTACGGTTGAGATAGAAGCCGGCCCAGTTCAAATCATCGAGCTGATTGAACAGGAACGCGGAAAATTGAGCTGCGTTGGCAATGAAATCGCGCTCGTCCGCCAGCAGCGACTCCAATTGCGCCTGCAACATGCCGTAGCCTTCGAGGCCCTGGCCGCTCTGTTGTAAATCGATCATGCCTTGTGCTCCAACAGCTTTAATCCGACCCAATAACGGGCAAATTGATAGGCGCAACGGCCGTTGCGGTTGCCGCGTCCGGTGGCCCAGCGCACGGCGAGGATATCCAGCGCTTCGTCACGCTGCCATTTGAGGCCTGCCTTGTCAGCCAGTTGCCCGATCCAGTGTTCGACCACGTTCAGGAAGTGCTCCTGAGTGAACGGATAGAACGACAACCACAAGCCGAAGCGGTCCGAGAGTGCGATCTTGTCTTCCACCGCTTCGCTGGGGTGCAGTTCACCGTCGACGCGTTTCCAGTTTTCGTTGTCACTTTCCTTTTCCGGCACCAGGTGCCGGCGGTTGGAAGTGGCGTACAGCAATACGTTGTCCGGGGCCTGCTCGAGGGAGCCGTCGAGTACGCTCTTGAGCACCCGGTAATCGCCCTCGCCGGATTCGAACGACAGGTCGTCGCAAAACAGCACGAACCGCTGGGGCAGCTTGGCGATCTGTTCAACCACGCGGGGCAGGTCCGCCAGGTGATCGCGCTCGATCTCGATCAGGCGCAAGCCTGCCTGGGCATGTTCGGCCAGCAGCGCCCGGACCAGCGAGGACTTGCCGGTCCCCCGGGAGCCCCACAGCAGCGCATGGTTGGCGGGCATGCCATCGAGGAATTGTTGAGTGTTGCGACCCAACTGCTCCAACTGCCGATCGACGCCGATCAGGTCGCTCAAGCGCATGTCGAGGCTGACTTCCAGGGGCAGTAGAAATCCGCTGCGCCCCTCGCGCTGCCAGCGCGCAGCCAGGCAAGTGGTCCAGTCGATGGCCTGCCGGGGTGCGGGCAGCAGCGGTTCGATACGGGCCAGAACGGCATCGGCGCGCTCCAGGAAAGCATTCAATCGGGAATCCACGTCTTCTCCTTGGGCACATTCACATTAATGATTGCGCAACAGCGATAATCCACAACGACCAGGTGCCTGTCCCAACCCATGTTCGAGGGCTCGCGACAACAGCGGTATCCATGCATCATCGACTATGCTTGAGCAGCGAAGGGAAACGGAAGTGGTTCAACACCCTATGGATATCAAATTCACCAACCGGCTGTCTTACAAACAAGCCCGGCTGACCGTGCTCGTGGGTTTCATTCTCGGCACGCTGCTCAGCCTGCTGCAGATTGGCATCGATTATGCCAGTGAAGATGCCTCCATCAACCGGGAAATCCAGTCTTTGCTGGAAATCAGCCATAACCCGGCCTCGCGCATCGCCTATAACATCGATGCAGAACTCGCCCAGGAGCTGACCTTGGGCCTGTTGCGTTCGCCCGCCATCATCGGCGCGCGATTGATCGACAATAACGGCACGGTACTGGCCAACGTCAAGCGACCCGGGCAGCAAAGCAATTACCGGATGATCAGCGACTTCATGTTTGGCGCCGAACGTCAGTTTGAAGACCGCCTGTACCTGGATCACTTGCCCGCCGAGTCCCTCGGCACCCTGCGCCTGGACGTCGACACCTACGCATTCGGCAGCCGCTTTCTGCGCCGGGCCGAAGTGACGCTGCTAAATGGTTTTGCCCGCAGCCTGTTGCTGACTGGCATCCTGCTCGCACTGTTCTATGTGATGCTGACCAAACCGCTTGTGCGCGTTATCCGCGAACTGAGTGGCCGCGATCCACGCAGCGTCGAACCGACCTGGCTGGAGTACCCGGCGGGGCATCAGAACGATGAAATCGGCGTGCTGGTCAAGGTCGCCAACCAGCAATTCGAGAACATCGCCACGGAAATCCAGCAAAGGCGCAATGCCGAAAACCGCCTGACTGACTACCTCGCGCAACTGGAGAACATCGTCTCCGCCCGGACTGCGGAGCTCAAGGCGATCAACAGTCGGCTCAGCCAGTCCAACCAGGAACTGGAAATTGCCCGCAGCACCGCCCTGGATATGGCGGAAGCGCGCTCGGTGTTTCTGGCCAACATGAGCCACGAAATCCGCACGCCGCTCAATGGCCTGCTGGGGATGATCGCGTTGTCCCTGGACGGTCCGCTCAATGCTGAGCAGCAGCAACAACTGTCCATCGCCCATGACTCCGGCAAGGTCTTGGTGGAACTGCTCAACGACATTCTCGACCTGTCGAAATTCGACGCTGGCCAGCTCGAACTCGAACACATTCCATTCGACCTCGGTGCGCTGGTCGAGGACACTGCCAACCTGCTGTCCCAGAACGCCGCGCCCAGTGTCGAACTGACCTGCCTGATCGATCCGCAGTTTCCGGCACTGGTGTTGGGTGATCCGACTCGGGTTCGGCAAATCGTCAGCAACCTGCTGTCCAACGCGCTCAAGTTCACTCGTTTCGGCCGCGTCGATGTGCGCCTCGGCACCTTCAAGGACGGCGTCAGAATCGAAGTCTGCGACACTGGCATCGGTATCCCCCAGGACGCCCAAGTGAAGATTTTCCAGCCGTTTACCCAGGCGGGTGCCGGCATTACCCGACAATTTGGCGGCACCGGCCTGGGCCTGGCCTTGACCTACAACCTGTGCGAAGCCATGAAGGGACGACTGTCCATCAGTTCGGAGGCCGGGTTTGGCAGCCAGTTCTGCGCCGACCTGCCGCTGCCCTGCCACACCCGCGCCCTGGCGCCTGCACCCTTGCAGGGGAAGGTCATTGCCATCACGGCAGCCAGCAGCGGCCTGGCAGAGCTGCTCAAGACCGTGTTGCCGGTGTGGGGGCTCGAGTATCAACAGCGCTCGATCGATGATTCGATGATCGGCCTGGACCCCGACGTGGTCATCACCGATTGCCCCGAATGCCTGTTTGTCCTGCGCCCCGCCTGCACTGCGCCGATCCTGCTGGTGACTGCCTACGGCAGCTTCATGCCCAGCGAACAGGCCAGCGCCCTCGCCCCTTTGCAACAGCAGGCGCGGCCGCTGGCGCGAAACGCACTGTTCCAGACATTGCGACGGGTACTGCAACCTGAGATCAATACGATCAACGATGCGCGACTGCAAACGCTGTCACCCCAGCGCCGCGGGCGGGTGCTGCTGGTGGAGGACAATCCGGTCAATCAGCTGGTAGCCAAGGGCATGCTGGGCAAGCTCGGTTGCGAGGTCATCGTCGCCGCGCATGGTGCCGAGGCCCTGGATCTGCTTGAGCACGATGAGTTCGACCTGGTGCTGATGGACTGCAACATGCCGGTGATGGATGGCTATGAAGCCAGTCGGCAAATCCGTCGCAGCGGACGCTGGCCACAATTGCCTATTGTGGCCTTGACCGCCAATGCCATGTCCGAGGAACGCGAGCGCTGCCGTGCCGCGGGCATGAGCGATTACCTCGCCAAACCCTTCCGCCGCGAAGAGCTGGCGGCCCTGCTGGATTCATGGATGCCGGCTACGACAACGCCTTGATCTGCCCCAGCAAATGATCGAGCCCTTCACGCAAATCATGCAGCCGATCCAGATCCACGCCGCTGTCGCACAGTAGCCGGGCCTTGAGCGGCGCGACCCGATCACGCAACGCCTGGCCCGCAACCGTAAGGCTCAGGTGCACTTCGCGTTCATCCCGTAATGAACGCTGGCGCTGGACCAATTGCAGCTGTTCGAGTCGTTTGAGTAACGGCGTCAGAGTCCCGGAATCAAGCGCCAGGCGTTCACCCAGGGCCTTGACTGTTGGCTGCTGTGGGGCCTTTTCCTGCCATTCCCACAGCACCAGCATCGCCAGGTACTGCGGGTAAGTCAGCCCGAGCTGGTCCAGCATTGGTTTGTAGGCCCGGATCACCGCACGGGACGCGGCGTACAGCTTGAAGCACAGCTGGCTGTCGAGCTGCAGGGAGTCGAACGGCGGATTCATTTGAGCAGGGCTTCAATCTCGCGGCTCAGGTCCTGCGGTTTGGTCGCCGGAGCGAAGCGCTTGACCAGTTGACCGTCTTTGCCTATCAGGAATTTGGTGAAGTTCCACTTGATGCCTTGGGAACCCAATAACCCGGGGGCGCGTTTTTTCAGCTGGACGAACAGTGGGTGGGCGCCGGCGCCGTTGACTTCGATTTTTTTGAACAGCGGGAAGCTGACGCCGAAATTCAGTTCGCAGAATTCGGAGATCGCGCCTTCGTTACCGGGTTCCTGTTTGCCGAATTGGTTGCAGGGGAAACCCAGGACTACCAGGCCCTGATCCTTGTAGGTCTGCCAGAGCGCTTCGAGTCCTTTGTATTGTGGGGTGAAGCCGCATTTGCTGGCGGTGTTGACGACCAGTACGGCTTTGCCGGCGTAGTCGGCCAGGGTTTTCTGTTCGCCGGTGATGGTGGTGCAGGGGATGGTCAGCAGGGGGTCGGTCATCGTTTGGCTCTGGGGGTCTAGGGTTGGCCTGTTTAAAATAGTTCGCAATTGAATTGCGTGCAATTCAATTTTGGGTTGGTTGGTTTCTTGGCTTCTTTGGGACGGGGGCAGATCCGTTTTTTTGGTCAGGGCTGCTTAGGGTTCCGCCCTTACGGCGGGTCACTTTCGAAAAGCGCGAAAGTAACCAAAGCGCTCTTGCCCCACCACTTGGCACCTCGCCCAGGCTCGGTGTGCCCTCACTCCGGCATTGCTCCGCGGGTCGCCGCGATGGGCCATCCCTGGCCCAGCGCGGCTAAAC
>NZ_JBEOPV010000028.1:0-72522 GCF_040310425.1 Pseudomonas sp. 65/3-MNA-CIBAN-0223
GTTTCATCGGGGCTCAACCGTTCTGTTCGTGTGAGGTGCGTATTTCACCAGATCGGGAAGTCTTTTTCAGAGTTTCCTTAGGGGTGAGTAAAAACATAACGAATTACTTGGGCAAAGACATGCCCATCATGCGAAAATTTCCGGCTCATAGAAGTTACGATGTACTTCGCTGATCGTCATGGCCTTTAGCGGGGGATTAATCGGGTGTGTCAACGGTTGACAGCAGGCTCCCGCCCAAGGCCATATGAGGTCCGACAATTCAATTCAATAGATGCGTTGCACACACTTTATGAAACCATCCGTTTTTATTTTGATTCCTGACCTTACTTGGTTCAATTCGACCATTTTGGAAAGCTTTGTATTTTTAACTTTAAAATACGCAGTGAACTCTTAAAAAGAAAGAGACCCGTGGCTCCCATTAAAGTCCACGCCAAAATTATTGCTACCTTATGATCTTCCCCGAATATTGACATCGCCGCTGAAATCAGCAGACAGGCAAACGTAGTACCGTACAACTTTAACCGTGGTATTTTGCGCCATACAAGACAGGAAAATTCTGTACGACAAACAAAAAATATCCAGAATGAAAACGCTGTTGAAACTGCTGCACCTGCTGCACCATATGTAGGAGTTAGCAGGTAGTTTCCAGTGAAATTTACTGAGGCACCAATCAGGGCTGCCGTCATGGCGTAGCCACTTCTTCGAGTTATGCCAAGACCAACCACAGTTGTTTCGGACAAAGTATAGAATAATGGATAGGACATACAAGCAACTAGAATATATTGAACGCCCCCATATGTAACTGGAAGCAGATAAGTTACGAGCCAAGAGAACAGTCCTGCAAGAACAAATATAAATATAACTGCCGCTAAGATGTGCTCGGTGACCTGATCAATTTTTTTAACGTTGATACCTTCAGCTGCCCATTTGTACACAGTCGGAGCCCAGACGGTTGAAAAAACACTTTGGAAAATGGTAGCCGCCGCTGCGAAACTAGATGCTATTGAATAGATTCCGAGCTGTTCGAAAGTAGACATATTACGCAAGAAAATTTTATCCATTGCAGTCAAGCCCCAGAAAGCAGCTCCGCCCATGATCAATGGCGTGCCGAAGCGCAGCATAGCTCTAAGCTTGGGTAAATTTGCTCTATGTTTGAACGCAGCCAACCACACCTTTCGTGTATTCCAAGCGTAAACCAATGTTACAGCTACGATCGATAGGGTATGGGCTATTATCAGGTGGACAATATCAAAACCGAACGAAAAAATAACATAGGTACAGATGACGGCGAGAAACAGGAGCTTGGGTAAAACTTGGCTCATGGAAAAAGCCAATCCGTTTTCCTGCATACGCAAAATCAACGAGAGGAAGCGGGAAATAAACGCGAACAGAATGCATATGGCTACTAGCAAGCTTATCAATACACTGTCTATGGAAAACAGCACTTTAGAAATAAAGTCAGGCACCACGAAGCAGAGAAGTAAACCCGCAGCAAGTAGTAATAAGCCGGGGAGCAAGGCAATTTTAAGTAACGCAGGCTTGTTATCTGCTTCATGGTATTCACGTACATAAGCCTGGTCCAAGCCCAGGCAGAATAGCAGAATACAAAAACTGGATATAACTTGGAGCATGGCTATTCTGCCGATGTCTTCGGCAGAATAGAACCAGGTGATGATCGGTAGCGTGATGAAGCCTAATGCCGCACCACCAATGGGGCCCACGGCAAAAGCAGCTATTTTTTTTGCGTTCAAGCGTAGAACTCGATTACAGATTGAATGACGTGGTTCGCTTCAGATTTCTCCATGCCATACCAGACCGGAAGTCTTATCAGACGCTCACTCTCTTGTGTAGTAAATCGATCTTCTCCGTGAAAACGACTAAACTGAAGCCCTGCTACAGCTGAGTGAAGTGGGACATAATGAAAAACAGCTAATATACCCTTATCCTTCAAATACCCTAAGATTGCAGTTCGCTCTTCAAGATCGCGAACTTTGATGTATAACATGTGCGCGTTGTGTACGCACCCTTTAGGTAATGTGGGTAATATTATTTTTTCCGCGGTGACCAACGGTTGAAGTGACTCATGGTAAAACGACCAAGTCTGTAGCCGATTTTGATTGATCTCTTCGGCTTTCTCCAATTGCCCCCAGAGAAATGCAGCTTGGATATCGCAGGGCAGATAGCTGCTACCCACATCAACCCAACTGTATTTGTCGACCATTCCACGGAAGAATTGACTGCGATTGGTCCCTTTTTCCCGAATGATTTCAGCGCGATTGATAAAGCGAGCATCGTTGATTATCAGTAGGCCACCTTCACCGCCACTAGTGTAGTTCTTGGTTTCATGAAAGCTGTAAGCTGCCATGTGACCAATACTTCCTAAGGGACGTTCTTTGTAGGTGGACATCATTCCTTGCGCGGCATCTTCAATGACGAATAATCGATGGCGATTTGCGATATCCATGATGGTGTCCATTTCGCAGGCGATGCCTGCATAATGGACGGGTACGATGGCTTTGGTTTTCGGGGTAATGGCTGCTTCGATCAGACGCTCATCGATATTCATGGTATCAGGGCGAACATCTACGAAGACGATCTTGGCACCGCGCAAGACAAATGCATTGGCTGTGCTGACAAAGGTGTAGCTAGGCATGATGATTTCATCGCCTGGCTGGACGTCAATCAGCAGTGCTGCCATCTCCAATGCCTGTGTACATGAAGGGGTCAGCAAGGCTTTAGGGCAGGAAAGTTTTTCTTCGAACCAAACTTGGCAACGCTTGCTGAAGTCACCATCCCCAGAAATTTTTTGGCTACGCATGGCAGCTAAAACGTATTGATCTTCATTACCAGTGTACGGCGGCTTATTAAATGGGATCATGACCTGTCTCTTCCAAAAATTGCTTTTCCAGCGTAAGGAGATCTTTTTTCCTCTCCTTGACTCTGCGAGCGGGATTCCCTACATAAATCCCCCATGGCAGCGTGCTTTTGCTAACCAGAGTCATTGCACCGACAGAGCATCCTTCTGCCAATGTGACACCGGGAAATACAATGGATCCCGCCCCGATAATTACATGCCTACCAAGATGGACTTTCTTCTTAATTTCTGATTTGTATTTCGCCGGAACTGTTGGGTTGGTAAGCGTTTTTCCAGTGTAGTCGTCGGACTGGGTGAAAACCTGCACTTTGTATGCTAGTCCTGAAAAGTCATCCATAAAAATACCTTGTTCTCCTCCAGCCACAAGGCAAAATGGAGCTATATGAACAAACTTACCTATGGTTACCTTACCGGATATCACGCAAAAATCATCGATTCTAGAGTTGTCGCCAACTTCAACTTCATCAATATTGTAAATGCTGGCTTTGTCGCTAATCTTGACGTTTTTTCCAAGCTTTTTGAAACCCATCAAAAACAGCTGATCTTCTCTATAGTAAGACAATTTTTACTCCTCGAAGATTTGTTTTAACTGACTGAGCAGTTTTCTTTCCGAAAAAATTTTCTTGATAGCAGATTTGTTTCGCTCTCTTATTGCCGAATCTATCGGTGTCAGCGATATATTCGCGACATCATATGCAGAGACGCCATTCTTCTCAAGCATTGCCCATGGCGTTACGTCGCTACGCAGATAAACTTTTTTACCTAAACCGAGCAACGTAATTGTATTTCCCATCGCTTGTTGGCGTTTGTGATTGAAAATAGCTATATCGATTTTTCCAAGAAACGCGAGATACTCATCGAAGGGCATAAAATCAATCATTGGTTTGAATTTTTGGCCAAACATCTTCGTACCCGCTTCAATTATTTCCTTAGCGTATTCTTGATCCCCATAAGACAGCGGGACGAAAAGCGTGATTTCTCGATCGCGAAATAGAAGTAGTTGCTCAAATATTTCGAGATGATTATTACTCGGGTCGGCTGAATTCCCGACTTGAATATTGACGCTGCTATGCGCTTCCTGGGGAACGGAGTATTCGCGATAAACATTGCTTAGATACATAATGCATTCGTGGTATTGCCCTCTTGCCCCATACCATTTTCGAGCAAACTCAACATCACCCTCTATATAAGTCACCAAGTGACCAATATGTTTGATAACAGGGCGACGAAAGAATTCTTTAACTCTCCAACGCCAAGTACGCACCGCCAATTGATAGCTGTAAAGATCAGCACCCCAAATAACCCAGTAACACTTTTTTAGCAGCCATGGCTGAGTGAAAAGCACTGCTATAATTTTTGTATCCGATAACCCATGCAGGATGATCTTGTCTGCGGAACAACATTTCTTTAAAAGATCAATGCAGGCGATCAGTTTACTTGGGTAGCTTCTTGCCAAGGTGATGTTATGACTATGCTCTAAAGCATGCTTCTTCTCATCTCCCGTAAGAAAAAAAGTATGTCTGTCACCGTCCACTTGCTGTGCGACAAATTTAATGAAAGGCGGAATGAATTTTTCCAATCCAGCGACATGAAGTATTTTTGAATTTGTCAATTCAGGAGTTTTTGCAGGCATTAGTGATATCCATTTTACTGAGCCCGTCATTTTTGGAAGGCAGTTCTTTACAGATGCGCCACTTTTAGGCCTTGGCGTTTTACGATTATTTCGACTAAATTGCTGGCACCTCGCGGAATTTCGCAGGTGCTTGGATCCAGCAAGAATTTTACCTTGATGCTTCCAAGTGAAGCAATAAGCCTTAAGAAAAAAGACTCGGAAAGGTCTGGAGTACCAACCGATTTTCGATGCCCAATTCGGTCGAGTTCCGAAAAACGTTGCCGTGGTCACATCTGAACTTTCCGGATCTCAACTCATCTCGTCATCCTGAACGACACCTTTCAAGACCGCCCCCCGCATTTCGCCCCCCCACCCGAGTATCGGCCATTTTCACATCATCACAGTTTCGAAAGGGCAAATGGCGTGCCTATGGAGCAGTGCTTTTCACCAGTCGATGATGAGCGCATTTTCGCAATTCGCGTTAGGAATGAGCCGCCAGCCAGATAGATCCGTAGATACGGCATTGCCGCATAATGCGTGAAGCCAAGGAAACTGAATTTTCCCGATTTCTTTCGCCACGTTTTTTGCGATTCTTCGACCGCATGTCCAAGCGCAGCAACCATGTTTTCTCTGGGGATAAAGCCACGTCGAACTGGAGGAGTCGAGCTCCCATGCCTCGGCAAAAACTCCATGCGTCTTCATGCCATTCAAATCCAAGCATACCGGCCCCTACCTACAGGCAATCATTCCACCTAGTGCGGTGTGCCCACCCCATTAGTTGCCCCACGACTCCATCATACAGTGCAGGTAGGTACTGGGTAGCAAAAGAGATACCGGTAAGGATTTGTGGTGCACCATGCTTCACCAACATAATTTCAGGACCTGCCGTCTCACTTAAATTAAGGGTCGCGATATGCCAGCCGCCTGTTTCTGCAGCACCTCTGCTGTTAGCGCCCGCTAAGGCGCACGAGTCACCGGGGAAGTTTTTGGGATAACGCGCCGTCGGAGCGCGTATTTTGGCTTGAGAACCTAATCGATACCGACCACGGACTACATAACGACCTAGAAACCCAAAGGGACATAAGCCACGCCACTTTTGATGAATCAGAACAACCCGATTCGGCCCATCAATTTAACCGCGGGCGGGTGCCAGCTCAGACTTAGAAAAAATTCAACTTGATTTCCGGTATTAGTTGATCACTACACCTTGCATCTTCCCGTGCCCGACCAATTCAATCCTGACGGCTACAGGCCCAAGCTGACCAGAGAACTGACTGTGCCTTTTATCGACCCTGGCCAATTTCGTGTTCGGAGCTAAATTCGAAGCTTGATTAAGCGGTGTGACCATCGTGCCACCCGGCCTGGCAGCAGCCAGAGCTGAATGAACTGCTATCTTAAAAAGGCCTGCACTAGCAGCTGAAGCTTGCAATACAGGCACTTACTGCAATACCCTCATCCCTAACACCCCCTCAGGGACAATCCTTTCAAGGAGTATGAACATGAAAAAGCTACTGGTCTTGGCCCTCTTCACCTCCATCAGCCTGCCTTTGATGGCTGCTGAAACTGCTCCTACGGCCACCGCTAAGGTGCCTGGAGCCACCTCCGACCTCAGCTTGTCAACTCCAATCGCCGGCGGCGTAACGGTCGGCACAGGTCTGGCCATCGGCGCCGGTGTTATCGCCGTAGGTGTCGCCGCGTCCAACAGCGGCGGCGGTGGTGGCAACGACGGAACTCCGGGGACAACCGGTGGTGGCACCTCGGGTACTACTGGTACTACTGGCACCGCTCGGTAACAGCTCCCAAGCTTCTTAAAGTTCGATACGCGAACCTCCCAGCCTGCTGGGAGGTTTTGTTTTGCCTATTCCCTTCGAGCAATTTCGACAATGAATCGCGCTCTTCCCCTAGCCATGCTGGCTGGCCTGACCCTGCAAGGCTGCATTTTTTCCCCTGGCCAGCACATGGACACAGGCAATTTGGTACGTGAAGGTTCACCCGAAAGCAGTCGGATCGAGCTGGTGCCAATTACACCGAAATTGGTGGCCGTCGAGGCAGCCGCTGACCAGTCGAATTCTGTCGCACCTGAGCTGCTTAGCTATCAGCCAGTAGAATATCGCATTGGTGCTGGTGATCTGATCTACGTCACAGTCTGGGACCACCCAGAGTTAACCGCTCCGTCAGGAGGGCAGCAACCGATTGAAGCTAACGGGCGCATGGTTCGTCCCGACGGCAGCCTCTTCTACCCATATGTCGGAACAATCGAAGCTTCGGGAAAAACCATCGAAGATTTACGTTCGACCATTGCTTCGCGTCTGGCCAAGGTGATCGCCGAGCCCCAGGTGGATCTCAGCATTGTGCGCTTCGCCAGCCAAAAAATTATTCTCTCCGGCGCTTTCCTCAAGACCGGCCAGCTTCCTATCACCAATACACCCTTAAGGTTATTAGACGCCGTTGGCCAGGGTTCGGTACTGCCCGAATCTGCTGATATTTCCGGTTTGGTGCTCAAGCGCGACGGTCGTGAGTACCACATTGATCTCGATGCTCTCAATCGCAAGAACTCGAACCTGCACAATATTTACTTGAAGGATGGCGACCAACTGCACCTGCCCTACAACGACCAGAAAAAGGTCTATGTGCTGGGTGAGGTTACCGCATCGCGGGCAATTAACTTCAAGGGCAGCAATATGAACCTCACCGATGCCTTGGGCACTGTTGGCGGTCTGCGCCAGGAAACCTCCAGTGGCAAAGAGGTGTACGTAATACGCGGGGTTGAGAATCTGACCGACGAACCGGTAAAGGTCTTTCAAATTGACCTCAAATCTCCCTCGGCGTTTGCCCTTTCACAGCATTTCAAACTACAGCCGCAGGATGTGGTCTATGTCGGCCCGGCCGATGTAACTCGCTGGAACCGCTTTATTAGTCAGGTATTCCCGTCGGCCAATCTGCTTCGTACAGGTGTGGGCATTCAGGATGACTTGGGCAACAATTAAGAATTGGAATTCTTGTGAAATTTCTGCGACTGGCCACCCTATCGATGGCCTCCTTGCTGGTGAGCGCCTGCAACCCGTTGATGTCCGCGTCCATGGATACACTCAAAGCCGCTTTTGAAGGTCCTGAGCCCCTGGAACTCACCCGCCAACAGGTGGAGGCAACTCCGTACTACCAAATCACCATCGCGGCACCTACGGGTGAAGCCGTTATGGCGTTGGTGCGTCAGCAGGATGGTGTTGGCTTTTGGATGGCCTCGACTCGCCAGATCCTGATGCTCGAAGACGGTCTTGCCATTCGCAGCGTTGGTTTCAACAACAACCTCGATGGTACCCACTTTGAGGGTGAATCGCCTTTCAAAGCCGGCTTGCATCGCGTTGCCGACGGCCTGCAGACCCGCCGCCAAGTCGACTTGGTAGGTGGTTATCGCATGGGTGTCACGCTAACCAGCCGCTTTCAGAAAAAAGGGCTGGAAACCGTGCACATCCTCGACCGCGAAGTGGCGCTATTGCGCGTTGACGAGGAGATCACCATGGAAGGTCTGGACTTCACCGCGCGGAACCAATACTGGGTCGACCCTGCCGACGGCTTCATCATGGCCAGCGTGCAACACCTGACTCCCGAATTGCCCCTACGCATTGTTCAAGTGCGCCCGAATAAGCCGGTAGTTCAATGATCCCTCGCTCCTCCTGGCTGCTTTGTTGCAGCCTGCTCATGACGTTTGCCGTAAATGCTGACTCGCTGGTCACCGTGCAGGGCGATGCCGCCAAACCTGGACGCTATTCATTCCAGGAAGGGACTCGCTTGCATGATGTTTTGTTGCCGGCCCAAGTTAATCCAAAAGCGTATCTGCTTGGTGCGGCGTGGTTGCATACGCCGTTACGCAATGCACAGAAGCGATTGAAGCTGGGCGTGCTCTTCGATCTCTCGACTGTTAAGAGCAACGCACTGCAGGATGATGAAACCCAGTTGGCGGCACTCGCTGAGCGTTTGATCGACAAGGTGCAAGCAATGCCGATTACTGGCCGTCGAGTAGCTCAACTTGATCCGATTCGGGTTGAACTGAACCGCGGGGACAATCCCTACCTGAGCAATGGCGATGTGCTGCTCTACCCTCCCCGTCCGAACACTGTGAGGGTAGTGGGCGCAGTAACTGGTGAATGCGAGCTGGCGCACCAGCCTTTGCAGCCGGCAATAAGCTATCTGAAAAACTGCCTGCGTGATCCTGGTGCGGACAGAGACTTGCTGTTTGTCATCCAGCCAGATGGTCGCGTTTTCCAAGAAGGTATAGCACTTTGGAACCAAACCAAGTCTGTACCGCCGGCGCCAGGGGCAAGAATTTACGTGCCCATACACAGCACCGCAAAGGGTGATCCGACACCAGATCTGAATACTGAAATGGCCGCTTTTATCGCCACCCAGCCACTGCTGGAGGTGAAGCCATGAAGTACCGCTTCATACCTTGTTTGCTGCTCGGATGTAGTGCGTCGGCGGTTGCGGAACCGCGCTATACGCAAAGTGACTTTGGTGGTGTGGGTTTGTTGCAGACACCGACCGCGCGCATGGCGCCGGCTGGTGAGCTGTCTTTCACCGCCAACCGTACCGATCCTTATAGCCGCTACAGCGTGTCCTTCCAGCCCTTTGATTGGTTGGAAGGATCATTCAGATATACGACAATCACCAACCGCACTTATGGTTCAGAATCCCTAAGTGGCGACCAAAGTGCTAAAGACAAGGGCATCGATATTAAGGTGCGGCTCCTTGAAGAAAGCCACTGGCTACCGCAAATCGCACTCGGCACGCGAGATGTTGGTGGTACAGGCTTGTTTTCTAGTGAGTACTTCGTAGGTAGCAAACGTTTCGGAAATTTAGACCTTTCCCTTGGGTTAGCTTGGGGATACCTAGGTAATCGCGGAGATATCGATAATCCTTTTGGCTTACTCGACAGCAAATTCGACGATAGGCCTGCGCCAGACGCCAACGTTTCGAATGCGGGTAGTCTTAACGGCAATACTTACTTCCGTGGCTCTCCCTCGTTCTTTGGTGGCCTTACTTACCAGACACCTTGGGACCCGCTGTCCCTAAAAGTTGAATACGAAGGTAACGACTACAAGAACGAGCCACTGAGTAACAACCAGGTCCAAGACTCCCCTATAAACCTTGGCTTCGTCTTCAAAGCCACCGATTCGGTAGACCTCCACGCAGCCTGGGAACGCGGCAATACCGCCATGTTCGGCATCACCCTGCACACCAACTTCGCCACCCGCAAAGCACCAACGAAGAGCTTCGATCCAAAACCCGAACCCGTGCCGGACGTCAAACCGACTACCGCGCCAACGGACGTTCAGTGGGCCGGCGTCGCCAAGCGTCTGCAGAACAACGCCGGCTACACCGTTTCGAAAATCACCCAGCGTGACTCAGAACTGATCGTCTACGGCGAACAAGGCCGCTACTTCCATACCCCGAAAGCCGTGGGCCGTGCTTCGCGCATCCTCGACAACAGCGTTAACGATCAGATCGACTGGTTCACCATGGTCGACACCCGTTACAGCTTGCCGGTCCAGGAAGTCAGCCTGCCCCGGGACACTTTCCGCGAAGTGGTCCAGGAAGATCGTCCGCTGGAAGACCTGCGCCGGGTAACCGAGCAGAACGTTCCGGTGCCGCATCAGGAGAAAACCCTGTACGCGAAAACGCCGGACAAGTTCACCTACGGCCTGGGCCTCGGGTACAAACAGAACGTCGGCGGTCCTGACGGATTCCTGCTGTACCAATTCAGTGCCGATTTGAGTGCCGAGTACCGGTTCCAGCCTGATCTGTGGTGGAGCGGCCTGTTGAGCGCGAACCTGATCAACAACTTCGACAAGTTCAAGTACGACGCACCCAGCGGCCTACCGCGAGTGCGTACCGACTTGCGTCAGTACATGACCACTTCGGAAGTGACGATGCCGACCTTCCAGTTGAACAAGGTCAAGCAGCTGGACGAAGACCTCTACGGCATGGTGTACGGCGGTTATCTGGAATCGATGTTCGCCGGCGTCGGCGGTGAAGCACTGTACCGTCCGATGGGCGAGCGCTGGGCAGTTGGTGTGGACATGAACTGGGTCAAGCAGCGTGATTTCGATCAGGGCTTGGGGCTGCGTGATTACAGCACCATCACCGGTAACGCTACGCTTTACTATCGGAGCTCGTTCCAGGACATTCTGGGCGCACTCAGCGTCGGGCGTTATTTGGCCAAAGACTACGGCGCTACTTTGGACTTGTCCCGCGAGTTCTCCAACGGCGTACGGTTCGGTGGTTGGGTAACGATCACCAACGCCACGAAAGAGGAATACGGTGAGGGTAGTTTCGGCAAGGGTATCTATTTCTCGATACCATTCGACGAATTGATGGCCAGCTCGACCACTCGCCGAGCTAACCTTGCGTGGACTCCACTGACTCGAGACGGTGGCGCTTCCCTGGGTCGCAGTTACTCGCTGTACTCCCTGACAGAGCGTCGCAACATCGATCTGTTCCACAACAACTTCTACAAGGTCACCGAATGAAGCAGCGGATTCTGCGTGTCCTGCCCAAACTGGCGTTCTTCGTGATCCTGCTGGTGCTGTGTTTCGCCGGCATGCGCGGCGAGCCGGTGCCGGAGATGTTCGAGAATCAGGACAAGCTGCATCACTGGGCCGGCTTCGCCTGCTTGACGGTGAGCGCCTACCTGGCGTTCCCCGGTACGAGGCTCGGCTGGCTGCTATTTTGGCCGTTGGTGGGTTCGATGTTGATCGAACTGGAGCAGAGCTTGATGCCGCTACGTACAGCGTCCTGGGGAGATATGGTGGCTAACGCTACTGGGGTTCTGTGCGGGATGGTGGTTGTTCTGGTTCTGCGGGGATATTTGAGTTCGCGACTCAAAAAACTTGAATCGGATCCTGCGGCATAGCGTCTATCGGCTTTATCGTCACATGTTTGGACAGTGTGGCCACGCTTGATCAACGTGGCCAGACTGTTATTCCCACCTGATCAGCAAGCATCTTTACCCAGCAATTTCGCCAGACCAACACTCATAGGTGTTGTCTCAGCCAACTTGAATTTTTTCAGCAGGCGATCATTGTTCGCACGTGAATGGCGAATATCTCCCGCACGTGCCGGGCTGTGGCTAACGGGTGGAATCTCACCTAAAACCTCTGCCAAAACTCCGAGCATCTGCGTCAACGAGGTGGCTTGGTTCATACCAACGTTGATTGCTCCATCCTCAACGTGTGGTGCTTCCAATGCCTGCACCAACAATCCCACCAAATCCTCTACATAGAAAAAATCACGGGTCTGTTCGCCGTCACCGAAAATAGTGATTGGCAAGCCTTTCTGTGCGCGCTCACTAAAGATACTGATCACGCCGGAGTACGGCGATGACGGATCCTGGCGGGGGCCGAAGATATTGAAGAACCTGAATATGACCGGCTCCAGTGCATGCTGGCGGCGGTAGAAGTCGAAGTAGTACTCGCTTGCCAGCTTGTCTGAGGCATAGGGCGTCAACGGCGCTTTAGGCGTGTCTTCGTCGATAGCAAAGCCTTCACCATTATTGCCGTACACGGCAGCGCTGGAGGCAAAAACCACCCGCTTCACGTTGGCCTGGCGCATGGCCTCACAAACGTTAAGCGTACCGACGAAATTACTCTGATGCGTGCGTACCGGATCGTCGACGGAAGCCTGCACCGAAGCCACAGCTGCAAGGTGGGCGACTGACTGACAATTGACCATCGCGCGCGCAACTACGTCGGCATCGGCAACGTCGCCTACGATCAACTCAACCTGTGGGTTGTCCAGCGGGAGGTTGCTGCGTTTACCAGTCGAGAGGTCGTCGAGAATTCTGACCGAGTAACCCTTGGCGAGTAAGACGTCAGTGAGATGGGAGCCGATGAAGCCAGCGCCGCCGGTGATCAGAATAGGTCCATTAGACATCTTTAAAATCCATTGAAAAGTTCGGGAGGAATGGTTACCTCGGCTCGAAGATTTGCCTTGCTGGTTTGCCATTGCTTAGGAATGGGCACAAGGCATGTGAGCGGTGGATATTGCGGTTTGGCAATGGGTGATTATCCCACAAGTAGGGGATCGCTTTCGAGGCGAGTTGGCGTCTAGTTTCTCCAACCGGTAACTAGTCCATTTCTGATTTCTTTCCTGACTCGCCTCTCTCACAGTCGCCAACGTCTTCGTGCGGTGATTCGGAATTTTCGTACAAAGATTCCGGAAATTTCCTTCAAGCTGTGTCGACCGGCATGAACTGGTGCGAATTGGGCTGATTGGATATCCTTTCGTTGCCACTGTGGATGCAGTGGTAGGGCGTAGGAACCCTTACATGCTCATGACGCATTAGCGCTGTCGTTTGATTGCGGCACTTAAATAGTGTCCGTAAGATCGTTCGCGGCGGCTGTGCGTGGGACACGCTTCGGCGTGACCGAGGTTTCATGAGCACTCGGTTTCCTACATCCTGCGCACGGCTGCCACCCTAGCCCGTAGGAAGGCTGTTGGCAGTTCATATTCATGCTCATGAGATTGAACAAATGAAAAAACTGACTCCGGATCCACCCTACAAAAAACCACCCCCCTATCCCGAAAACCGCTTCAAGCCGCTCACCAACAACTGCGACGACATGCCTACATTGTTCGTCGACACCCAAGCCCCACTAGATGTATTGATCGGCGCTGCCAAGTACCGAATCGAGGCCGTCACCCAGGTGCTCGAAAACCTGGCCCTGCGCGGCACGATCGAATGCCAGTCGTTCATCCTCAGTGACTTCGCCCTGCTCTGCGCTATTTCGTTGCGCGATGGCTGTGATGTGCTGGAGGTGGTTGAGCGTCGATTGCGCCCGCAACCTCAGGCTGTTTTGGTGGCTTGATTAACCTTGGTAGTTGAGGCGTCTCAAGAGGCGCCTTCGCGGGCAAGCCTCACTCCTGCCGACACCTATGAAGGGTTGGGGTGCATCGGGTCGCCCGCGAACTTTACCGTACGCCAAGCGCGATCATGACCCGCATGATTGATCAGTCCGAGCCGCTATCCGGGACTTACTGAATACTCATTGTTGTACCGTCGCTGTTCAGCGAATCCTCGAAGTGGACACTAGTCCTTTTCTGATTTCTTTCCTGACTCACCTCTCTCACAGTCGCGAACGCTTTCGTGCGGCGATTCGGAATTTTCGTACAAAAACTTCGGAAATTTCCTTCGAGCTGTGTCGACGTGCATGAACTGGTGCGCATTGGGCTGCTCGGATATTCTTTCGCTGCCACTGTGGATGCAGTGGCAGGGCGTAGGAACCCTTGGAGATTCACCGCGCGTCAGTCGTTTGATTGCGGCACATAACCTGTGTCCGTAAAATCGTTCGCGGCGGCTGTGCGCGGGACACGCTTCGGCGTGGCTGAGTTTGGTGAATCCTCAGTTTCCTACTCCCGCGTACGGCTGCCACCCAAGCCCGTAGGAAAGGCCGGTGGTAGTTCAAATGAATTCACCAAGGGCAAGAAAATGAGAGCACTTCACCCCGACCCACCGTACAAAAAACCACCCCCCTACCCCGAAAACCGCTTCAAGCCGCTCACCAGCAACTGCGACGACATGCCTACATTGTTCGTCGACACCCAAGCCCCACTCGATGTATTGATCGGCGCGGCCAAGTACCGAATCGAGGCCGTCACCCAGGTGCTAGAAAACCTGGCCATGCGCGGCACGATCGAGTGTGAGTCGTTCATCCTCAGTGACTTCGCCCTGCTCTGCGCCATTTCGTTGCGCGATGGCTGTGATGTGCTGGAGGTGGTTGAGCGTCGATTGCGACCGCAACCTCAGGCTGTTTTGGTGGCGTGATTAACCCGGGTAGTTGAGGCGTCTCGACTGACGCCTTCGCGGGCAAGCCTAATTCCAGCAGACACATGTGGGCTCGGGATGCATGGACTTGTCCGCGAACTCTCGTCGCGGGTCGCGCCCTGACCTTTGCCAGGAATTCAGACAACCTTTTCAGCCAGCCTGATACCAGAGCTGGTTCACGATGCTTAGCCAGGACGGCTTCGCAAGCAGCCTGCGCTACAGCAACTGACGCTGCACCGCTTCTTCCAGCGTGCTGCGGGCAAGCGTTTGCACCACTTCACGAGTGTCTTGCTGGAAAGGCAGGGCAACGATCAACACCAACTGCATCCAGGTAC
Source organism: Pseudomonas sp. 65/3-MNA-CIBAN-0223 (assembly GCF_040310425.1). Classification (NCBI taxonomy): domain Bacteria; kingdom Pseudomonadati; phylum Pseudomonadota; class Gammaproteobacteria; order Pseudomonadales; family Pseudomonadaceae; genus Pseudomonas; species Pseudomonas sp. 65/3-MNA-CIBAN-0223. The sequence continues at coordinate 14,643 of NZ_JBEOPV010000028.1, forward strand.
GCACCGACTCGCTTTTGCGAATGCGCCCAAGTTCTTTACCGTCCTTGTCCTTGAACACCGTTTCCAGGGTAAACGTGTTCTTCGCCGTACTGGGAATGATGAACATGGTCAAACCGGTCACAACGGCGGAGGCAACGCTGAACTGTTCATTGTTGTACAGAGTGGCTTCGGCGTAGATGTCAGAGTCAACCTTGTCGGTAGTCACCCGCGAAAAGCGCCCCGACTCTCGGAACGCATCAACAATTGCCGATTCCCACAGAGCAGCTGGTGCGCCGGCAACCGTCCGCCCCTCCCCGCCGTTGGCCTGATAAAACGCGGTGGTGCGCACGAACGTCGTCGGCTTTTGCTGTGCAGCATCTGCTGTGAGTGGCCAGGCCTGTAAGGGCGGCAGTTCATGCATCGAGTACGATGCGCAACCTGACATCAGAATGACTGACAGGATGAAGGCGTGTTTGATGTATCCAACCATGTGGTTCTCCTTTTAGTTACTGTTTTGCCAAGCGCGCAGTCGCGGTATCAAGCAGCTTTGAGATCAGTTCGCTCAACTGTTTGGCACCCATGGTAGGTGCCCAGTATTCCCGTCCGTAAATGCCGACATTGCGCTCGAATTTGATCTGCTTCTTGGAAGTCGCCAGCGTTTTTCCGTCCCGGTCAACGATCTGCAGATCACCCGCCAAGTCGAAGCTGTCTACGTCGATGGGCCCATTGACCCAGATCCACAGCGTCAGTGTCAGCAAGGCGCCGGGGAAATAGGCGGGATGCGGAGCTCGACGACCTTTGAGCGAAGTCATATTGAAGTTGAGCACCACATCGTTCTCACCTAAACGGGTGGGGTATTCGGTGATTTGCTTGAAGTAGCCGCCTTTATCCACATACTGCTTGATCTGCGTCGTTAGCGAACGGCTGATGGAGGTACGTGTAGCAGCGTCCATGTCCGGGACCGAGACCGTTACGTCGGCGAGTTGTGCAGTACGCGGGCTGGTAATGTTGGCGGGTTGTGTGGGCTCCCCGATTGGGCCGGTGACATTGTAAGAGACACAACCGCTCATTGTTAGAATGGTGATTATGGCTGTGAGTTTTGAGATACTTCTAAACATGGGTACTCCTACAACTTTACGAAATTTTCGCTAAACGATTTTATTCTTAATTAAAATAAGCCGAAGATAATTATCGATGGATTACGGACGCAACCGTAACTACAGCAACCTCAAGAGATATGAGTTTGGGGAACTGGGCAGCGCCGCCGAATTCTAGTTGGGTCAACCCTTCAGACCATCCAGGTGTTTTTTGACACCTGGATTAAAGTCCATCATTTCAGGAGTATTGCTGCACCTTTTTCACCGATTCAAACGGTTATTTACTCTCTTTTGCTATAGTACCAAGCGCAGCATCCTTCACCAGATAACGACCTTCAACATCGTTCAATACTTTCAGGCTGTTCCGTGCCATCACCACACCCACCTCCACTTCCTGCTTCAGATAAATGACTTCACCAGCCTTGGCAGTTACCGTAACTTCCGCCCAATTTTCAGCTTTGGAGCTGATCACGTGCGTTCCGGGCGTTACATAAAAGTAAATGTACTGGTTGCCTCGGTTGTAACCCATTTCCGAATCTGCTTCCTGGTCGTCAAGGAAGACATTGAAGCGTACCATCATCCCGGCATTGCTCGGCCGGACTACATAGACCAAGCCCTTGTCCGCAACAGGTGCTTTAGGTAAAGAGTACTGGGCTACTTCCGCTTGCATCGCCTCCATTGATGGGGCAGAAGCACAGCCGTAGAGCAGTGCGATCGATACAACAGCTGTAGTTTTTTAGATTAACTTGATCATGTGAATCGTCCTTTTTAGTTAAACATTAAATGAAAGGCTCATCTGAGCAATTCAGGTATTTTTTACAAACAACTTCATTTCGACCAACGGAGGATACGCCCCCACGTGCCGGAATACCGCGAGTATTTAAACCATGCAAATCATAATTACAACCGCAGACGGAGAGCTGAACGAGCGCCATTAAGGGGCACATTTACCCCGGCACAATCTTTAATCCTTTAGCAAAAAGTCAAAATCACTCTTTTCGACGATAAACAACCCTGTCAGCTTCCGACAATCTAGGTAGAGCTTCGTGGCCGACCAAAATTTCTGATTTGCACTTTAAATCCGAATCCTGATATGCAGTATATTGACATATGATGTCTTCAATCTCACAAATATCGTCTTCTATATTTTTCTCAAGATAAAACCTTATTACCCAAATATCACCTTCACGAGACAACACCACCATCCTGAAGTTTGGAGTAACGGCCCCAAGCATCGCTTGAACAAGCATTAATACTTGGAAATTCCAAGCTTTCAATTTGGCTGCCATATTCATTTCTGAGTCCAATTAGGGTTAGCAGGTACAATACTTGGGCTTTTCGTACCTTTGATTATGAAAACATTGGTTGGCTGACCGGTTATACCAACGCCAGCGTTAACGTTAGTTCCGGTTACACCTTCGAACTTTACCACTGGAAACCCTTGAGCATTCTTACCTAAAATCTTAACCTGCCCTACGCGGTAAGCATCTAGTACTTTTTGAGCATCATCAATACTATTCAAGAAGCCTCCGCCTCCTCGAGCTTCAAGCTCAGGCCTTCCAGCAATATGCCGAAGCTGTTTCTGACTAATTTTGCCAGCTACCTCTGGAAAGTCTTTAGGTGTAAGACTGCCTTTTGCACCACCAATACCACCAGGCCTCATCCCCCCAAGCACGGTACCCAGCATTGCTCCAGCAAAAGCAGTAGAAAATCTGGAATCGTCACCATCTCTAGCGGCTGCGAGTTCGGTAGCGATTTCAGAACCAGCAGCAATATTACTGTTGGTGATGAGTACGCCTACGATGGCGGCCTGATTGTATTCGCCACGGGCTTTCAGATCGTTTGCCAGGGCCCTGAGCTTTGGATCATCCTTCAAAAGTTGCGTCGACAACGCGTCACAACCCGTCGGATCGCTTTGACAGAGCGAGGCCAACTCTTTGTTTCTGTTCTCATCAAGCTCGGCGTAATGCTCCCGAACCCTGTTCTTACCCTCTTCAGTCGACTGACCGTCGACCTCTCGCAGCATTTCTACGACTTCTTTGTGATTCAGGTAGTTGTACTGCGTAGAGTTCTGCGCCACCCACGCACCGGTTTGCAGGCTGTCGCCATCCGCGTCACGCTGCGTGGCCGCCGCCAGCACACCCACCAGTTGCGAGGTCATGCTCAGCAGGTTTTCGTTTCCACCTACCAAGCTATCGAGCTGCACGACCAAGGCTTCGTTGGCGCCTGCCGCGAGTGCGCCGGTCTTGAAGTCGCCGCCGCTGACTTGCGCCAACAGGCCACCGACCATCGCGTGGATCATGACCTTTTGCGGACTGCCGTCAGGAAAGAGGCCGTGTGTGGCATCTCCTGCCGCATTAAAGCTCGCAGCCGCCAAGGTGTTGAACAGCGTGCTCTGCAAAGCGCTGCCCAGATCTCCGCCCTGCCCCATGATCTTGTTCAGAGCCAGCGAGGTGCCGTTTTGCAGGCCCTGATTGGCGGCGAATCGGCCGACGTCTCCCCATGTCCCGAGATCGGTTGTGATCTTGCCGGTGACCGGATTCGTGGTGGTACCGGTCCATTCGCTGAAGTAGCCCGTGGTCATGCCGGCAGTGAGGCCGGCAATGGCGTAGCCCTTGAGGGCGTCGCTGGAGGTGACGTCTTTGAACACGGCGCCCAGGTTGCCGCCATTGTTGATGAAGCTGACGGTGGCGTTGGTTGCTGCGCTTGTGGCGATGGCTGCCCCACCTGCGGCCACTGCGCCAGTACCGCCCAGCGCCGACATGGCAGCAGGGCCGACAAAGGCAGCCATCAGGATGGCGATCGCCAGTTGTGCGCCAACGCCCAGTCCCGAGTTGCTGTACTGATAGGCGTCGTGGATTTCCTGGACCAAACGCCAATCCACATCCCCACGCTGCTCCGCATCCTTGAGCCAGGCCAGGTTCGGATCGGCCTGCACCATGGCATCAATGGTCTCGCCTACCGACTTCTGGTCGATGGCCTTGAGGTCGATGTTCAACCCGTTCGCGGCATTGATCGCCATCTGCCCTTGTGCGACCAATTGGCTCTGGCGCAGGGTTTCATCGGTGTTGCCTTTGCCTGAGGCGGAGTTCCAGGCCAGGTCGCCTTTGCTCTTTTCGTGGCTCTCCTGGTGCATGTCCTTGACGGCTTCGAAGGTGATGTTGCCGCCACTTTGCAGGGTCAGGTCGTTTCCGCTATCGAGCTTGGCGCCCTGGTACAACTGATCCCCGCCGCTGACCAGCGTGAGGTCGCCACCGGTGTTGATTTGGCTGCCGATGTTCTTGATGTCGGTGACTTCGTCACGCTGGGTTTCCTTGCTGCCCCAACCGCCCTTCTTTTCCTTGTCGTACAGCGAATAGTCGCTGTCTTGGGCGGCCAGCAGTTGCAGGTTGCCGCCGGCGACCAGGTAGGCTTCCTGGCCCGCGGTGACGGTGCTGGCGATGAGCGTGAGGTCCTGGCCGGCGCCGAGGGTGACGTTGCCGCCGGCGTTGAGGCTGGTACCGACCTGGCTGACGTGGTCTTCCTGGGCTTCGACTTTGTGGGTTTTGCTGTAGCTGTGGTCTTCGTTGGCGGCCGAAGCCAGGGTGAGGTTATTGCCGGCGTTCAGGGCGAGGTCGCGTTGGGCGTCCAGTTGGCTGGCGACGATGGCGAGGTCTTGGCCGGCGTTGATGGACAGGTCGCGGCCTGCTTCGAGGCTGGCGCTGTGTTGGGTGATGGCGAGGTCGCGGTTTTTGCTGCCGTGTTCGTTGCTGTTGAGTTGTGTGGCCGAGCCGAGGGTGACGTCGCGGCCGGCGCTGATGCTGGTATCGCGGCCGCTTTGCAGGACGCCGCCGAGGTTGTTGAAGTCGCGGCCTGCGGTGATGGTCAGGTCGTTGGCGGCTTCGATGCGTGCGGCGTTGTCGACGAAGTCGCGGTGCTGGGTGTTGAAGCCGTTGCTGCTGTCGTGGCCGGTGACGGTGCGTTCGTTGCTGATGTCGCCGGTGAGGCTGGTCAGGCTGACGTCGCGGCCCTTGATGATGCCGCCGGCCTGGTTGGTGAGGTCGTTGCCGGCGAGCAGGTCGAGGCGATTGCCGGCCTGCACCAGGCCGCTGTTGACCAGGTGGTTGCCGGCCATGGCGGCGAGGTTGCCGGTGGCCTTGAGGGTGCCGGCGTTGCTGAGGTTGTGCCCGGCGATCAGGCTGACGTCCTGGCCCTGGACCAGCGCGCCGTTGGCGGCCAGGCGGTTGTCGGACTGGGCCAGGTACAGCACCGGGACCATGACTTGCTGGCCGTCGACGATTGCGTTTTCCAGCCAGACGATGTCGTGGGTCAGGGCCGCCACTTGCTCGGCGGTGAGGCTGACGCCCAGCGACAGCATCAGCGAGTCCTTGCTGGCGATGGCGTTGTCCATCAGGTAGCGGAACATGTCTTCGTCGGAGGTCAAGCCGTCGAGATAGCGCTGGCCGGTGTGGGCGACCACGGCTTGCTGGATCAGCTGCTGCTCGTAGAAGCCGTCGCCCAGGCGCCTGGCGCTGTCGTCGGGGTTGTAGCCGAGTTGGCTGAGCAGGTAGTCCGAGCTCATGAATTGCTTGAGGTCGGTGAGTGCCGGGTTGGTTTCGATCAGGTACTTATGGGGCTGGGATTGCCCGGTGTTGCCGGGCAGGCCCTGGACCTTGGCCACATTGACCGCGCCGGCCATGCCCTGGTTGCCGGACGGGTCGGCGCTGATGTCGCGCCCCTGGGTGCCCGGTATGGCTTGTTGCCGCTCGGCCGCGCCGACGCTGGCCTCGCCGAGGTTCCAGCTGTGCGGGCCGGTGTCGCCCTGGGCACTGCCCTGGCCACTGAGGCGGAACAGGCCGTTCTGCCCGGTGGGCAATTCAAACCCTGGCAGCGCCAGGGGATTGATTTGCTGTTGTGCCAGGTCTGGGGGCAGTTGCTGGTTGAGGGTCACGCGGGTGGAAAATGCGTTGCCCGGGGCGCTGGTGTTGGTGCTCGGGCCACTGCCGACGTACTCGAAGCCGGCCCGCACCACGCTGTTGTCGAAGTCGTTCTGGGTGGTGATGTTGACGTTGCCGCCGGCCTGGATGATCGCGGCGTAGCGTTGGTCACCGGCGCTCAGTTGGATCACGCGACCAAACTCCGGCAGTTCGGCTTCGGTGGTGCCGATGAACTGGCTCATGGCCGCCGCCAGGCCGCCGAGGTTGCCGGCGTCGTAGCCGTTGCCGTGCAGCCAGTAACGGTCGGTGAACGCCTGGGCCATGTTGACCCAGCCGCTGCCATTGCTGGCGCGTTGGGTACGAAACACGCGCACGGTTTCGGTATCGGAGGTCTGCACGCCGGTGTTGGTCAGGTTGTTCAGCGTGGCGCTCAGGTTGCCGCTGGTGGCCAGGGTGCTGCTGTGGTTGAGCAGGTCGCCGCCGTTAAGAATCAGGTCGCCACCGGCGGTGATGCTCGACGCGGCACTGGCGGCGGTGACTTGTAGTTTTTCGCGCTGCACGATTTCCCAGACGCGGTTTTGCTTGCCGCCGCAGTCGCCGGCGTTGACGCCTTCGATGCAGGGGATTTGTTCGATTTTGGCGGTGTATATGCCGTCGTCAGAGACCGTCAGCAGCGCACGGATGTTTTTGATGGTGCTGGCGGCCAGGCTCATGCGGCCGTCGCTCTGCATCAGGCCGGAGCTGTTGACGATGCTGGAGGCCCAACCACCGTCGCCGTCACGGTCGATGTCCAGGTCGCCCAGGCTGTAGAGGCTGGCGTAGCTGTTGGTCAGCGACGCGACGCGCAGGCCCATGTCCCAGCCACTGAAGATCAGGCCGTGATCATTGAGCAACGCTGCCGTGGTGAGGGTGAGGTCCTGGCCGCTGCCCAGGGTGCCGTAGTTGTTCACGGCGCCTGCGTGCAGCATCAGGTCGGCGCTGGAGGTCAGGCGACCGTAGTTGTTCAGCACGCCGGCGACGCTGATCAGGCTGTCGCCGCCGCTGGCGATGCTCGCCACGTCAGGCAGGTTCAATTGCCCGGTGCCCAGGGTCAAGTCACCCCGGCTGCTCAGGCGACCCTTGCCGGTGTAGAGGCCGCTCAGGCCCAGGTCCAGGCTGCCATCGCTGGCGATCAGGCCGTCGTTGCGCCAGTTCACGCCGGTGCCGATCAGGCTGTTGGCGGCGAGCAACTGGCCGCTGGCGCTCTGGGTGAAGTCGTTGACGTTGACGCTCAGGCGCCCGGCCTGGATGACGCTGCTGTTGGTCCACTGGTCGGCCGTGAGGGTCAGGCCGCCCCGGGTGATGAGGTCGCCGCCGGCATTGATGACGTTGGCGGTGGCGATGTCGAAGGTGCCGTTGCCGACGTGCAGCACGGTGCCGCCGGTGTTGAGGAAACCGCCCAGGCCCAGGCTCAGGTCGGTGTTGGCGCTTTCCAGGGTGCCGTGGCGGTTGTCCAGCAGGCCCGCGATTTGGAAACGGCTGGCGCCTTGGGTGCCGAGGGCGCGCAGTTGACCGCCCTGGTTGTCCAGGTGGGCGGCGGCGATGTTGAGGGTGCTGTCGCTCTCGAGGATGCCTTGGGCATTACTCAGGGCACCGGCCAGGCTGAAGTCGATCTGTTGAGCGGCGATCTGCCCTGCGCGGTTGTCCAGGTCGGCGCCGTTGACGCTGATGCGGTGTGCGGCGTAAAGGCCGCCACTGCGGTTATCGAAGTGGCCCGTGTTGAGGAGCACATCGCCCGATTGAGCGGCAAGGCGCCCGCCCTGGTTGTCGATACTGGCCGTCGTCAGGTTCAGGCGCTCGGCCTGGGTGGTGCCGCCCTGGCCGCTGATCAGGTGGATGCCGTTTTGCAGCCAACCGCTGAGGGTGGCGGTCAGTGTGGCGTGCAGGCTGGCCAGGACGCCGCCGCGGTTATCGAGGTTGCCGGCGTTGAGGTTGAGGTCACCGTCCTGGGCGAGGATACGACCTTGCTGGTTGTCGATATCACCGGCAACGTCCAGGGTCAGCACGCCCTGGCTTTGCAGGGTGCCTTGGCCGTTGCTCAGGCGTGCGGCTTGCAGCTGCACATCGCCGTGCTGGCTGTAGATCAGGCCGTCGGCGTCGTTTTGCACCCCGCCCGTGGCGGTCAGCGTCAGCAGGTCGTTGGCGGCGACTGTGCCACGCTGGCGGTTGTCCAGGCCGCCCGTCAGGAGGGTGAACAGCCCTTGGCTGGCGAGTTGGCCGCCCTGGTTGTCTACCTGTGTGGCGCTCAGGCGTAAAGGCCCGGCGCTGGCGAGTTTGCCCTGGGTATTGGTCAGGGCGCCGAGCAGGTTGAGGGTGACGGCGTTGTTGCCGATCAGGCTGGCGCTGCTGTTATCCAGCGCGTCGGCGGTGATGCCCAGGGCCTGCGTGGCACTGATGACTCCACTGCGGTTGTTGAGGGTCGAAGCCTGGACGGTCAGGGCAGCACCGCTGTCGATCTGGCCGCCCTGGCTGTTGTTCAACTCAGCGTCGACGGTCAGTGCCTGAGCGGCGGCGCTGGAGAGGATTCCGCCGTTGCGGTTGTCGAGGCTGCCGGCTTTGACGGTCAGGTTGTGCTGACTGACCAAGGCGCCGGCATCGCTGTTGAGCAAGGCGTTTTTGACGGCTACGTCGAGGTTACCGTTGCGGCTGGAGAGTGTGCCGTGGTTGCGGTTGTCCAGGCTGCTGGCGTTGACGGCCAGCCCTTCCCAGCCGGAAATAAGGCCGTTCTGGTTGGTCACGCCAAGGCCGTCGAGCGTCAGGTACTGGCTGCTGATGAGCTTGCCGTCGTGGTTATCGAGGTGGCGGCCGACGAGTGCAAAGCTTTGCTCGCTGGAGATCTCGCCGCCTTGGTTGTTCAGGTCGCGCAGCTGGTGGATGCCCAGCGCACCGGCGGTGGTGATCAGGCCACCGGCGTTGTTCAGGTCGCCGCCCGCCGCGCCGAAATCCAGGGCGATGGCGCTGCCCAGCAGCGATCCGCCGTTCTGGTTGTTCAGCGCGGCGGTCTGGATATTGAGGCGCCGGGTGGCGTTGATCAGGCCGTGAGCCTGGTTGTCCAGCAGGCCGTCGACGCTCAGGTCGAGGGTGTCACGGCTGGTCAGGGTGCCGCCCTGGTTGTTGACGCTGGCGGCGCGCACGTCGAGGGCCGACGCGGCGATCAGGCCTTTGAGGTTACCCAGCGCCTGCTCCACGCGCACGGTCAGTGCCTGGTTGCTCACCAGTTTGCCGTCGCGGTTGTCCAGGCTGTTGGCGGCGAAGGTAAAGGCTTGGGCACTGGAGATTTCCCCGCCCTGGTTGTTCACTTCGTTGAGGTGGCCGAGCATCAGCAGCGGTGCGCTGATCAGGCCGTTCTGGTTGTTCAACTGGCCGTGATTGAGGTTCAGGTTCAGCGCGCTATTACTGAACAACAGGCCGCCTTGTTGGTCCAGGCCGGTGACGTTGACGTTCAACGCCTGGTCGCTGGCGATGCGGCCGGTGTCCTGGTTGGTCACCTGGGTGGCCGTCAGTTCAAGGGTGTCGCTGCTGCTCAGGCGCCCGCCGTGGCTGTTATCGAACGCGCCCGTGTCGAGGCGCACAGGGCCCTTGCCACTGATGTTGCCGCGCTGTCGGTTATCCAGGCTGGCGCTGTGCAGGCTGAGGCTGGCGTCGGCGACCAGCTGACCGCCCTGGTTGTCGACCACCCCGTGGCTGGTCAGGCTGAGTGGACCGGCACTGGACAGGCTGCCCTGGCGATTGTTCAGGCTGGCGGCGCTGACCGTCAGTGCGCCTTCGCTGTTGATCGAACCGCCGAGGTTGGTCAGGGCACCGTCGAGGCGGATATCCACTGCCGACAAGGCACTGACCGCCCCTCCGTCGTTGTCCAGGGTCTGGCCGGCCAATGAGACACGGCCCTTGGCCTGCAGCAAGCCCTGGTTCTGGTTGAGCAATTGCGCGACGCCAAGGCTCAGGTCGGTGCCGCCCAGCACCTTGCCGCCGTCACTGTTGTTCAGTTGCTGGCCACTCAGGTTCAGCGCTTCCGAGCTGGAAAGCTCCCCGCCTCGGTTGTCCACAGTGTCGACCTGGACGGTCAGCACGTTGGCCGCGCCGAGCAAGCCGTTGTGGCGGTTATCGAGCGTGGTGCCGCTCAGGTTCAGGTTACCCTGGGCGATCAGTTCACCGCCCTGGTTGTCCAGGTGCGTAACGCTGAGGTCAAGATCGCGGGTAGTGCTGACCCGTCCGTTCTGGCGGTTATCCAGGGTGCTACCGGAGAGGCTCAACGCCTGGTTTGCACCCAATTGACCGTTACGGTTATTGATCGCGCCGCTGGCGCTCAGGCGAAGGTCCTGCCCGGCCATGATCAGGCCGGCGACGTTGTCGAGGGATGCCAAATTAAGGACGGCCGCTGCAGCGCTGGAGAATTCACCCGCGCTGTTATCCAGGTGGCCCACCTGCGCCTGGAGCGGGCCGCGACTGTTGATCAGGCCTTGTTGGTTGAGCACTTGGTCCGCATGCAGGGCAAGGCTGTTGTGGCTGAGCACCCGCCCTTGCTCACGGTTGTCCAGCGCAGCGGCACTGACCTGCACGCCGTTTTGCGCAGTCAGCGTGCCGCCGCGGTTATCCAGGGTTTGGCTGACGCCTGCGTCGAGGTTGCGACTGGCCGTCACGCTACCGCTGTTGCGCAGGTGCTGCGTACGGAGTCTGATATCGCCGACGCTGTTGCGGCTGTTGTCGGCGTTGACGCCGGCCTCGATGATGCCGCTGTTGGTCAGCTGGCCACCGGCGCTCAGGCTGATGCGATCACGGGCAGCCAGGCTTTGCCGGTTGCTTGAGGCGCCGCTGGTTTTAACCTCCAGAGAGGTGCCGGCGTAGACCGGACCTTGCGCCTCCAGGCTCGCCGCCTTGACGCTGATGCCGTGGCTGGACGCCGCCTGGGCCAGGGTCAAATGACCATTGGCATCGATCTGGATATCGCCAGCGCTGGCGGCCAGGTTGCCGGCCAACCGCACCCCGACACCGGCTTCGGTGCCCACCAGTTTGATGGCGCCGGCGTACATGCCACCCAGCGCGGTGGAGTCAATGGCCAGCTGTGGCTTGACGCTGCCGTCGTCGGCACGCGCCGTGGCATTGAGGGTCTGTGCGTCAACGTCGTTGCGGCCCGCGATCAGGGTCAGGTTGCGGGCGTTGATCTGCGCATTGAGCCTGGCAGTGCGGGTGATGATCTCGAAGCTGTCGACGTTGCCGGCATTCAGCCCCGCACCCTCGATGCTCACGCTGCCGCCATCGACCTGAAAGTGATCGAGGCGTCCGTTGTTCAGGATCGGGGTGCCGGTGGTAAGGGTGGCACGTGGGGTGTTGATGAAGCCGCAGCCGTTGCAACTGATGCCATAAGGGTTGGCGACGATGACGCGCGCCGATGGCCCCGCGACTTCGGTGTACCCGCGCAGGTGGCTCGGGTTACCGCCGTTGACTTCATTAAGAATGGTGCTGGCCGCCGAGCCCTGCAGGTTCGGGTTGCCGAGAATGATCCCGCCCAGTTGCGTGGCCTGGGTGCGCGTCGTGGCGTTGTTGAGGATTACCCCGTTGGCGCCGACGTTGTAGTCGTTGAACTGATTGTGCGACAGGCCACTGGCATTGGGCGCGGCGATGTTGACGATGGGCACGCCATTGCCGGCCTGGCCCAGTGAGGTGCCGGGGCCGCTGACCACAATGCCATCGGCCTGCACCAGCAGCGGCTGCCAGAACAGCGCATTGGCCAGGATCAGCGCCAGGCCGCGCTTGGGCAGGCCGCAGAAGCGTTCAGGGCTTGCTGGGGCGGCAGATGGCTGGTGGTCACGGTGGGCAAAGGGGCGGGTCGGCATATCAATCTCGATGCAACAGGGCGTTGTCGGCAGTGGGGTTACAGGAAGAAGTCCAGGCGAAAGTAGATCGGCGCTTCACGCTCCGTCATCGCGGCCGGGCGTTTCAGGGAATGGGCGAAGGTCACGCCGGCAGACAGGTGCTGGCCGCGGGCAAACAGCTCCAGCGAATGGCTGGAGAGCCGCCCGTGCTGATCACCGTTGTAGCGCTCGTGGGTAATTACGCCCTGGTCGTAGCCCAGGCTGGCGCCGTATTCGGCCAAGGCCGGGCGCAACCAGGCAACGGTCAGCGGGCGTGCCCAGCGCAGGTCGTTGCGCCAGTAGGCACCGCTGTCACCGCTCAGCTGCTGGTCCTTGAAACCGCGCAGCGAGGACGCGCCACCGAGGCTGATGCGTTGCGCGCTGAACAACACATCGTCGGTGTGCTGGCCGGTGACCAGGCTGGTGAAACTCAGGGACTCGCCCGCCAGGGTGAAAGGCTGCAGGTAACTGGCGGTGGCGGTGTACTTGCGAAAGCGCGCCTCGGGTTCACCGGGGCCGGGATGACCTGCGCTTTGCGCGTCGAAGGCGCCGATGCCGTGTTGCAGGCCCAGGTCGAAGTTGATGAAGGCGCTGGCGACCCGGCGACCGTGGTTGATGCCCCACTGCAGCTCGCTCAGCCGATTGCTGCTCAGGTCCAGGCGGCTGTCCTCGATGTAGGCGTTGGTGCGCAGGTGCGCGACACCGAGGCTCATCGAGGTTTTGCTTAAAGCGTCGCGATGGATCACCCGTTCTGCGCGCAGCAGGTGGTGCTGGCTGTCGCCGGACTGCTTGAAGTTGAAACCATTGCCCTGGACCTGCGAGCGGTAATCGCTCTGGCTGTAGCTGTAGCTGAAGTTCCACCAACCCCAGGGCAGGCTGTAATAGAGCATGGCGTTTTGCGAGGTCTTGCGTCGGTCGCTGACGGCGTCGTGGCCACCGCGCAGCACCAGTTGATCGGCCAGGCCCAGGGGGCTGTCCCATTCCAGGGCGGTACCCCATTGCTGTTCGCCGGTGGATTTTTGCCCGTCGTTGTTGCGCGACACGCTGGCGCGCCAGGGTTTTTGCGCAGTGTTCTCCACCCTGACCCGGGTGCCGCCCACCTGCGCGCCCGGCGCCAGTTCCATGCGGGCCTGGTTCGATGGCAACCGGTTGAGCTGGTCGACCAGTTGCTCGATCTGACGCAGGTTCAACAGCTCGCCATCGGCGCCGGGAAACGCCATGGCCAGTTCAAGCGCCGACAGCCCGCTGCCCTCTGCGCGGTCCAGGCCTTCAAGCGTGCCTTCGACCACCAGCACTCTCAGGTGGCCGCTGGACAGGTCCTGTTGTGGCAAATAGGCGCGACTGGTGACCAGCCCGCTGGACAGGTAGTACTCGGTGATGACCTTGAGCAGCTCATTGAGCCGGGCCACGTCCAGGCATTGGCCGAAGTAGGGTTTGAGCAGGCGCGAACGCGCGCCGGCGGGCAGGTGCTGGGCGCCCTCGATGTTGATCGTGTCGATGGCAAAGCAACGGGAATCAGCAGGCATGGCCGGTGCGTCTGGCATGCTCGGGCTGCCGGGCAACGCCTTGAGCTCTTCCAGCCGCTGGCGCTGCTCTTGCAATAAGCGATTCTGGCGATCACGGATAATGTCCTGATCGCCGGGATTGGTGACGGGCGCGGCCATAGTGCTGCTGATAACGCTTATATAAATAAACGAAACGCACTTAAGGAATTGCGCCCTCGACAGTAATGAGGGCAACTTGGAGAACCGGGTAATAAACGAGGGGGACTAAAGTAACACTGTGATTGGCACTCGCTACCCCTTGAAACAATGCCGCTGGAGACAACAGGAACATTCCTACATACAGCGGTTAAGTTCTCCTACAGAACTTTCTGACACTTTGTTCTTTTGCAGCTTCCTCGCACAGGCAGTGCTTTGCGGGCTGTATTAAATGCTCAAGCTAAGCGTGAGGCTAAAACATTCAGCCAATAATTAAACTTGGTCTTCACTCTCAACTTTCTTATTGATCATGAAGTCAATGTAGGAGCTGCCGCAGGCTCGGGCCGCGATCGGACGATCTTTTGATCTTCGCCCTTGAAAATCAAGATCAAAAGATCGTCCGATCGCGGCCCGAGCCTTCGGCAGCTCCTACGGGGGCTCTGTTTCATTCGGCCGGATCTGGTTGGCTGTCAGGCCGTCTTTGCGGGCCATGGGCAATAAAAAAATTCAACAAATCCCTGGCGCCGCCGAAACCCTGTGAAAGCCTCACGGATTGAATATGCCATGCGTAATAACCAGCCCATCACTCAACGCGAGCGGACCTTCCCGGCTCAGCAGCGGTTGATTTCCACGACCGATGCCAAGGGCGTGATTACCTACTGTAACGACGACTTTGTCGAGATCAGCGGGTTTTCGCGTGAGGAACTGATCCGTGCGCCGCACAATCTGGTTCGTCATCCTGACGTGCCATCGGCGGTGTTCGCGCATATGTGGGGCACGCTCAAGCAGGGTCAGCCCTGGATGGGTATCGTCAAGAATCGCTGCAAGAGCGGTGATCACTATTGGGTTAACGCCTATGTGACGCCGATCTTCGAAGGCAATCAGGTGATCGGTTACGAGTCGGTGCGGGTCAAGCCGACTGCTGAGCAGATCCGTCGTGCCGAGGCGTTGTATCAGCGGCTTAACCAGGGCAAGTCGGCGGTTCCTGCCAGTGATAAGTGGCTGCCGGTTGTGCAGGATTGGTTGCCGTTTATTCTGGTGAGCCAGTTGAGTTTCATGATTGGCGCCACGCTGACTTCGCACTGGGGCTTTGCCCTTGCCGCCGGGCTTTCGGTGCCGTTGGGCCTGATGGGCTTGAGCTGGCAGCAGCGTGGGTTGAAGCGCTTGTTGCGTTTGGCCGAGCAGACCACGTCCGACCCGTTGATTGCGCAGATGTACACCGACAGCCGTGGCGCACAGGCGCGGTTGGAGATGTCGATTTTGAGTCAGGAAGCGCGCCTGAAGACCTGCCTGACCCGTTTGCAGGACACGGCCGAGCATCTGACCGATCAGGCCAGGCAGTCCGACACCCTGGCGCACAACAGTTCGACTGGCCTTGAGCGTCAGCGGGTTGAGACCGAGCAGGTGGCGACAGCGGTGAACCAGATGGCGGCGACGACCCAGGAAGTGGCGAGCCATGTGCAGCGTACGGCAGATGCCACCCAGGAAGCTAATCGCCTGACGGGGCGTGGTCGTACCATTGCCGGGGAAACCCGTGATGCCATTCAGCGCCTGTCGGTGGTGGTTGGGGAAACCGGGATGACGGTGACTCAGCTTGCCAAGGACAGTGATGAGATCGGTGGTGTGGTGGATGTGATCAAGGGCATCGCCGACCAGACCAACCTGCTGGCGTTGAACGCGGCCATCGAAGCGGCCCGTGCCGGTGAGATGGGTCGTGGGTTTGCGGTGGTGGCGGATGAGGTGCGGCAACTGGCGCAGCGGACCAGCGAGTCCACCGGGCAGATTCATGCGCTGATCGCCAAGCTGCAGCAGACGGCCAGTACTGCCGTGCAGACCATGGAAGCCGGGCATCGTCAGGCCGAGGAAGGTGTGGCGCGGGTGCTGGAGGCGGATCAGGCGTTGGTGGGGATCAGTGAGGCGGTGGCCAATATTACTGATATGACGACGCAGATTGCGGCGGCGACTGAGGAACAGAGTGCTGTGGCTGAGGAGATCAGTCGCAATATCAGCAATATTTCGCAGCTGGCGGATCAGACGTCGGAGCAGGCGCAGCATTCGGCGTTGTTGAGTGAAGAGCTGACGAAGACGGCGAGTACGCAGTATTCGTTGGTTGAGCGGTTTAATCGGTAGGGTTGAGGGTTAGATTCAGATCAAGATCAAAAGATCGCAGCCTTCGGCAGCTCCTACGGGGGCGTGTATGAGCAG
The DNA here is from genome assembly GCF_040310425.1 of Pseudomonas sp. 65/3-MNA-CIBAN-0223. Classification (NCBI taxonomy): domain Bacteria; kingdom Pseudomonadati; phylum Pseudomonadota; class Gammaproteobacteria; order Pseudomonadales; family Pseudomonadaceae; genus Pseudomonas; species Pseudomonas sp. 65/3-MNA-CIBAN-0223. The sequence goes on from NZ_JBEOPV010000028.1 coordinate 30,431, forward strand.
AAACCCGGGTTGCTTCCGGGTTTTTTGTTGCTGCACAAAACCTGTGGGAGCGGGCTTGCCCGCGATGAGGCCCTGCAGCCACCGCAAATGTCACTGAAGGAAATCGGCAACCTTCTGCGCAGCAGCGGCCAGATGCTGTTCGTGGGTATGCCCCGAAGCCTTCAGCGGTTTGAGGTCATGATCCCCCGCCACCAGCCAGAACAACTCGATGCCCGGTGAAAACTTGTACCCTTCGACAGCCTTCCGATTGCCCAGCGCATCCCGCTCGCCCTGCACAATCAGCGTACGGGTCTTCAAGCCGGCCAGGTGTTCCACCCGCGGTTTCTCCGGTTTGCCCACTGCGTAGAATGGATACCCCAGGCACACCAGCGCATCCGCGCCCAGTTCATCCGCCAGCAAACTGGCCATCCGCCCGCCCATGGACTTGCCGCCAATGGCCAGTTTCCCGGCGACATGGCGTCGCACCACGGCATACACCTCCCGCCAGCATTCCAGCAGTTTCGGCGCCGGATTCGGTGGGCGTTTGCCGCCGTCGATACGCCGCTGCGCCATGTAGGGAAACTCGAAGCGCAGCACGTTGACCCCAAGTACAGCAAGGCGCGCAGCCATGTCGTTCATCCAGTCGCTGTCCATCGGCGCACCGGCGCCATGGGCGAGGATCAACGTCGCAGATGCCGGCCCTACAGCGGCATCCCATAACCATCCGTGATCCTGCACACACCGCGCCCATTGATCCCCGTCAATACTGGCCTTGTGCTCTTTGTCCATGCTTGCCTCGCTTTTAGTCTGCCTATAACTCCAGGCGAAGGACGCGCTGCCTTGTCGCACGCGTGCTCACTTCGGCTGAACCGTGGATGGGGAACCATGAACACTTCTATCAGTACCGCCTACAACTACAAGGTGGTCCGCCAATTCGCCATTATGACGGTGGTGTGGGGCATCGTCGGCATGGGGCTCGGGGTTTTTCTCGCGGCCCAATTGGTGTGGCCCGAGCTTAACTTCGATTTGCCGTGGACCAGCTTCGGGCGCCTGCGCCCTTTGCACACCAACGCGGTGATCTTCGCCTTCGGCGGTTGCGCCCTGTTCGCCAGTTCGTTTTATTCGGTGCAACGCACCTGCCAGACGCAGTTGTTTGCGCCAAAAATTGCCGCGTTCTGTTTCTGGGGCTGGCAAGTGGTGATCCTGCTGGCGGCGATCAGCCTGCCGCTGGGTTACACCAGTTCCAAGGAATACGCCGAGCTGGAATGGCCGATCGACATTCTGATCACCATCGTCTGGGTCGCCTACGCCGTGGTGTTCTTCGGCACGATCATGCAGCGCAAGACCAAGCACATCTACGTTGGCAACTGGTTCTTCGGTGCGTTCATCATCACCGTGGCGATTCTGCACATCGTCAACAACCTTGAGCTGCCGGTGAGTTTCACCAAGTCCTATTCGGTGTATGCCGGTGCGACCGATGCGATGGTGCAGTGGTGGTACGGCCACAACGCCGTGGGCTTTTTCCTCACGGCCGGCTTCCTCGGCATGATGTATTACTTCGTGCCCAAGCAGGCCGAGCGGCCGGTGTATTCCTATCGCCTGTCGATCGTGCACTTCTGGGCGCTGATCACCCTGTACATCTGGGCAGGTCCGCACCACTTGCACTACACCGCGCTGCCGGACTGGGCGCAGTCGCTGGGCATGGTGATGTCACTGATTCTGCTGGCTCCAAGCTGGGGCGGGATGATCAACGGCATGATGACCCTGTCGGGCGCCTGGCATAAGTTGCGCAGCGATCCGATCCTGCGCTTCCTGGTGGTCTCGCTGGCGTTCTACGGCATGTCGACCTTTGAAGGCCCGATGATGGCGATCAAGACCGTCAACGCCCTCTCCCACTACACCGACTGGACCATTGGCCACGTACACGCCGGTGCACTCGGCTGGGTGGCGATGATTTCCATCGGCGCGCTGTATCACATGATCCCGAAAATCTTCGGTCGTGCGCAGATGCACAGCATCGGCCTGATCAACGCGCACTTCTGGCTCGCGACCATCGGCACCGTGCTGTACATCGCCTCGATGTGGGTCAACGGCATTGCCCAGGGCCTGATGTGGCGCGCGATCAACGAAGACGGCACGCTGACCTACTCCTTCGTCGAAACCCTGGTGGCCAGCCACCCGGGCTTCGTCGTGCGCCTGGTAGGCGGCGCGATCTTCCTGAGCGGCATGTTCCTGATGGCCTACAACACCTGGCGCACCGTACGGGCCTCGCAGCCTGCCGACGTCGCCACTGCCGCGCAGATCGCCTGAGGAGTCCGCGATGAAACACGAAACAATCGAGAAAAACGTCGGCCTGCTCATGCTGTTGATGGTGCTGGCCGTGAGTATCGGCGGCCTGACCCAGATCGTGCCGCTGTTCTTCCAGGACGTGACCAACAAGCCGGTGGAAGGCATGAAGCCCTACACCGCGCTGCAGCTGGAAGGGCGCGACATCTACATTCGGGAAGGTTGCGTGGGTTGCCATTCGCAGATGATCCGGCCGTTCCGCGCCGAAACCGAACGCTACGGGCACTACTCGGTGGCCGGCGAGAGCGTGTGGGATCACCCGTTCCTGTGGGGTTCCAAGCGTACCGGACCGGACTTGGCCCGGGTCGGCGCCCGCTACTCGGATGACTGGCATCGCGCGCATTTGTACAACCCGCGCAACGTGGTGCCCGAGTCGAAGATGCCGGCCTACCCATGGCTGGTCACGCAGGCGGTGGACAGCAGCCATACCGAAACCAAGATCCGCACCATGCGCACCCTCGGCGTGCCGTACACCGATGACGACGTCAGCGGCGCGGTGGCCAGCCTCAAGGGCAAGACCGAGATGGACGCCCTGGTTTCTTACCTGCAAGTGCTCGGCACTGCCATCAAGAGCAAGAGGTGAGTGATGTTTGAGATGAGCACTGGAATGATCCGCGGCCTGGGCACGGTCGTGGTGTTCGTGGCCTTCGTCGGCCTGACGCTGTGGGTGTTCAACACCAAGCGCAATCCGGAATTCGCCGAAGCGCGCCTGCTGCCGTTCGCCGACGAGCCGCAACCTGACAGCCCCCCAGAACCTGCAACAACAAGGAGTACCCGGTCATGACCACTTTCTGGAGTACGTGGATCTGCGTACTGACCATCGGCAGCCTGATCGGCCTGACCTGGCTGCTGATCGGCACCCGCAAGGGCGAGACCAAGGGCAGCGTCGACCAGACCATGGGCCACAGCTTCGACGGCATCGAGGAGTACGACAACCCGTTGCCGCAGTGGTGGTTCATGCTGTTCGCCGGCACGTTGGTGTTTGCCGTCGGTTACCTGGTGCTGTACCCGGGCCTGGGCAACTGGAAAGGCATCCTGCCCGGCTATGAGGATGGCTGGACCGGCGTGCACGAGTGGGAAAAGGAGATGAACAAGGCTGACGCGAAGTTTGGGCCGATCTACGCCAAATTCGCATCGATGCCCGTGGAAGAAGTGGCCCAGGACCCGCAAGCGCTGAAGATGGGTGGCCGCCTGTTCGCCTCCAATTGCTCGGTGTGCCACGGCTCGGATGCCAAGGGCGCGTTCGGCTTCCCCAACCTCGCCGACAGCAACTGGCGCTGGGGCGGCGATGCCGAGATGATCAAGACCACGATCATGGGCGGTCGCATGGCGGCGATGCCGGCCTGGGGCGAAATCCTCGGTGAAGCCGGAGTGAAGAACGTGGCCGCCTACGTGCGTCACGACTTGGCAGGGCTGCCGTTGCCAGCGGATACCAAGGCCGACCTGCAAGCCGGCCAGCAAGCGTTCAGCACCACCTGCACGGCCTGTCACGGCGCGAATGGCCAGGGCACCGAGGCCATGGGCGCGCCGAACCTGACGCACCCGGCCGGCTTCATCTACGGCACCAGCCTGACGCAGCTCGAGCAAACGATTCGTCATGGTCGCCAGGGTCACATGCCGGCGCAGAATGAGCTGCTGGGCAACGATAAGGTGCAACTGTTGGCGGCTTATGTGTACAGCCTGTCCCACGGTTTGAATACCGATCGTTTGCAGGCTGAAGGCAAACGCGAATAACTCTCGACCGCTCTACTGCCGCATTCGCCTGCATGCGGCAGTTCCCTGCTCCTTTGCGACCAAGTGTCGCACCCTTCCTTAGTACTCCTTTCGGTTCCCCGAATTCGGGTCTAAGCTTGCCCAGATGCGGACTGGCATGAGCCGGTTCCAGGTCGACCCGACGCGATGCGTTCGACGAATGTGCTCGATGACAGGCCGCAAAGGCTGGTAGATACCGGCTGTCGCGCAAATCGCCTCCTGTCACCTGATCGTTGTGTTTGAACACACCCCGTTACATCTGACCTGACCCCCTCGGCTCTTTCGTCTGCTGCGACATTTTGTCCATGGGCAATTTTGTCCTTACGCGGCGCATGGAAAGGCCGCAGAATCAGCTTTTGAAAGCATTGACCCAGGTCATGGCGCGTTGCAATGACCCCCCGCTTTCTACATACTTGCGGCCGATTTTTACTCCTAATAAAACACCCAAACCGTGGAACCTTAGAATGAGCACAGCAATCAGTCCGACTGCTTATAACTATAAGGTAGTCCGCCAGTTCGCCATCATGACGGTGGTCTGGGGGATCCTTGGCATGGGGCTTGGTGTCTTCATCGCCTCGCAACTGGTATGGCCGGAATTAAACTTCGGTCTGCCATGGACGAGCTTTGGACGCCTTCGCCCGTTGCACACCAACCTGGTGATTTTCGCCTTCGGTGGTTGTGCACTGTTTGCCACTTCTTATTACGTCGTGCAGCGAACCTGCCAAACGCGACTGATTTCCGACAGCCTCGCCGCCTTCACCTTCTGGGGTTGGCAAGCGGTGATCGTCGGCGCCATCGTTACCTTGCCGCTGGGTTACACCACCACAAAGGAATACGCTGAGCTGGAATGGCCTTTGGCTATTCTGCTGGCCATCGTCTGGGTCACCTACGGTCTGGTGTTCTTCGGCACCATCACCAAGCGCAAGACCAAGCACATCTATGTGGGCAACTGGTTCTACGGTGCCTTCATCGTCGTGACGGCGATGCTGCACATCGTCAACCACGCTTCCCTGCCGGTCAGCTTCTTCAAGTCCTACTCGGCCTACGCCGGTGCAACGGATGCGATGATCCAGTGGTGGTACGGTCACAACGCGGTGGGCTTCTTCCTGACCACCGGCTTCCTGGGGATGATGTACTACTTCGTTCCGAAGCAGGCCGAGCGTCCGATCTACTCCTATCGCCTGTCCATCGTGCACTTCTGGGCGCTGATCACCCTGTACATCTGGGCCGGCCCGCACCACCTGCACTACACCGCACTGCCGGACTGGGCTCAGTCCCTGGGCATGGCGATGTCGATCATCCTGCTGGCTCCGAGCTGGGGCGGCATGATCAACGGCATGATGACCCTGTCGGGCGCCTGGCATAAGCTGCGCACCGACCCGATCCTGCGGTTCCTGGTGGTCTCCCTGGCGTTCTACGGCATGTCGACCTTCGAAGGCCCGATGATGGCCATCAAGACCGTGAACTCGCTGTCGCACTACACCGACTGGACCATCGGCCACGTACACGCCGGTGCATTGGGCTGGGTGGCGATGATTTCGATCGGCGCGATCTACCACATGATCCCGAAACTGTTCGGTCGTGTGCAGATGCACAGCATCGGCCTGATCAACGCGCACTTCTGGCTCGCGACCATCGGTACCGTGCTCTACATCGCTTCGATGTGGGTCAACGGCATCACCCAGGGCCTGATGTGGCGTGCAATCAACGACGACGGCACCCTCACCTATTCCTTCGTCGAAGCGCTGCAAGCCAGCCACCCGGGCTTCATCGTTCGCGCCCTGGGCGGTGCGTTCTTCGCCAGCGGCATGCTGTTCATGGCCTACAACGTATGGCGTACCGTACGTGCCTCGAACCCGGCTGAAGCCGAAGCTGCCGAACAGATTGCTGTAGTTGGAGCTCACTGATGAAGCATGAAGCAGTCGAGAAGAATATTGGCCTGCTGGCCTTCTTCATGGTTATCGCCGTCAGTATCGGCGGCTTGACCCAGATCGTTCCGCTGTTTTTCCAGGACGTCACCAACAAGCCGGTCGAAGGCATGAAGCCGCGTACCGCCCTTGAACTGGAAGGCCGCGACGTGTACATCGCCAACGGTTGTGTCGGCTGCCACTCGCAGATGATCCGCCCGTTCCGTGCTGAAACCGAACGCTACGGCCACTACTCGGTCGCCGGTGAAAGCGTCTGGGACCACCCGTTCCTGTGGGGTTCCAAGCGTACCGGCCCGGACCTGGCCCGTGTTGGCGGTCGTTACTCCGATGACTGGCAGCGTGCGCATTTGTACAACCCGCGCAACGTAGTGCCCGAGTCGAAAATGCCGGCGTACCCGTTCCTCGTGGAAAACAAGCTCGACGGCAAAGACACCGCCAAGAAAATGGAAGTCTTGCGCACGCTCGGCGTCCCTTACACCGACGAAGACATCGCCGGTGCCAAGGATGCTGTGAAGGGCAAAACCGAAATGGACGCGCTGGTGGCCTATCTGCAAGGCCTGGGCACCATCATCAAAAGCAAACGGTGATTTAGATGGATATCGGGATGATTCGTGGCCTGGGCACCGTTGTCGTGATGGTGGCCTTCATCGGTCTGGCGCTGTGGGTGTTCAGCCCCAAGCGCAAGTCGGAGTTTGAAGACGCTACCTTGCTGCCTTTCGCGGATGATCCCGAAGCCATCAAGCACGTCGAGCAAGCTTCTAGGAGTAACAAAGAATGACTACGTTCTGGAGTCTGTACGTCACAGTCCTCAGTCTGGGCACCATCTTCGCCCTGACCTGGCTGCTGCTGTCCACCCGCAAGGGCCAGCGCGCCGAGCAGACGGAAGAAACGGTTGGACACTCCTTCGACGGGATCGAGGAGTACGACAACCCGCTGCCGAAATGGTGGTTCATGCTGTTCGTGGGCACCATCATCTTCGCCCTCGGCTACCTGGTGCTCTACCCGGGCCTGGGCAACTGGAAAGGCCTGCTGCCAGGTTACAACTACCTGGATAACGAAAAGCAGACCGCGTTCGCCAACGGCCAGACCGGCTGGACCGGCGTGCACGAGTGGGAAAAGGAAATGGCCAAGTCGGACGCGCGTTTCGGCCCGATCTTCGCCAAGTTCGCTTCCATGCCAATCGAAGAAGTGGCCAAGGATCCGCAAGCACTGAAAATGGGTGGCCGTCTGTTCGCCTCCAACTGCTCGGTGTGCCACGGTTCCGACGCCAAGGGCGCCTACGGCTTCCCGAACCTGACCGACGCCGACTGGCGCTGGGGCGGCGAGCCCGAAACCATCAAGACCACCATCATGGGCGGTCGTCACGCGGTGATGCCGGCGTGGGCTGAAGTGATTGGCGAGCAAGGCGTGGCGGACGTGGCTGCCTACGTGCTGACCAACCTCGATGGCCGCAAGCTGCCGGAAGGCGCCAAGGCTGACCCGGCTGCCGGGCAGAAGTTGTTCGCGGCCAACTGCGTGGCGTGCCACGGTCCGGCCGGTAAAGGTACCCCGGCAATGGGTGCACCTGACCTGACCCACCCGGGCGCGTTCATCTACGGTTCGAGCTTCGCCCAACTGCAGCAGACCATCCGTTACGGCCGCCAGGGCCAGATGCCTGCCCAGGAACAGCTGCAAGGCAACGACAAGGTTCACCTGCTGGCCGCTTACGTCTACAGCTTGTCTCACGGTGAGAAAGCTCCGACGGAAGATGCTCAGTAACCTTTGATGTAACAAAAACGGCCCCGCCCATGTGAATTGGCGGGGCCGTTTTGTTTATGGCCTATGCTCGCTTAACGCTTCACCTGTAGGAGCTGCCGAAGGCTGCGATCTTTGGATCCGCTTAATGCCCTACTTGTAGGAGCTGCCGAAGGCTGCGATCTTTTGATCTGCGCTTTTATTTAACGGCAAGATCAAAAGATCGCAGCCTTCGGCAGCTCCTACGGGAGCGGCAAGATCAAAAGATCGTCCGATCGCGGCCCGAGCCTGCGGCAGCTCCTACGGGGATTGAATTTACGGTCATGGGAGGGCCCTGGCGCTGCGAAAACCGGCCATCATTCACAAGTCAATTGATTCAAGTCATTACACCATCGGATAAATTCTCCCAACGTGACCAAAGGTCGCACCCTCGGACTAGAGCTACAGGCGTATCATTGCGCCACTGCAACACCTCTTTTTGACCCCGGTCGGCATGTACTGACCGGGGCATTTTTCCACTGCCGTGGGATGCAATGATGAGCAACCAGATACCGGTACACGACGTCACGCCACCCACCAAGAACGCGAATAACAGCGTCGACCTCTACGCCTCTCGAGAAAAGATCTACACCCGGGCTTTCACCGGCCTGTTCCGCAACCTGCGGATGATGGGCGGCGCGCTGCTGTTCCTGCTGTACTTCGGCACGGTATGGCTCAACTGGGGCGGGCACCAGGCGGTCTGGTGGAACCTGCCGGAGCGTAAGTTCTTCATCTTCGGCGCCACGTTCTGGCCTCAGGATTTCATCCTGCTGTCCGGGATCCTGATCGTCAGCGCCTTCGGCCTGTTCTTCATCACCGTGTACGCCGGGCGAGTCTGGTGCGGCTATACCTGCCCGCAAAGCGTCTGGACCTGGATTTTCATGTGGTGCGAGAAGGTCACCGAAGGCGACCGCAACCAGCGCATCAAGCTCGACAAGGCGCCGATGAGCGCCAACAAGCTGCTGCGCAAGATCAGCAAGCACTCGCTGTGGCTGTTGATCGGTTTTGTCACCGGCATGACCTTTGTCGGGTATTTCTCGCCGATCCGCGAGCTGACCATCGACTTCTTCACCGGCCAGGCGGATGGCTGGTCGTATTTCTGGGTCGGGTTCTTCACCCTGGCCACCTACGGCAACGCCGGCTGGTTGCGCGAGCAGGTGTGCATCTACATGTGCCCGTATGCGCGTTTCCAGAGTGTGATGTTCGACAAGGACACGCTGATCGTCTCCTACGACCCGCGCCGGGGTGAAAGCCGTGGCCCGCGCAAGAAAGGCGTCGACTACAAGGCCCTGGGCCTGGGCGACTGCATCGACTGCACCATGTGCGTCCAGGTGTGCCCCACCGGCATCGACATTCGCGACGGCCTGCAGATCGAATGCATCGGCTGCGCCGCGTGCATCGATGCCTGCGACAGCATCATGGACAAGATGGACTACCCGCGCGGCCTGATCAGCTACACCACCGAGCACAACCTGTCCGGCCAGAAAACCAATAAGCTGCGCCCGCGCCTGATTGGCTATGCCGTGGTGCTGCTGGCGATGATCGGCTTGCTGATGGCGGCCTTCTTCATGCGTTCGCTGGTGGGTTTCGACGTCAGCAAGGACCGTGTGCTGTACCGCGAGAACGCCGAAGGGCGGATCGAAAACGTGTACAGCCTGAAGATCATGAACAAGGACCAGCGTGACCACACCTACCTGCTTGAAGCCACCGGCCTGCCGGACCTCAGGCTGCAAGGCAAGCGTGAGATCAAGGTCGCTGCCGGGGAAATTTTCAGCCAGCCGGTGGAACTGTCCAGCGCGCCGGAGCAATTGCCATCGAGTACCAACGAGGTGAAATTCATCCTCAAGGATGCCGATGACGACAGCGTCCACGTTGAAGCCAAGAGCCGATTCATCGGCCCACAAATTCGTTGAGAGAAGTGAACATGCCTGCAGCAAACACGACGAGCCCCTGGTACAAGCACCTCTGGCCGTGGATCATCATCGCCATCCTGGCCTGCTCGGTGACCCTGACCCTGTCGATGGTGACCATTGCGGTGAACAACCCGGACAACCTGGTCAACGACAACTACTACGAGGCCGGCAAGGGCATCAACCGTTCGCTTGATCGCGAGCTGCTGGCGCAGACCCTGAAACTGCGCGCCAGCGTGCACCTGGACGGGATGACGGGCGAAGTCGACCTGCACCTGACCGGCGACAGCCAGCCAAAAACCCTGGAACTGAACCTGATCTCGCCGACCCAGCCGGAAAAGGATCGCAAGATCACCCTGACCCACAGCGACACCGAGGCCGGCCGCTACATTGGCCAGGTGAACGACAAGGTTGAAGGGCGTCGGTTTGTCGAGCTGCTGGGCGTTGAAAACGACAAGACCTGGCGCATGTTCGAAGAAGAACAGGTCAGCCATGACAAGGACCTGCTGCTGGGCGACGAGCCGCTGCAGGGTGCGGAAGACCTGAAGAAATAAAGCCTGCGCAGGCTGCCTGTGGCGCTGCCGTGGGAACTGTCGTTGGAGCTGTCGTAGGAGCTGTCGTAGGAGCTGTCGAGTGAAACGAGGCTGCGATCTTTTGATGTTTTTTTTTCGAGCAAGATCAAAAGATCGCAGCCTCGTTTCACTCGGCAGCTCCTACAGGGTTCGACAAATTCAACAGGTTTAACAAGTGCAACAGGTTCAACAGTTTCAACTCACCGGCATCTGCTCAGCCCAGACGATTTAGACTCCCCCATGACCACACCAACCCCTTGCTACCACTGCGCCCTCCCCGTCCCGGGCGGCAGCCGCTTCACCGCCATTGTGCTCGGGCAAACCCGCGAGTTCTGCTGCCCGGGTTGCCAGGCCGTGGCCGAAGCCATTGTGGCCGGGGGTCTGGAAAGTTATTACCAGCATCGCAGCGAAGCATCGGCCAACCCCGAAGCCTTGCCGGTGCAACTGGTGGACGAACTGGCGCTCTACGACCGCGCTGACGTGCAGGCGCCGTTCGTGCGTCACGAGGGCGAGCTGGCCGAAACCACCCTGCTGATGGAAGGCATCAGCTGTGCGGCCTGTGGCTGGCTGATCGAAAAACACCTGCGCGCCCTGCCTGGCGTCGCCGAGGCCCGGCTCAATCTGTCGAACCATCGCCTGCATGTACGCTGGGCCGATGCGCAGTTGCCGCTGAGCCAGGTGCTCGGCGAATTGCGCCACATCGGCTACGCCGCACACCCCTATCAGGCCGATCGCGCCAGTGAACAACTGGCCAGCGAAAACCGCCTGGCCCTGCGCCAACTCGGCGTGGCCGGCCTGCTGTGGTTCCAGGCGATGATGGCGACCATGGCCACCTGGCCCGAATTCAACATCGACCTCAGCCCCGAGCTGCACACCATCCTGCGCTGGGTTGCGCTGTTTCTTACCACGCCGATCGTGTTCTACAGCTGTGCGCCATTCTTCAAAGGTGCCATGCGCGACCTGCGCACCCGTCACCTGACCATGGACGTCTCGGTCTCGCTGGCCATCGGCAGCGCCTACCTGGCCGGGATCTGGACATCGATCACTGGCGTCGGCGAACTGTATTTCGATGCGGTGGGCATGTTCGCCCTGTTCCTGCTGGCCGGACGCTACCTGGAACGCCGCGCCCGGGAGCGCACGGCCGCCGCCACCGCGCAACTGGTCAACCTGTTGCCTGCCTCGTGCCTGCGCCTGGGTGCGGACGGCCAGAGCGAGCGCATCCTGCTCAGCGAACTGCGGCTGGGCGATCAGGTGCTGGTGCATCCCGGCGCTATCCTGCCGGCCGATGGCAGGATTCTCGACGGCCAGTCCAGCGTCGACGAGTCCCTGCTCACCGGCGAGTACCTGCCGCAACCGCGCACCCTGGGCGATGCGGTCACCGCAGGAACACTGAACGTCGAGGGCGCGCTGACCGTTGAAGTCCTGGCGCTCGGCCAGGACACGCGCCTGTCGGCTATCGTCCGCCTGCTGGACCGCGCCCAGGCGGAGAAACCGCGCCTGGCGGAAATCGCCGACCGCGCCGCCCAGTGGTTTTTGCTGTTGTCGCTGATCGCTGCCGCCGTGATTGGGCTGGTGTGGTGGGAGCTGGACTCCTCGCGGGCCTTCTGGATCGTGCTGGCCATGCTCGTGGCGACCTGCCCGTGCGCCTTGTCCCTGGCGACGCCGACGGCGCTCACGGCGGCCACCGGCACCTTGCACAAGCTGGGCCTGCTGCTGACTCGCGGGCATGTGCTGGAAGGCCTGAATCAAATCGACACGGTGATTTTCGACAAGACCGGCACCCTCACCGAAGGGCGCCTGGCGCTGCGTTCGATCCGCCCCCTCGGTGCGCTCGACAGTGACCAGTGCCTGGGCCTGGCGGCGGCGCTGGAGAACCGTTCCGAACATCCAATTGCGCGGGCGTTTGGTCGCGCGCCGCTGGCCGCCGAGGAAGTGCACAGCACGCCGGGGCTGGGGCTTGAAGGCCTGGTCGGCGAGCAGCGTCTGCGCATTGGCCAGCCGGGTTTTGTCTGCGAACTGAGTGGCGCAGCAGTGCCGGCGATGCCCGATGAGCCTGGCCAGTGGTTACTGCTTGGCGACGCGCATGGCCCCCTGGCCTGGTTTGTCCTCGACGACCGCCTGCGCGCCGATGCGCCGGCGCTGTTGGCGGCGTGCAAAGCCCGGGGCTGGCGCACGCTGCTGCTGTCCGGCGACAGTTCACCCATGGTCGCCAGCGTTGCCGCCGAGCTGGGCATCGATGAAGCCCGGGGCGGCCTGCGCCCGGATGACAAACTGCAGGTGCTGCAACAGTTGCACCGCGAAGGGCGCAAGGTGTTGATGCTCGGCGACGGGGTCAACGACGTACCGGTGCTGGCCGCCGCCGACATCAGTGTCGCCATGGGTTCGGCCACTGACCTGGCGAAAACCAGCGCCGACGCCGTGCTGCTCTCCAACCGCCTGGACGCGCTGGTGCAGGCGTTCAGCCTGGCGCGGCGGACCCGACGGGTGATCATCGAGAATCTATTGTGGGCCGGGTTGTACAATGGCCTCATGTTGCCCTTCGCTGCCCTCGGCTGGATCACCCCGGTGTGGGCGGCGGTCGGCATGTCCATCAGTTCGTTGACCGTGGTGCTCAATGCCCTGCGCCTGACTCGCCTGCCGAGCGCGCCGGCCATCAGCGCCACGCCACAAACCCGCCCGCTGCCGGCCTGAGCCGCGCGGGCATGGAGTGAACCCATGCCAGCCTTATACGTGATGATCCCGGCCGCGCTGCTGATCGTGGGCATTGCGATCTACATTTTCTTCTGGGCCGTGGACAGCGGCCAGTACGACGACCTCGACGGCCCGGCCCACAGCATTCTGTTCGACGACCAGGACCCCAAGCACACGGCTGCAGTCGACGAGGCCAGCGGTCACGTGGACAAGCCTGAAGACAAGGCCCCGCCCCATGCTTGAATTGGCACCCCTGCTGGTGTCTGCGGTGATCCTGGGCCTGCTCGGTGGCGGTCATTGCCTGGGCATGTGCGGCGGCCTGATGGGCGCCCTGACCCTGGCGATCCCCAAGGAGCAACGCAGCCGGCGCTTTAGGCTGCTATTGGCGTACAACCTGGGGCGAATCCTCAGTTATGCGACCGCGGGACTGCTGATCGGCCTGGCGGGCTGGGCGGTGGCCAACAGCCCGGCGGCGATGTTCATGCGGGTGCTTGCCGGGTTGCTGCTGATCGCCATGGGCCTGTACCTGGCCGGCTGGTGGAGCGGCCTGACCCGCATTGAAAGCCTGGGTCGCGGCCTGTGGCGGCATATCCAGCCGGTTGCCAACAAACTCCTGCCGGTCTCCAGCCTGCCCCGGGCTTTGCTGCTGGGCGCCCTCTGGGGCTGGTTGCCGTGTGGCCTGGTCTACAGCACGTTGCTGTGGGCGGCGAGCCAGGGCAATGCGTTGGACAGTGCATTGCTGATGCTTGCGTTTGGGCTGGGGACCTGGCCGGTGCTGCTGGCCACCGGGCTGGCTGCCGAACGCGTTACCGCGTTATTGCGCAAGCGCAGCGTGCGCATGACCGGGGGGTTGCTGGTGATACTGTTCGGCCTGTGGACCTTGCCGGGGCCGCATCAGCATTGGTTGATGGGGCATTAAGATCAAAAGATCGCAGCCTGCGGCAGCTCCTACAATGGATTGGCGTATACCCTGTAGGAGCTGCCGAAGGCTCGGGCCGCGTTCGGACGATCATTTGATCTTAAATCCTCTTGATGCAAATCAAGATGCCCCATTGCCCCACCCCCTAGACTCGCCAACACTGCCAGCCTATCCGGGGGAATGCCCGCATGATGCTCGACGCCATTCGTTGGGACACCGATCTGATCCGCCGTTATGACCTGGCGGGACCGCGCTACACCTCCTATCCGACCGCCGTGCAATTCGACGCCACTATCGGCAGCTTCGACCTGTTCCATGCCCTGCGCGAAAGCCGCAAGGCGCTACGGCCGTTGTCGCTTTATGTGCACGTGCCGTTCTGCGCGAACATCTGCTATTACTGCGCCTGCAACAAGGTCATCACCAAGGACCGCGGCCGCGCGCACGCCTATTTGCAGCGCCTGGAACAGGAGATCCAGCTGATCGCCTGCCACCTCGACCCGACACAAAAGGTCGAGCAACTGCACTTCGGCGGCGGTACCCCGACGTTCCTCAGCCATGACGAGCTGCGCCAACTGATGGCGCAACTGCGCAAGCATTTCAATTTGCTCGACGACGACTCCGGCGACTACGGCATCGAGATCGACCCGCGTGAAGCCGACTGGTCAACCATGGGCCTGCTGCGCGAACTGGGGTTCAACCGCGTCAGCATCGGCCTGCAGGACCTGGACCCTGCCGTGCAGCGAGCGGTCAATCGCCTGCAGAGCCTGGAGGAGACCCGCGCAGTGATCGACGCCGCGCGCACCCTGCAGTTTCGCTCGATCAACATCGACCTGATCTACGGCCTGCCAAGACAAACGCCGGACAATTTTGCCCGCACCGTCGAGGAAGTCATCGCGCTGCAACCGGACCGGCTGTCGGTGTTCAACTACGCCCACCTGCCAGAACGCTTCATGCCCCAGCGGCGGATCAACAGCAACGAGTTGCCGACCCCGGCGCAGAAGCTGGAAATGCTGCAGCGCACCATCGAACAACTGACCGCCGCCGGTTACCGCTACATCGGCATGGACCACTTCGCCCTGCCCGACGACGAGCTGGCGATCGCCCAGGAAGAATCAACCCTGCAACGCAATTTCCAGGGCTACACCACCCACGGTCACTGCGATCTGATTGGCCTGGGCGTGTCTGCCATCAGCCAGATCGGCGATCTGTCCTGCCAGAACAGCAGCGACCTGAATCTCTACCAGAACGCTCTCGCCACTTCTCAACTGGCGACCAGCCGCGGCCTGCTGTGCAATGCCGATGATCGGGTGCGCCGTGCGGTGATCCAGCAGCTGATTTGTCGCTTCAGCCTGGAGTTCGCCGAGATCGAGCAGGCATTCAACATCGATTTTCGCGGCTACTTCGGCGAACTGTGGCCGCAATTGCAGACAATGGCCCAGGACGGCCTGATCGAGCTCGACAACGATCGCATCACCGTACTGCCCGCCGGGCGATTGCTGGTGCGCTCGGTGTGCATGGTGTTCGACCGTTATCTGGAACAACAAAATCGCGAGCGGTATTCCAAGGTGATCTAATGACCTGGGTCAAATCGCCGCGTGCTGGTCGGATAGTCCTCTGGTGGGTTACCCTTACGTCTTATGTGTGTTTTTCCCACAAGGATTGAAGAAATGTCCGAGCCAGTCAAACTGCGCGCTCATGGTCAGGCCCACTGCAAGGATTGCAGCCTGGCCCCGCTGTGCCTTCCACTTTCGCTGAATCTGGAAGACATGGATGCGCTGGACGACATCGTCAAACGTGGCCGCCCGCTGAAAAAGGGCGAGTTCCTGTTCCGCCAGGGCGACACATTCGATTCCGTTTATGCAGTACGCTCCGGCGCCCTGAAGACGTTCAGCCTCAGTGATGGTGGCGAAGAGCAGCTGACCGGCTTCCACCTGCCGAGCGAACTGGTCGGCCTGTCGGGCATGGACACTGAAAAACACCCGGTTTCCGCGCAAGCCATGGAAACCACCTCGGTGTGCGAGATTCCGTTCGAGCGCCTGGACGAACTGGCCGTGCAATTACCGCAATTGCGCCGCCAGCTGATGCGCGTGATGAGCCGCGAGATCCGCGACGACCAGCAGATGATGTTGCTGTTGTCGAAGAAGACCGCCGACGAGCGCATCGCCACGTTCCTGGTTAACCTTTCGGCCCGCTTCCGCGCCCGGGGCTTCTCGGCCAACCAGTTCCGCCTGAGCATGTCGCGCAATGAAATCGGCAACTACCTGGGCCTGGCGGTGGAAACCGTCTCCCGGGTGTTCACCCGCTTCCAGCAGAACGAACTGATTGCGGCTGAAGGCAAGGAAATCCATATCCTCGATCCGATTCAGCTGTGCGCCCTGGCTGGCGGCTCCCTGGAAGGTTGATCACGGCAAAGGCGGTTGAGCGCAACGGTTCAGCCGCCGTTATACTGTGACGTTTGCAGCCTGCCAGGACACCTCGACGATGGTCTTCGACTCCTTCGACATCAAATCCCTGATCCGCCCCGTGATCGACTTCCCAAAGCCGGGCGTGATCTTTCGCGACATCACCCCGTTGTTCCAATCGCCCACGGCCCTGCGCCTGGTGATGGACAGCTTTGCCCACCGTTATGTCGAAGCCGACTTCACGCACATCGGTGCGATGGACGCCCGCGGCTTCCTGATCGGCTCGGTGCTGGCCTATCAGTTGAACAAGCCGCTGGTGCTGTTTCGCAAGCAAGGCAAGTTGCCGGCTGATGTGCTGGCCGAGGGTTATGCCACCGAATATGGTGAGGCCTTCCTGGAAGTGCATGCCGACAGCCTGTGCGAGGGTGACTCGGTGGTGATGTTCGATGACCTGATTGCCACTGGCGGGACGTTGATTGCAGCGGCCAACCTGATCCGGCGCATGGGCGCGCGGGTGCATGAAGCGGCGGCGATTATTGATTTGCCGGAGCTGGGTGGGTCGCAGAAGCTGGAAGATATGGGGATACCGACTTTTTGCCTGACGCAGTTTGCGTTGACTGATAAGTAAGTCGCCCGTTCCGACGCCATCGCGGGCAAGCCCGCTCCCACAGGGTTCTCTGTCATGCACATGATTTGTGTACGGAGAGGATCTTTGTGGGAGCTGGCCTGCCAGCGATGGCGTCAGTAGCCATACCGCCAACCTCAAAGCCCCATCTGCTTGCTGATAATCTCGTTCATCACCTCCCGAGTCCCACCGCCGATCGAGAGGATCCGGTTATCCCGATACAGCCGCTCCACCAAACTCTCCCGCATATACCCCAGCCCGCCGAGAATCTGCACCGCGTCGGTCGTAATACGATCTGCCGTATCAGTGGCAAAATTCTTCGCCATGGAAATTTCCTTGATCACACTCTGCCCCGCCGCCATTTTCGCCGCCTGGCGATAAGTGAACTCCCGGGAGACTTCCAGTGCAGTGGCCATCTCGGCCAGGCGGTGCTTGAGCACCTGGAACTTGCCGATGGGCTTGCCGAACGCCTCGCGCTGACGTGCCCATTTCAGGCTTTCCTCCAACGCCAGCTGGGCGGTCATGTTGGCCATCAAGGCCAGGGCCAGGCGCTCGCTCTGGAAGTTACCCATGATGCAGGCGAACCCCATGTTTTCGCCGCCGATCAGATTGCCTGCAGGTACGCGGCAATCATCGAAGAACAGTTCGGCGGTGTCCGATGCCCACCAGCCCATTTTCTTCAACTGGCGGCCGACGGTAAAACCGGGGGTACCTTTCTCGATCAGCAGCAGGCTGAGGCCGCCGAAGCCGGGGTCACCGGTGCGCACGGCGACGGTGTAGAAGTCTGCGCGAATGCCACTGGTGATGTAGGTTTTGCTGCCGTTGACCCTATAGACATCGCCCTCGCGGACGGCGCGGGTTTGCAGGTTGGCGACGTCCGAGCCGCCGCTCGGTTCGGTCACCGCCAGGGCGCTGATCTTCTCGCCGCTGAGCACCTGGGGCACAACGCGATCGCGGACTTCTGGCCTGGCCCATTTCAGAATCGGCGGCAGGCCGATGTCCAGGGAACCCAGACCGGCAACCAGCCCACCGGAGCCGCAGCGCATCAGCTCTTCACTGGCGGCGACCTTGGCGAACAGATCACCTTCGTGTGAGCCGCCGAAAGCTCCGGGGTAACCGATGCCCAGAATCCCGGCCTGGCCTGCCTTCAGATAGAGCTCACGGGGAAAGCTTTCGGCTTCTTCCCATTGGTCGATGTCCGGCAGGATTTCACGCTCGACAAATCGTCTGACGCTGTCGCGGACCAATTGGTGGCTGGGATCGAAGTATTCCTGGAAGGCAGGCATCGGCGAACTCCACTGAAGGTCCAGTGAAGTTAACCGAGCGCTTGCTTGGTTTTCAACCAAAACATGTAGGAGCGAGCTCGCTCGCGATGGTCGTTAACGAAGACGCGGGAAATCTGATACCCCGCGGCGCCCTCGGGTTCATCGCGAGCAAGCTCGCTCCTACAGATATTCGGCGTCATGGGCGATGTGGGAGATATTCGGCGCCGTTTGCGGTGTGGGAGATATTCGGTGCCGTGCGCGGTGTGGGAGCAAGGCTTGCCGGCGATGGCGTCATCACGGAGGTTACAGAGCGATCGGCTTGCGCCCCGCGAAGGAATGCGCCAGCGTCCCGCCATCCACCAACTCAAGCTCGCCGCCCAAGGGCACGCCATGGGCGATGCGCGAGGCGATCAGGCCTTTGTTGTTGAGCAGCTGGGCGATGTAGTGCGCCGTGGCTTCACCTTCCACCGTCGGGTTGGTCGCCAGGATCACCTCGGTAAAGGTGCCCGCCTCTTCAATCCGTGCCAGCAGTTGCGGAATGCCAATGGCCTCAGGCCCCAGGCCGTCCAGGGGCGACAGATGGCCCTTGAGCACGAAGTAACGCCCGCGAAACCCGGTCTGCTCTACGGCGTAGACATCCATCGGGCCTTCCACCACGCACAGCAAGGTGTCATCGCGGCGAGTGTCGGCGCACTGCGGGCACAGGTCGTCCTCGGTCAGCGTGCGGCACAACCGGCAGTGACCGACGCCTTCCATGGCCTGGCTCAGCGCCGATGCCAGGCGCGAGCCACCGCTGCGATCACGCTCGAGCAACTGCAACGCCATGCGCTGTGCGGTTTTCTGGCCAACACCCGGCAAGGTTCGCAGGGCATCGATCAGTTGGCGAATCAAAGGGCTGAAGCTCATGGGCAAACGTCCGACAAATCAACGAGACGCGGTTTATACCCGCGCCTCTCTTTAGCGTCAATTGCTCAGTCCTGAGCGACCCGCACCACCAGTTTGCCGAAGTTGCGCCCTTCGAGCAGGCCGATGAAAGCTTCAGGGGCATTCTCCAGGCCGTCGACCACGTCCTCGCGGAACTTCACCTTGCCATCGCGCACCCACGGCGCCATGGCGCTGATGAACTCCGGTTGGCGATCACCGTAGTCATCGAACACGATAAAGCCCTGGATGCGCACGCGCTTGGTCAGCAGGGTGCGCTGCAGTTGCGGCAGGCGATCGGGACCAGTCGGTGCTTCGTGGGCGTTGTAGCCGGCGATCAGGCCGCACAGAGGGATGCGCGCCTTGGCGTTGAGCAGCGGCAACACCGCATCGAAGACTTTGCCGCCGACGTTTTCGTAGTAGATGTCCACACCTTGGGGGCACGCCAATGCCAGATCCTCGGCGAAACTCGGGCTCTTGTGATCGATGCAGGCGTCAAAACCCAGTTCCTCGACCACGTACCGGCACTTGTCTGCGCCGCCTGCCACACCCACCACCCGCAGGCCCTTGATCTTCGCCACCTGGCCGACCACCGAGCCCACTGCGCCCGATGCAGCAGCGACCACCAGGGTTTCGCCGGCATGTGGCTGGCCAATGTCCATCAAGCCCATGTAGGCGGTCATGCCCGGCATGCCGAGCACGCCCAGGGCCATCGACGGGCTTGGGAGGCCGGAGGGCACCGGGATGACGTTGCGCCCGTCGCTGATGCTATGGCTCTGCCAGCCCGTTGCGCCGACCACCAGATCGCCTTCCTGGAATTTCGGATTAAGCGAACGCACCACTCGACTCACAGCGCCACCGGTCATGACCTCGTCGATTTCGACCGGAGCTGCGTAGGAAGGTGCGTCACTCATGCGCCCGCGCATGTAGGGGTCCAGCGACAGGTAGAGGGTCTGCAGCAGGATCTGACCGTCGGCCAGGTCGGGCAATGCCTCGCGCTCCAGGCGAAAATTCTCTGGGGTCGGCGCGCCTACAGGGCGAGAGGCCAGGACGATACGTTGGTTGAGGGTCAATGCATCTGGCATGTGAGCTTCTCCTTGATCGTTAAATGGGGGGTATAGGGAGCAGACCTTTTTGGTGGTGGGGCGTTCGATGTTTCGTCAGGTAGACCGAGTTGACTGCTTCGCGGGCAAGCACGCTCCCACAGGACTACCTCTATCCTGTGGGAGCAAGGCTTGCCCGCTATGAACGGGAGCACGCCTCAATCCCTGTGGGAGCGGGCTTGCCCGCGAAGGCGGCGGGCCGGTCGCGCATGAGCAACCGGCAGAAACAAAAATGCCAAGCTCAACGCCTGGCATTTTTTTGTAGCTCATCCGACGCGCTTTGGCGAATCAGAATGGCAGTTTCATACCCGGTGGCAATTGCATGCCAGCGGTCATGCCGGACATCTTGTCCTGGCTGTTGGCTTCGATCTTGCGCACGGCGTCGTTGACGGCGGCGGCGAATACGGCTTCGAGCATCTCGCGATCATCTTCGCTCAGGCCTTCAACCATGCTTGGGTCGATGCTCACGCGCTTGACGTCGTGACGACCGGTCATCACCACGGTGACCATATCGCCGCCGGCCTTACCGGTGACTTCGGCGTTGGCCAGTTCTTCCTGCATCTTGGCCATTTTTTCTTGCATCTGCTGTGCCTGCTTCATCAGGCCGGCCATGCCACCTTTCATCATGGGAATCACCTCAAAGTACTTGGATTAAAACGGCGCCCGGCACCTGTGGCCGAACGCCTTCAGTTATTAGCCCTGACTGGCCAGGGCTTCGACAGGTTCAATAGTATCGTTACGGATCACCGCACCGAACTGCTGCATCATTTGCTGGATGAACGGATCACCATGGATCGACTCCTCCGCCTCGCGCTGACGGTTCACCCGACGCCGGGACGCGGCCTGGGCCGGAGTTTCCTGTTCTGGCTTGATCAGCTCCATGCTCAGGGTCAGCGTGCGCCCGTGGTACTGGTTCAGCGCGTCGTTGAGGCGACGCTGCTGGGTGGCGTTGAACAGGGCGCTGTGGGCCGGGTCCAGGTGCATCAACCAGTTGTCGCCTTCAACGGAAATCAGCGTGCAGTTGGCAGCGATGCTCCCGGTCATGCCGGAGATCGGCAGTTTCGGGAACAGCTCCAGCCATTGCAAGGCCAGGCCGGTGGCGGGCATGGCGGCCGGCTCGGGTTCTGGCTCGGGCGCAGGCTCGGCAGCGTGTTCGCTGGCCAGTTCATCCAGGTAGCTGTAGGCCGAGTCGATGTCCGGCTCGATGTAATCCTCGTCCAGCGGCGGCTCGTCGTCCAGGTCAGTGCCCGGGGTGGCGGCATCGACTTCTGCCACGGACGGCTCCGGAATAGGCGCGGCGGCCCACTCCGGCGCATCCGGCACCACGCTGTCTGGCGTGGGCAGCGGCATCGGTGGCAATTCGGGCTGCTCGCCAGCGGTCTCGAGCATCGGCTCGACGGCGGGCTGCAGCACGGCCTCGGGCTCGACCGGGTCGTTCCATGGCAGGTCGACCACCTCCTCGATGGCGACCGCCTCCACCACTGGCTCTGGCGGCGCAACCGGCGCAACCGGCGCAACTGGCTCAGGCGCTGGAACGGGTGCTGGAGCAACAACGGGTGCAGCAACAACAGGCGCAGCTGCCGTAGCGACTACCGGCGCAACAACCGGCGCGGCAGCCACTGAGTTTGCGGAATCAACTGTGGCCTGGCTGATCCCCACTGGCTTTAGCGGCTGCCTCGGGGCGTCCGCCGTATCGGCCGGCCTGAACGCAAGCATGCGCAACAGAACCATTTCGAACCCGCCTCGCGGGTCCGGTGCCAGCGGCAGGTCACGGCGCCCGATCAGGCCCATCTGGTAATAGAACTGCACGTCTTCGGCCGGCAGCGCCTGGGCCAGGGCCAGCACCCGATCGCGGTCGCCATGGCCATTGTCGACACCCTCAGGCAGCGCCTGGGCGATGGCGACACGGTGCAATACGTTGAGAATTTCCGAGAGCACGCCATTCCAGTCCGGGCCTTGCTCCGCCAGGTGACGCACGCCTTCGAGCAGCGCCCTGGCATCGCCTTCGATCAGCGCATGCAGCACGTCGTAGACCTGGCCGTGATCGAGTGTGCCGAGCATCGCTCGCACGTCGGCGGCCATCACCTTGCCCTCACCGAAGGCAATGGCCTGGTCGGTGAGGCTCATGGCATCGCGCATCGAACCGTCGGCGGCGCGACCCAGCAACCACAGGGCATCGTCTTCGAACGGCACGTTCTCGACACCCAGTACATGGGTCAGGTGCTCGACCACGCGCTCGGGCGTCATGTTCTTCAGGGAGAACTGCAGGCACCGCGAAAGAATCGTTGCAGGGAGTTTCTGCGGATCAGTGGTGGCCAGGATGAACTTGACGTAGGGCGGCGGTTCTTCGAGGGTTTTGAGCAGCGCATTAAAGGAATGGCTGGAGAGCATGTGCACTTCGTCGATCAGGTAGACCTTGAAGCGCCCACGGCTCGGGGCGTATTGCACATTGTCGAGCAGTTCGCGGGTGTCCTCGACCTTGGTCCGGCTCGCGGCGTCGATCTCGATCAGGTCGACGAAGCGCCCCTCATCGATCTCCCGGCACACCGAACACTCGCCGCAGGGCGTGGAGGTGATGCCCGTTTCACAGTTCAGGCACTTGGCAATGATCCGCGCGATGGTGGTTTTGCCGACCCCGCGCGTGCCGGTGAACAGGTAGGCGTGATGCAGCCGCTGGCTGTCCAAGGCATTGATCAGAGCCTTGAGCACATGGGTCTGGCCGACCATTTCGCGGAACGAGCGCGGACGCCATTTACGTGCAAGAACCTGATAACTCATCGAAAACCGTCGCCACGAAGGAACACAAGCGGCTAATGCTAGCGGAGCAAGGCCAAAATTGCATCCGATGCCTCGTCTAATCTGGCTAAGATGCACAGCGGGGGCTTTCAACGGCTCAGGTTTCAGACGTACCGGAGCTTTTATGCGGTTGGCCTTGGGGGCATTGTTGTTCGTGAGCTTGACCGGCGCGGCTGCAGACGCGCCGTTGCGCTTCGTGGTGCCCGACAGCTGGACC
This sequence comes from Pseudomonas sp. 65/3-MNA-CIBAN-0223, assembly GCF_040310425.1. NCBI lineage: Bacteria > Pseudomonadati > Pseudomonadota > Gammaproteobacteria > Pseudomonadales > Pseudomonadaceae > Pseudomonas > Pseudomonas sp. 65/3-MNA-CIBAN-0223. The sequence continues at coordinate 53,630 of NZ_JBEOPV010000028.1, forward strand.
ATGCCGATGGTGCAGTTTGAGCGCGGTCGCCCGACACAGGGCATCCTGTATGACGTGATGCTCAGCCTGGCGACCCAGGTGGGCGTGCCTGCGGAATTTCACGTACTGCCCCGGGCGCGGGTGCAGAGCGCCATGGAGCATGGCGAAATCGACGTGCGCTGTTATGCCGCGCAGTCCTGGCTGCCCAATCAGTCCGGCGACTACATCTGGAGCATTCCGCTGTGGGTTCAGCCCGATGTGCTGCTGAGCCGCCCTGACCCGCTGACCTCCGCCGACCCGGCCCACCTGCCGCGCCAGTCGATCGGCACGGTGCGCGGCTACACCTACCCGACCCTGCAACCGCTGTTCGACGCCGACAAGCTCGACCGCGAAGACGCGCGCAACCAGGAACAGGTACTGGAAAAACTGCTGGCAGGACGCTATCGCTACGCAGTGAGCAACCAGTGGACGATGGACTGGTTCAACCAGCGCTTGCTGCCCGAGCAACAATTGCAAAGTGTTGCTGTGCTTCAGGAGCAGCGGGTGGGGTGTTATGTACGTAATGACCCCAAGGTGCCAGTGCAACGCATCCTGCGCACCTTGCTGCGGATGAAAATGTCCGGGGAGATCGATGACATCATTCGGCTGTATATCGGCAAGCCCTAGGGCGCGATATTTTCAGATCGGCTTGAACTCATCCTTCAGCAAGTCTGCAAACGCGTCGCACGCGCGATGCGCCGTTGAGTGCCTGTTCCATATGAAATAATTCCGGACCGGCATCAGGTCGGCAAAGGTGTGCCCTTCCAGGTCTCCGATCATCCTGAACTGCTCAAAAACACCGCGTGGCACAAGGGAAACGCCTGCTCCAGAGCTCACACAACCGAGGATAGTGCCGTAGCTCGCTATGCTGGTAATGGCAGCAGGTACTCGATGCTCACCTAGCCAGCTCGTCAGCGCTGTTCGGTAAGGACATCCTTCGGGCCACATGAATACGGCCTTGCCCCTCAAATCCTGCGGGGTGTGGATTTTTCCGAGGCGGGGTGAAGCGATTAACACCAGCTCCTCTTTATAGATTTCCATGTGATCTATATCCGGATGCTGATTTTTGACCGCAATCACCGCACCGTCCAGTTTATGAGCGAGGACGTCATTCACTAACTGCGACCATACCCCTGTGCTGAATTGCATCTGCACAGCGGGATGATGCTGATGAAACCTGGATAACAGTTTGGGCAACCTGCCGGTGGCGGCAGACTCTATTGCACCAATGTTCAATACGCCTGACGGCTCAGCCCCAGGATCCAGCGCTCCGCGAGCCTCCTGGCACAACGAAAGGATTTTATTTGCGTAGCCAAGAAACAACTTCCCGGAGGGGCTGATCACAAGCCCCCTGCCCTGCCTGATAAAAAGCGATACGCCCAGCTCTTGTTCCAACAACTTTATTCTGTTCGTTATGTTTGAAGGAACACAATGTAACAATTCTGACGCCCGAACGATACTGCCTTGCTCAGCGACCACCTTGAACATGTTCAGCTGCGACAGCTCCATTTAAATATCGCTCATTTTAAGTGAATGCTTGAATCACTATAAAGCACTTGTTGCGCACTCCTCAAGTAATTAGTGTGCGGGCCTGGCATGCTTCTAATGCTCTTCCATTTAATAGAAGCCCATGGCCGCATTAATCACTGGATACCTGATGGACGTCGAGCAAGTTCTAATCGCGCTAGGTTTTTTTGCTTTTTGTGGCGGCTTGATTGACGCTGCGGTTGGCGGAGGTGGACTGGTCCAGGTGCCAGCACTGATACACGCGCTACCTGGCCATAGTCTGGCTACGGTGTTCGGAACCAACAAACTGGCTGTCCTGGCCGGCAACCTCTGCTCCATATCCACTTACGTGAGGAGAGTTAGAATTGTATGGAAGCTCATGCTTCCAACCACGGTTTCAGCATTTATATTCGCTTACCTTGGCGCCCTATCGGTTTCTCTCATCCCCAAAAGGTTTATGGAATATGCAGTTTTTATTATCTTGGTGGCAATGGCGATCTACACCTTTATCAAAAAAGACTTAGGCCGATTCAGCACTGACATACAATGCGGCAGAAGAGAACTCCTGCTTGGCGTATTTTTCGGAGGTTTAATCGGCTTTTATGATGGCGTCTTCGGGCCGGGCAGCGGCAGCCTGCTTCTTTTTGTTTTTGTGAAGTTTTTCGGGTTTGATTTTTTAAATGCTTCAGCTTCTGCAAAACTGGTTAACCTGGGGACATTCAGCGCCGCACTGCTGTTTTTTATTCCGTCGGGCAACATTTTATGGGCTGTCGGCGGAGTCGTTGGTCTGTGCAATATCGCAGGCTCGCTCACCGGGGCATTTCTAGCCCTGCGGTATGGCAGCGGATTTATTCGAGTATTTTTTCTGATTCTACTGCTGTTCCTCATCGCGAGGATGGGAATGTCGATATCAGGTTAATCGCTATTTTCGAAGCGCAGAGATTTACAAAAATCACTGCAAGCACGCTTGCCCGTCAGAGTTCACCGCTGAGGTGATCTGGACGCTGGCGCATTTTGAGGTTTTTGACTGGAGCATCGTTGCAGGCGCAACGACTTGGAGATAGGTGGTAACCCCATCAGCCACACCCCGGCACACAATGTTCCCGCTGTGGCTGCTTCCTTCCGGATCTGACCAGGTTCACGGGTAATCGTTGCGGGGGGACCGATGGGGTCACCATAACGACACTCACCTGTCGGCGAGCCGCGCCATTGTACCTATCTGAGACGAAGTTACAACCGTTCGACAGGATAAAAAAATATGAGGCCGGTCAATGACATGCGTTGGCCCCTTAAAGATCGTCCGAACGCGGCCCGAGCCTTCGGCAGCGCCTGCCGGAATTATGCTTGCGCCAATACCTCATCCGCCCTGCCACCCTCCTCCTGGATCACCAGGTGGATGAAGTGCAGCTTGGCGATCACCGCTGGTGGCAGGACGAAGGGGTAGAAATCCGGCTGGCCCATGCTGCGTGACAGTTCGTTGAGCATGCCGGCGAGTTCGATCCAGGCATTGACGAAGGACAGGAACGCCGGGCCACCGGGATGCTGGGGGTCGTAGAGGGTTTCGAGCGGGAATGGCTGGTAGTCGAAATCCATCTCCCGGGCGCTCATGCCAAACCCCAATGCGGTGTCCACGGCGTCCATCATGTGCAGGTAGTGCGCCCAGGTTTCGGCCCAGTCTTCCCAGGGGTGCATGGTGGCGTAGGCGCTGACGCAGTGTTGCTGCCAGTCCAGGGGGGCGCCCTGCTGGTAATGGCGATCGAGCGCCTCGGCGTAGCTGGCGCGATCGTCGCCGAACAGATTGCGAAACGGCTCCAGCCAGTGGCTGTTGGCGATCAGGCGGTCCCAGTAGTAATGACCGACCTCGTGGCGGAAGTGGCCGAGCAGCGTGCGATAAGGTTCGTGCATCTGCACCCGGATTTTTTCCCGATGGGCGTCGTCGGCTTCCTTGATGTCCAGGGTGATCAGGCCGTTGGCGTGCCCGGTGGTGGGCGCCTGCCCTTCGAGATCGACGCCGATGAAATCGAAGGCCAGACCGGTTTCTTCGTCAACCGTCTTGGGAATCACCTGCAACCCCAGGCTGACCAATTGCGCCACCAGGCGGCGTTTGGCCGTCTCGACCTTGCGCCAGCGTTCGTGATTCTCGGTAATGGTCAGGTCAGGGATGGTGTGGTTGAGGCTGCAGGCGATGCACAGCGCGTTGTGGTCATCGGCCGGCAGCAGCCAGTTGCAGGCGGCTGGGGAGTCGAGGTTGGCGCAACGACGGAACAGCCCCGCCTCGGGCTCGGCGTCGAGCAGCCAGGTGTCGGGCTGCGGGCCGGGTTGCAGGGAGGACAGGCGGCTTTTTTCCGGCTGATAGCCCAGCATTGCGGAGCAGGCCAGGCACTGGCTGTTGCTGAAGAACAGCGACTGCCCGCAGCGGCACTGCCAGACCTTGCTGTTGCGGGACGTCTCGCTGATAAAAGGTGCGGCGATGCGGGAACTGAGCTGTTCGAAGAAGCGGTACATTGCGATCTCTCCCTGGGGCTGGCCAAGACTAGATCATTGGGGCTGGGATATCGTTCCCAGAGTTTTGTTGGGTGGATCAAAAGATCGTCCGATCGCGGCCCGAGCCTTCGGCAGCTCCTACAGGGGCGCTGCGATCTTTTGATCCTGTCTGTCAGATAGGTACGCCGTGGTCTTTCAGGAACCCGACAAACGCCTCTTCATCCAGCACCTTCAGCCCCAGATCGTTGGCCTTGGCCAGTTTCGAACCCGCGCCCGGTCCTGCCACCACGCAATGGGTCTTGGCCGATACCGAGCCTGCGACCTTGGCGCCCAGGCTTTCCAGCTTGTCCTTGGCCACGTCGCGGCTCATCAGTTCCAGCGAACCGGTCAGGACCCAGGTTTGCCCGGCCAGCGGCAAGCCTTCAACGACTTTTTTCTCGCTCAGCCAGTGCATGCCGAACTCGGTCAACTGCGCCTCGGCCTTCAACGCGCGCTGGCGATTGTCTTCAATGGCGAAAAACTCCCGCACCGCGTTCGCCTGCTTTTCCGGCAAGGCCTGGCGCATGTCCAGCCAGTCGGCATTCATCACCGCTTCCAGAGAGCCGAACTTGTCTGCCAGCTTCTGTGCGCCGCCCGGGCCGACCGAGGGGATGTGCAGCTTGTCGAGGAACCCGCCCAGGGTGGTGCTGGCGGAGAATTCGGCGCCCAGTTCGCCCTGGTCCTGAATCTCCAGGCCGTGCTTGAGCAATTCGGCGATGACCTGGCGGTTGTGCGCGTCCTCGAAGAAGCTGTGGATCTCGTGTGCCACTTCCAGGCCGACGTCCGGCAAGTACGTGAGCACTTGCGGCAAGGCTTGCTGCACGCGCTCCAGCGAACCCAGGGAGCGCGCCAGGACCTTGGCCGTCTCTTCGCCGACATCGGGAATACCGAGGGCGTAGATGAAGCGCGCCAGGCTCGGCTTCTTGCTGTCTTCGATGGCGCTGAGGAGTTTTTTGCTCGACAACTCGGCAAAGCCTTCGAGGTCGACGATGTCCTCGAACTTGAGGGCATACAGATCCGCTGGCGAGCTCACCAGCCCTTCGTCGACCAACTGCTCGACGCTCTTGTCGCCCAGGCCTTCGATGTCCATGGCACGGCGCGAGACGAAGTGGATGATCGCCTGCTTGAGTTGTGCGCCACAGGCCAGGCGACCGACGCAGCGATACACCGCGCCCTCGCTGACCGTTTCGCGGCCCTTGCTGCGCTTGACCAGTTGGGTGCGCTCGACGTGCGAGCCACACACCGGGCACTGCTCGGGAATCTGCACCGCCCGGGCATTTTCGGGGCGGCGCTCGGTGACGACTTGCACCACTTGCGGGATCACATCGCCCGCGCGGCGGATGATCACGGTATCGCCGATCATCAGCCCCAGTCGCGCGACTTCGTCCATGTTGTGCAAGGTCGCATTGGCCACGGTGACACCCGCGACCTTGACCGGTTTCAAGCGCGCCACCGGGGTGACCGCGCCGGTGCGTCCGACCTGGAACTCGACGTCGAGCAATTCGGTGAGTTCTTCCATCGCCGGGAATTTGTGCGCGATGGCCCAGCGCGGCTCGCGCGCACGGAAGCCCAGCTCGCGCTGGGAGGCGATGCTGTTGACCTTGAACACCACGCCGTCGATTTCGTAAGCCAGGCTGTTGCGACGTTCGCCGATGTCGCGGTAGTAATCCAGGCATTCGTCGATACCGTGGGCCAGCTTCAGCTCGCGGCTGATTGGCATGCCCCATTGTTGCAGCTGCTTGAGGTTGCCGATGTGGGTGTCGGCGATGTCGGCCGAGACCTGGCCGATGCCATAACAGCAGAATTCCAGCGGACGGTTGGCGGTGATCTTCGAATCCAGCTGGCGCAAGCTGCCAGCGGCGGCATTGCGCGGGTTGGCGAAGGTTTTGCCGCCGACTTCCAGCTGCGTGGCGTTGAGCCGCTCGAAGCCGGCTTTGGACATGAACACTTCGCCACGCACTTCCAGGGTCGCCGGCCAGCCGCTGCCTTGCAGCTTGAGCGGGATGTTGCGCACGGTGCGCACGTTGACGCTGATGTCTTCACCGGTCGTACCGTCGCCGCGCGTCGCGCCGCGCACCAGTACGCCATCCTGATACAACAGGCTGACCGCCAGGCCGTCGAGCTTCGGCTCACAGCTGTATTCGACCGCCGCACCGCCGCCCAGCAGGTCACCGACCGGCAGATCCAGACCTTCGGTGACCCGACGATCAAACTCGCGCATGTCGGTTTCTTCGAAGGCGTTACCGAGGCTGAGCATCGGCACTTCATGACGCACCTGGGTAAACGCCGACAATGCCGCGCTGCCAACGCGCTGGGTGGGCGAGTCGCTGGTGACCAGTTCCGGATGCGCGGCTTCAAGGGCCTTGAGCTCGTGGAACAGGCGATCGTACTCCGCGTCCGGAATGCTCGGCTCGTCCATCACGTGGTAGCGATAGTTGTGCTGATCGAGCTCGGTACGCAGCTCTAGAATGCGGGTTTTGGCGGCGGTCATGGGTGTTCTCTCATAAAGCAAAAGAGCAGCCTAGGCTGCTCAATCTTATCTGGATCAAAGGATCGCAGCCTCGTTTTACTCGACAGCTCCTACGGGAAACATGCGATCTGCGTAGGAGCTGTCGAGTGAAACGAGGCTGCGATCTTTTTGCCTCTATCGTTTCTGAGTCAGCGCACGACGTTCAAATTCCACGATGCGCTGACGGTAATGCTCGATCGTCTGGGCGGTCAGCACACTGCGCTGGTCGTCTTTCAATTCGCCGTTGAGTTCCTGGGACAGCTTGCGCGCCGCCGCCACCATCACTTCGAAGGCCTGCTTCGGATGACGCGGGCCTGGCAGGCCGAGGAAGAAGCTGACCGCCGGAGTGCTGAAGTGATCGATATCGTCCAGGTCAAACACCCCCGGCTTCACGGCGTTGGCCATGGAGAACAGCACTTCACCGTTGCCAGCCATGCTTTCGTGGCGGTGGAAGATATCCATTTCGCCGAAGCGCAGACCGCTTTCAAGAATGTTCTGCAGCAGCGCCGGGCCTTTGAAACCGGCCGCGTCACGGCAGATCACGCTGATCACCAGCACTTCCTCGGCTTGCGGCTGATCCCGCTCGCTGCTGGAGTGCGCAGGCTTGGTGTCGTCCGGGAAATCGTCGTCACGGCTGCTGAAGCTCGGGCCGCCGTCCAGGTCGAGGTTGAGGTTCAGGTCGCCCTGGGACGGCTCGCCGTGGCCACGCTTGCCACGCTTGGCACCCGATTCACGGGCGTCACGGGCCGGCATGCTCACCGACGGCAGATCATGCTCGTCCAGCTGCGGCTCCTTATGGGTGTCCAGGACGCGGGGCGGGCCCAACAGCTCGGCGCTGGTGTCCTCGTCCGGCAGATTGGATAAATTTCGGTCAAGACGGAATTTCAGTTTTCCCTTGCCGCCGCGCATACGGCGCCAGCCATCAAAAAGAATACCGGCAATGACAATGATGCCGATGACGATCAGCCACTCGCGCAGACCGATTTCCATGTAATCCCGTGCCTCTATAAAAAATGCTGAAAAATAAGGGGTTTACAACTCGCAAACCGCTTTAAAACGTGGCGCCAACTCTATGTTCTGACAGGCGTTTTGCCCACGTATACGAAAAATTGATATTAAACTAGCACGACCAAAGGCAACTTTACACCGTCTGTCTTCCCGCCCAGTGCGAATATGTCGAATTAGCTGTAACTCAAGGCCCTCGAACACGTCATTCGCACCTGCAATCCCCTTTCTGGAAGTTCGCCTCAGGCATCCACCATCGCCATCGCTTCCTCGACATCCACTGCCACCAGCCTGGAGCAGCCCGGCTCGTGCATCGTCACCCCCATCAGTTGATCGGCCATTTCCATGGCGATCTTGTTGTGGGTGATGTAGATGAACTGCACCGTCTGCGACATTTCCTTGACCAGTCGGGCGTAGCGTCCAACGTTAGCGTCATCCAGTGGAGCATCAACCTCATCGAGCATGCAGAACGGCGCCGGATTCAACTTGAAGATCGCAAAAACCAGGGCCAGTGCAGTCAGGGCTTTTTCACCGCCGGAGAGCAAATGGATGGTGCTGTTCTTCTTTCCGGGCGGCTGCGCCATGATCGTCACCCCTGTATCGAGTAGATCTTCGCCCGTCAGTTCCAAATAGGCGCGCCCTCCACCGAAAACTTTTGGGAAAAGTGCCTGTAATCCGCCATTGATCTGATCAAAGGTATCTTTGAAGCGGTTACGGGTTTCCTTGTCGATCTTGCGAATGACGTTTTCGAGGGTGTCCAGCGCTTCCACCAAATCGTCGTTCTGCGCATCCAGATAACGTTTGCGCTCGGACTGTTGGGTGTACTCGTCGATGGCTGCGAGGTTGATCGCGCCCAGGCGTTGAATGCGCGCGGCAATGCGCTCGAGTTCTTCCTCGGCGTCCTTCTCGCTGGCCTCGGCCGTGAGGGTGGCGAGCACGCCGTGCAGGTCGTAGCCGTCCTCCAGCAGTTGGTCCTGCAAGGAGGTGCGGCGCACGGTCAGGGCCTGCCATTCCATGCGCTGGGTTTCCAGCTGGCTGCGAATCAGCTGCGACTGCTGCTCGGCCTGGCTGCGGCGTTTTTCCGCGTCGCGCAGTTCGCGGTCGGCATCTTCCAGGGCGATCTGCGCGGTCTTGAGTTCTTCGTCGACGGTCATGCGCTTGTCGAGCAGTTCTTCGAGCTTGAAGCGCAGCTCTTCCAGCGGTGCCTCGCCCTCCTCCAGATTGAGGCTCAGTTGCTCGCGCTTCTCGGTCAGGCGCTCGGACTGCATCTCCAGGCGCTCCAGGGCCTGGCGCGTGGAGTCGTGCTGCGCCTTGAGCGAGCCGAGGCGCACGGCCAGCTGGTGCGCGTGGTCCTTGTGCTGGCGGGCTTCCTGGCGCACTCGATCGAGGCGCTCGCGCAGGCTGTCCCGTTGCGCCAGCAGTAACTCGCGCTGCTCGGTATCGAGCGCCATGCTGTCGAGGGCTTCCTGCAATTGCAGGCGCGCCTCGCCGATGTTTTCGTGTTCCAGGGCGCGCTGTTCGGCAAGCTCGGTGAGTTCTTCGTCGAGCCGGGTGCGGCGCAATGACAGCTGCTCGGCCTTGGCTTTGCCGGCGGACAACTGGGCTTTTAATTCGCCTTGCTGGCGCGCTTCGTCTTGCAGCAGGCGACGCAAATGTTCGCGGCCGTTTTCCTGCTGCCGCTGTTGCGCCCGCAGATTCTGCAGCTGGGTTTCCAGGGTCTCGACCGTGGCTTCGCGCTCTTCGCGCTCAAGGCCAAGGTTCTGGATTTCCTGGCCCCGCGCCAGCACACCGCTTTCGGCTTCGCTGGCCCGGCGCACACGCAGGAAATGCCGGCCGACCCAATAACCATCGCGACTGATCAGGCTTTCGCCGGCGCTCAACTGACCGCGCAGTGCCAGGGCCTGTTCGAGGCTGTCGACCGGCTTGACCTGCCCCAGCCAGGGTGCCAGGTCTATCTGCGCCTCGACCTTGTCCAGCAGGCTGCCGGGTACGCGCAGGCCATCGCTGGCCGGGCTCAGCAGGCGCAGGTCGCCTTGGGCGAAACCGGCCAGGTCGTAGTCGCTGAAATCATCCACCAGCACGGCTTGCAGGTCGGCACCCAGTACGGTCTCTACCGCCAGCTCCCAGCCTGCTTCAACCTTGAGGCCTTCGGCCAGGCGCGGGCGGTCGGCCAGGTGCTGTTCACGTAACCATTCGGCGGTGCCGGTACCCGGATCGAGCGCGGCCTGCTGCAGGGCTTCCAGGGACGCCAGCCGACCGTTGAGCCGCTGTAGATCACCCTGGGCCTGCTGCTGCGCCGACAGCGCCTGCTGCAGCTCCTGGCGCAACTGCTCCAGGCGTTCGACCTGGGCTTCTTCGCTGGCCTGCAAGTCTTCCAGGGTCGCCTCGCTGGCCGCCAGCTGTTCGCTGAGCTCCATGATCGCGGCGTCTTCCGGGTCGGCTGAAAGCAACGCGCGCTCTTCACCCAGGCGCTTCTGCCGGTCGGCCAGGCGCTCCATGCTGGTTTCCAGCTGCTGGATGCGCGACTGTTGCACTTCGGCCTGGCGCCGCGGCTCGGCAGCGGTCAGGTTGAACGTGTCCCACTGCTCCTGCCAGCCATGCATGGTGGTTTCGGATTCTTCCAGGGCTGCGGCGGCCTCTTCGGCGGCCGCGCTGGTGACTTCCTGTTCCGGGGTAAGCATGTCCAGCTCTTCGCCGAGGGTCAGCAGCAGCGTGCGGTCGTGCCCCAGGTGCGATTCAGTCTCCAGGCGTGCGCGTTCGGCTTCTTTGAGATCGTCCTGCAACTGGCGCAGTCGCTGCTGGCCGTGCTGGATGCTCTGCTCGACGCGGGCGATGTCGCCGCCGACGGAATAGAAGCGTCCCTGCACCAGGTTGAAGCGTTCGGACAGGTCGTGGTGCCCGTCACGCAAGCGTTCAATGCTCGCATCGGCATTGCGCTGCTCGGCGACCAGCGCCTCGAAGGTGATTTCCTGGGTGCCGATAATGGCTTCGCGCTGCCCCACCTGGTCATTTAACGCCTGCCAGCGCAGGGCCGACAATTGCGCCTTGAGCTGACGCTCCTCGCCCTTGAGTTCCTGGTACTTCTTGGCCGACTCGGCCTGGCGGTGCAAGCGTTCGAGTTGACGGGTGAGCTCTTCGCGCAGGTCGGTCAGGCGCTCGAGGTTTTCGTGGGTGCGACGGATGCGGTTTTCGGTCTCGCGCCGGCGCTCCTTGTACTTGGAGATGCCCGCGGCTTCTTCAATAAAGTTGCGCAGGTCCTCGGGCTTGGACTCGATCAGCTTGGAGATCATCCCCTGCTCGATGATCGAGTAGCTGCGCGGCCCCAGGCCGGTACCGAGGAAGATGTCGGTGATGTCGCGACGCCGGCACTTGGTGCCGTTGAGGTAGTAGGTGGTCTGGCTGTCGCGGGTGACTTTGCGGCGAATGGATATTTCCGCATAGGCGGCGTACTCGCCCAGCAAGGTGCCATCGGAGTTGTCGAACACCAGTTCGATGCTGGCCTGGCTGACCGGTTTGCGGCTGGTGGAGCCATTGAAGATGACGTCGGTCATCGACTCGCCGCGCAAATTCTTGGCCGAGCTCTCGCCCATCACCCAGCGTACGGCGTCGATGATGTTCGACTTGCCGCAACCGTTGGGCCCGACCACCGCCGCCATGTTGCTCGGGAAGTTGACGGTGGTCGGGTCGACGAAGGATTTGAACCCCGCCAGCTTGATGCACTTGAGCCGCACGCTTAAGCGTCCGTCAGGGCGGAAACCACCAGATCGCTGCTGCGCTGGGCATAGGCCGTCAGCACCGTGCGGATCAGCGGGAAGTCCCGGGCCAGTACCGCAGCGAGCAAGCGTTCGAACAGTTCCAGGAACTCGCTCATCGACGCTTTGCGTTGGTCCAGGGCAAGGAAATAGGCGCGGCTCATGGCCGGTTGCAGGTTCTCGACGGTTTCCTGCAGGTACGGGTTGTTGGCGAAGGGATACGCCGCGCGCATGACGTTAAAACTGTCATCGACGAAGGTGCGGATGTCCTGGCGCTCGTAACTGTCGGCCAGGCGCTGCTGGATCTGCACGAACGGCGCCATGTCCGCCTGGACCTGCCAGCCGGTTGCCACGGCATTGCCGAGCAGGATGTACAGCTCGCACATCAGCGTGCACAGGCTCTGCACCTTGTGCGCGGTCAATTCGGTGACGTGCGCGCCCCGCCGCGGCAGGATCGCGATCAGGTGGCGGCGCTCGAGGATCAGCAGCGCCTCGCGGACTGACCCGCGACTGACATTGAGGGCCAGGGTGACCTTCTGTTCCTGGATCCGCTCCCCGGGCTTCATTTCACCGCGAATGATGCGTTCGGCGAGGTGGTGAGCAATTTGCTCGGCGAGGCTGTCCGGCGCCTTGAACGTCATGATTGTCCTTCAAACTCTTTCGATCTGCACAGGCGGCGCAGTGTAGCGCACATGAGGGGTCATGGCGGAGTGCCCACCCGGCGGTTTTTGGCACGATTCACGCAGGATCGTTAAAAAAAAACCAAACAAAAATCCCGAAACAAACCAGGCGCCCCGCAAGGGTCAATACTGATGGAACGCGTTGTTGATCGCCAAATTGTTATTTCCTGACCTTTAAGTCAGAAAATCATTGACCGAAAAGTCAGACCTGATAAATTCGGTGCAAAGCGGTTAACAACAATAATGAGTCTGCGAGGCCTTCCGTGATCCAGTTTTTACTAAACCAGGAACTCCGTAGTGAGCACGCCCTGGACCCGAACCTGACCGTGCTCAATTATCTGCGCGACCATGTGGGCAAACCCGGCACCAAAGAAGGCTGCGCCAGCGGTGACTGCGGCGCCTGCACCGTGGTGGTCGGCGAACTGCAGACGGACGACGCTGGCCGCGAGCACATTCGTTACCGCAGCCTCAACTCGTGCCTGACGTTCGTCTCGTCCCTGCACGGCAAACAACTGATTAGCGTCGAAGACCTCAAGCACCAGGGCGAGCTGCACAGCGTGCAGAAGGCCATGGTCGAATGCCATGGTTCGCAGTGCGGCTTCTGTACCCCCGGCTTCGTGATGTCGTTGTTTGCCCTGCAGAAGAACAGCGATCAACCCGACTCGCACAAGGCCCACGAAGCGCTGGCCGGCAACCTCTGCCGCTGCACCGGCTATCGGCCGATCCTGGAGGCCGCCGAGCAGTCCTGCTGCGGCAAGCCGGCGGACCAGTTCGATGCCCGTGAAGCCGAGACCATTACCCGCCTGAAAGCCATCGCGCCGACCGATATCGGCGAACTCAACAGCGGCGACAAACGCTGCCTGGTGCCGCTGACCGTGGCCGACCTGGCCGACCTCTATGATGCTTATCCACAGGCCCGGCTGCTGGCTGGCGGCACTGACCTGGCGCTGGAAGTCACACAATTCCACCGCACCCTGCCGGTGATGATCTACGTCGGCAACGTCGCCGAGATGAAGCGCATCGAACGCTTCGACGATCGCCTGGAAATCGGCGCCGCCACCGCCCTCTCCGATTGCTACGAAGCCTTGAAGGCCGAGTACCCGGACTTCGGTGAATTGCTGCAACGCTTCGCTTCATTACAGATCCGCAACCAGGGCACCCTGGGCGGCAACATTGGTAATGCTTCGCCGATTGGCGACTCGCCGCCGCTGCTGATAGCACTGGGCGCGCAGATCGTCCTGTGCAAGGGCGAAACCCGCCGCACCCTGGCCCTGGAAGATTATTTCATCGACTACCGCGTGACTGCGCGGCAGGAAAGCGAGTTCATCGAGAAGATCATCATTCCGCGCGCCAGCGCTGAACAACTGTTCCGCGCCTACAAGGTTTCCAAGCGCCTGGACGATGATATTTCCGCAGTCTGCGCCGCGTTCAACCTGCGCATTGAAAACGGTGTGATCGCCGATGCCCGCGTGGCATTCGGTGGCATGGCGGCAATTCCGAAACGGGCCAGTCACTGCGAAACCGTGTTGCTCGGCGCGCCGTTCAACCACGCCACGGTGGAACGCGCCTGCGCGGCCCTGGCGCAGGATTTCACGCCGCTCTCGGACTTCCGCGCCAGCAAGGAATACCGCCTGCTCAGCGCGCAAAACCTGCTGCGCAAATACTTTATCGAACTGCAAACACCGCACATCGAGACTCGGGTGACCGCTTATGTCTAATCATCACGCTGTAGAGAAGACCCAAGCCGAACTGGCTGAACTGTTCGCCAAGGACCTGACCACCGGTGTCGGCCGCAGCGTCAAGCACGACAGCGCCGCCAAGCATGTGTCCGGTGAAGCGCAGTACATCGACGACCGCCTGGAATTTCCCAACCAGTTGCACCTCTACGCGCGGCTGTCGGACCGTGCCCACGCGAAAATCATCAGCATTGATACCCGCCCCTGCTATGCCTTCGAAGGCGTGCGCATCGCCATCACCCACGAAGACGTGCCGGGCCTCAAAGACATCGGCCCGTTGATGCCGGGTGATCCCTTGCTGGCCATCGATGACGTGCAGTTCGTCGGCCAACCGGTGCTGGCCGTCGCGGCGAAAGACCTGGAAACCGCGCGCAAAGCTGCGATGGCGGCGATCATCGAATACGAAGACCTCGAGCCGGTGCTGGACGTGGTCGAGGCCCTGCGCAAGCGCCACTTTGTACTCGACAGTCACACTCATCAACGCGGCGATTCCACCACTGCGCTGGCGACCGCCGAACATCGCATCCAGGGCACGCTGCACATCGGCGGCCAGGAGCACTTTTACCTCGAAACCCAGATCTCCTCGGTGATGCCGACCGAAGACGGCGGGATGATCGTCTACTGCTCGACCCAGAACCCCACCGAAGTGCAGAAACTGGTGGCCGAGGTGCTGGACGTGTCGATGAACAAGATCGTGGTCGACATGCGCCGCATGGGCGGCGGCTTTGGTGGCAAGGAAACCCAGGCCGCGAGCCCTGCGTGCCTATGCGCGGTGGTCGCCCACCTGACCGGCCAGCCGACCAAGATGCGCCTGCCGCGGGTCGAAGACATGCTGATGACCGGCAAGCGTCACCCGTTTTATGTTGAATACGACGTGGGCTTCGACAGCACCGGGCGCCTGCATGGCATCGCCCTGGAACTGGCCGGCAACTGCGGCTGCTCGCCGGACCTTTCGGCATCGATTGTCGACCGGGCGATGTTCCATGCCGACAACTCGTATTACTTGGGCGATGCGACCATCAACGGTCATCGCTGCAAGACCAACACCGCGTCCAACACCGCTTACCGTGGCTTCGGTGGCCCGCAAGGGATGGTCGCGATCGAAGAAGTGATGGATTCCATTGCCCGGCACCTGGGCCTCGACCCACTGGCGGTGCGCAAGGCCAACTACTACGGCAAGACCGAGCGTAACGTCACTCACTACTACCAGACCGTCGAGCACAACATGCTCGAGGAAATGACCGCCGAACTGGAAGAAAGCAGCCAGTACGCCGAACGTCGCGAAGCGATCCGGCGCTACAACGCCAACAGCCCGATCCTGAAAAAAGGCCTGGCGCTGACCCCGGTGAAATTCGGCATTTCCTTCACCGCCAGTTTCCTCAACCAGGCCGGCGCGCTGATCCACATCTACACCGATGGCAGCATTCACCTGAACCATGGCGGCACTGAAATGGGCCAGGGTTTGAACACCAAGGTGGCGCAGGTGGTGGCTGAAGTGTTCCAGGTGGAAATGGACCGGGTGCAGATCACCGCAACCAACACCGACAAGGTGCCGAACACCTCGCCGACCGCCGCTTCCAGTGGTGCTGACCTGAACGGCAAGGCCGCGCAGAACGCTGCCGAAATCATCAAGAAACGCCTGGTGGAATTCGCCGGGCGCCAATACAAGGTCAGCGAAGAGGACGTGGAATTCCACAACGGTCACGTGCGGGTACGCGACCATATCCTGACGTTCGAAGCCTTGATCCAGCAGGCGTATTTCGCCCAGGTATCGCTGTCGAGCACCGGGTTCTACAAGACCCCGAAAATCTTCTACGACCGCAGTCAGGCCCGGGGTCGGCCGTTCTACTACTTCGCCTTCGGCGCTGCCTGCTGCGAAGTGATCATCGACACCCTGACCGGTGAGTACAAGATGCTGCGCACCGACATCCTCCACGACGTTGGCGCCTCGCTGAACCCGGCCATCGACATCGGCCAGGTCGAGGGTGGTTTCATCCAGGGCATGGGCTGGCTGACCATGGAAGAGCTGGTGTGGAACAACAAGGGCAAGCTGATGACCAACGGCCCGGCCAGCTACAAGATCCCGGCGGTGGCGGACATGCCGCTGGACCTGCGGGTCAAGCTGGTGGAAAACCGCAAGAACCCGGAAGACACGGTGTTCCATTCCAAGGCAGTCGGTGAGCCGCCGTTCATGCTCGGCATCGCGGCCTGGTGCGCGATCAAGGATGCGGTGGCGAGCCTGGGTGACTACAGGCATCAACCGCAAATCGACGCACCAGCGACCCCGGAGCGGGTGTTGTGGGGCTGTGAGCAGATGCGGCAGTTGAAGGCGGCGAAAGCGGTTGAAGCAGAGGCCGAGTTGGCTTCGCTTTAAACCCAGGCGCGGCTAATCGCCAGCAGGCTGGCTCCCACAGGATTTTGTACTGGATCCAGATTCTGGGAACACCAGAAAAACCTGTGGGAGCTAGCCTGCTAGCGATATTGCCAGCAGGCTGGCTCACACAGGATTCTGTACTGAATCCATATTCTGTGAACACCACAAAAACCTGTGGGAGCTAGCTTGCTAGCGATGACGGTCGAACAGACACCAAAGATGCTGAGGTGAAACATGTACAACTGGATCGACGCCCTCGCCGACCTGCAACACCAGGGTGAGCCCTGCGTGCTGGTCACCATCATCGAAGAACTCGGCTCGACTCCGCGTAACGCCGGCTCGAAAATGGTCATCAGCGTCAACCAGTCCTTCGACACCATCGGTGGCGGGCACCTGGAATACAAGGCCATGCAGATCGCCCGCGAGATGCTTGCCAGCGGCCGGCAGGACACCCACCTGGAGCGCTTCAGCCTGGGCGCCAGCCTGGGTCAGTGCTGCGGTGGCGTCACCGTGTTGCTGTTCGAGCCGATGGGCCAGGTGCAGGCCCAGATCGCCGTGTTCGGTGCCGGCCACGTCGGGCGCGCGCTGGTGCCGCTGCTTGCCAGCCTGCCCTGCCGGGTGCGCTGGATCGACTCGCGGGAATCTGAATTCCCTGAGCAGATCCCCCACGGCGTGCGCAAGATCGTCAGCGAAGAGCCTGTGGATGAAATCGATAACCTGCCCGCTGGCAGTTACTGCATCGTCATGACCCACAACCACCTGCTCGACCTTGAACTCACTGCCGCACTGCTCAAGCGCAACGATTTCACCTACTTCGGCCTGATCGGCTCGAAGACCAAACGGGTAAAATTCGAACACCGCCTGCGTGACCGCGGCTTCGACAGCGCCGTGCTGCAACGCATGCGCTGCCCGATGGGCATTGGCGAAGTCAAAGGCAAACTGCCTGTGGAAATTGCCATCTCCATCGCCGGCGAAATCATCGCCACGTACAACGCCAGTTTCGGCCAGCAGACTGCCAGCGCCGGATCATCAATTGCCAAACTGCTGCCCGCTTCACGTCGCAGCCAAGCCTCCAGTTGAGTAATACACATGCCTTTGACTCGCAAAGCCTACCGCGCCGCCATTTTGCACAGCATCGCCGACCCCGCCGAAGTTGGCATCGAAGCCTCCTATGAGTATTTCGAAGACGGCCTGCTGGTGGTGGACAACGGCCAGATCAGCGCCCTCGGCCACGCCAGCGACCTGCTGCCGACCCTGCCGGCGGACATCGAGATCAACCATTATCAGGATGCCCTGATCACCCCAGGTTTCATCGACACCCACATCCACTTCCCGCAAACCGGCATGGTCGGCGCCTATGGCGAGCAGTTGCTGGACTGGCTTAACACCTACACCTTCCCCTGCGAAAGCCAGTTCGCCGACAAGGCCCACGCCGACGAAGTCGCGGACATTTTCATCAAGGAACTGCTGCGCAACGGCACCACCACCGCCCTGGTATTCGGCAGCGTGCATCCGCAGTCGGTGAACTCGTTCTTCGAGGCCGCCGAGCAGTTGGACCTGCGCATGATCGCCGGCAAGGTGATGATGGACCGCAATGCCCCGGACTACCTGACCGACACCGCCGAATCCAGCTATGTCGAAAGCAAGGCGCTGATCGAGCGCTGGCACGGCAAGGGTCGCCTGCATTACGCGGTGACGCCACGCTTTGCACCGACCAGCACCCCGGAGCAACTGACCCTCGCTGGCCAGTTGCTCGGCGAATACCCTGACCTGTACATGCAGACCCACATCAGCGAAAACCTCAAGGAAGTGGAGTGGGTCAAGGCGCTGTTCCCGGAGCGCAAAGGCTACCTCGACGTCTACGACCACTACCAACTGCTGGGCGAGCGTTCGGTGTTCGCTCATGGCGTGCACCTGTGCGACGACGAGTGCGCGCGCCTGGCTGAGACCGGCTCGGCCATCGCCTTCTGCCCGACGTCGAACTTCTTCCTCGGCAGCGGCCTGTTCAACCTGCCGATGGCTGAAAAGCACAAGTTGAATGTCGGCTTGGGTACGGACGTCGGCGGCGGCACCAGCTTCTCACTGTTGCAGACGCTGAATGAGGCTTACAAGGTAATGCAGCTGCAAGGCGCGCGGCTGAGCCCGTTCAAGTCGCTGTACCTCGCCACCTTGGGCGGCGCTCGTGCGCTGCGCCTGGAAGACAAGATCGGCACGCTCAAGCCCGGCACCGACGCCGACTTCCTGGTGCTGGATTACAACGCCACGCCGCTGCTGAGCTATCGCTTGAAACAGGCCAACAACATTGCCGAGACGTTGTTTGTGCTGATGACCCTGGGGGATGACCGCACGGTGCTGCAGACTTATGCGGCGGGGGCGCTGGTGCATCAGCGATAAGTCTTCGGGCATAAAAAATCCCCCGTCGCTTTTCAGCCCGGGGGATTTTTATTGCCTATCCTGCCGCTATCGCCAGCAGGCTGGCTCCCACAGGTATTGTGGGGTTCACGAGATTTGTGTGCGACCTCAAACCCTGTGAGAGCCTGGCTCCCACAGGTATTTGTGGGGTTCACAAAATTTGCGTGCGACCTCAAACCCTGTGAGAGCCTGGCTCCCACAGGTATTTGTGGGTTCACAAAATTTGTGTGCGACCTCAAACCCTGTGAGAGCCTGGCTCCCACAGGTGTTTGTGGGGTTCACAAAATTTGCGTGCGACCTTAAACCCTGTGAGAGCCTGGCTCCCACAGGTGTTTGTGGGGTTCACAAAATTTGCGTGCGACCTTAAACCCTGTGAGA